>JAZNBB010000043.1:0-3001 GCA_045586845.1 Eubacteriales bacterium
CGCCCTCGACCGCGGAAACTTTTAAAAAAGTTTGATCAAAACTTACCGTGTATTGGAGTTGCTTTTATTTGAACAATTCCGCCGTGGTCTTCATTTTCTCAATTACCGGCACGTCAAACGGACATCTTGCCTCGCATGCACCGCAGGCAAGGCAATCGTCTGCGTGTGCGTCAAGACCCAAATAATGCTCCCGTACCGAAGCAGGCACGCCATCTTGCATGGTCGCAAGGTCATAGAGCTTGTTGACCATGGCAATATCGATATTGACAGGGCAGGGCTTGCAATGTCCGCAATAGGTGCACTGTCCGCTATACGCGTGTCTGGGCGCGTTGGCAAGCACGGTGGCATAATCCTTTTGGTCCTCGGTCGCGCTTTCGTAAGCAAGAGATGCGGGGATCTGTGCCACGTTATCAAAGCCGATCAGCACGCTGGCAACTGCGGGACGGGTCAGGGCATAGTGCAGACATTGCACGGGAGTGAGTGCCACGCCAAAGGGCGAACGCTTTGCATCCAGCAGTCTGCCGCCGCCAAGTCCCTTCATGACCGTGATCGCCACGCCCTTCTGCTCGCAAAGCTTGTACAGGTTTGCACGCTCCGGGTCAATGCCGGCGAACTTCGCGTCGTATTCGTCGACAAAGAAATCGTCAATGTTCTCTGTAGGAGGCAGTAGATCGTAGGCAGGATTGAGCGAAAACAGGATCACCTCAACCGCGCCATGCTCGACTGCAAGTTTTGCTATGGTAGTGTTGTGCGTGCTAAGTCCTATGTGTCTGATCGCACCGCTTGCTTTAAGCTCGATCATATAGTCCATAAATCCGCATTCCAGAACGGTTTTCCAGTCTTCAAGCTTATCTACAAAGTGGATCATGCCAAGATCAATATAATCTGTCTGAAATCTTGCCAAAAGATCCGCAAAAGCCGCCTTGACCTCGTCCATGTCGCGCGTACGCACGTATTGCCCGTCACGCCAGGCAGAGCCTACGTGTCCCTGTACGATCCATTTCTCGCGGTTTTCCTTAATGGCGTTACCGATGTTGGTGCGCACGTTGGGCTCAGACATAAAGCAATCAACAATGTTGATGCCCTGCGCGTAGCAAGCATCCATGACCGCCTTGACCTCCTCGGCGTTATGACGTTCCAGCCATTCTCCGCCAACGCCGATCTCGCTGACGTACAGCCCTGTATTTCCTAAAGTTCTGTATTTCATAATAATACCGTCCTTTGTGAATATTGAAAATATTATAACATATCCATAAAACCGTGTCAATATTGCTTGACGAAGTCGCTGCCGATATGATATACTATACCCAATGAATCTTACTTAAGGAGTCTATATATGTTTCGAGAAATGGTCAGACAAAGCAAGCAGCTTTCAAAAGAAGACTGCATCAAGATTTTACGTAAGCTCAAACGCGGTGTACTCAGCGTCAACGGTGACGACGGATACCCCTATGCTGCGCCTATTAACCACTACTATAATCCCGATGACGGCTGCCTGTATTTCCATACGGGCAGGAGAACCTGCAGCCACCGCACCGAGTCGCTGACCGCTTCGGATAAGGTGTGCTATTGCGTCACCGAGCCGGGTAAGCCCATTCCGGGCGATTGGGCACTTTTGGTGCGCAGCGTGGTGGTGTTCGGGCGTATCGAAATGATCAGAGACGAAGAGAAGATCGTGCCGATCTGCCGTGCACTAAGCAAGCAATTCACAAAGGATGATGCATTTATTGAGCACGAGCTTGAACGCCTTGCAAAGGGAACGCTGCTCTTAAAACTTACGCCCGAGCATATTTGCGGCAAGCAAGTTGAAGAAAAATAGCCGCGAAGTTTTACTTTACTCGCTTGTTCAGTATGCATTCGCGCCTAAACCACACCTAAAAATGGGTCCCAACCCATTTTTGGAGCAGAGCTCCACGGTGAGGTTTTAAAAGTATTCGAACCGCAATAAGCGTGAAATCTTACTGTACCTGTTTGTTCAGTATGCATTCACGCACAAACCTCACCTAAAAATGGGTCCCAACCCATTTTTGGAGCAGAGCTCCACGGTGAGGTTTTAAAAGTATTCGAACCGCAATAAGCGTGAAATCTTACTGTACCTGTTTGTTCAGTATGCATTCGCGCCTAAACCACACCAAAAAATGGGTCCCAACCCATTTTTGGAGCAGAGCTCCACGGTGAGGATTCAAAAGTTAGGAGGATATTATGTTAACAGTAGGACAAAAAGCACCCGATTTTACGCTCAACGACCGGAACGGCAACCCCGTCTCTCTTTCCGACTTCCTTGGAAAAAAGGTGGTCGTGTATTTCTATCCCAAGGACAATACTCCGGGATGCACGCGCCAGGCTTGCGCCTTTGCATCGGCATATCAAGCCTTTAAAGAAAAGAACGTCGTGGTGATCGGCATCAGCCGCGACAGCGTTGCATCACACGAAAAATTTGCAGAGAAATACGGCTTGCCCTTTATTCTGCTCTCCGATCCCGACCGCGTCGCTATTGATGCATACGGTGTTTGGACCGAGAAAAAGCTTTACGGAAAGATAGGTCTTGGCATTACGCGCTCTACCTTTATCATTGACGAACAGGGAATGATTACCCACGTCATGCCCAAGGTCAAGCCCGACACCAATGCCCAAGAGATCCTGGCAATGCTTTGATTTTTATGAAAAATGCGCCCGCGGTTTGGCGTGATACTCTTAACGGAGAATTTGCGTGCACAAAATGTCGGCAGAGAACTTGTTTTCTCTGCCGATTTGTGGTATAATGGGATTAGCAAAAAAGCCTTCCTCCGGGAGGAAGGTGGCATGCGGCAGGGGTTCCCGAAGCGAATGAAATGAGCTTTGGGGGGCGCTGCGAAGCGTGACGGAAGGAGCCCGCGTAACTTTGAAGTTTTGATATGTTTTATTGTCACGCATTCTCCCTCACCCGACTTCGTCGGGAGCTCCCTCCCGGAGGGAGCCTTTTGTTTGTTGCCTTAAGTCGGTGGCCAAGCGGTCTTAGGAA
>JAZNBB010000044.1:0-3913 GCA_045586845.1 Eubacteriales bacterium
CGCTCAAAATGATGTTGCTCCACTTCGTTCCGCAATGATGTGATGTTTGCCTCAATGTGCCGTCAGGCACGCATCATTAGGCGTAGCCGTCATCATTGGGCGAAGCCTTTGCATCATTTGCCGAAGGCAAACACCATTCAAAAAAGCCTATTTTGTCCGGTAGACAAATTAGTCTTTTTTGTTGGTGGGGGATGGTGGATTCGGACCACCGAAGTCAGTGACAACAGATTTACAGTCTGCCCCCTTTGGCCGCTCGGGAAATCCCCCATATTGGAGCTGGTGAACGGAGTCGAACCATCAACCTGCTGATTACAAATCAGCTGCTCTGCCATTGAGCCACACCAGCACATTCTCACGAGCAGAGTCGTCGTGAACGGAACATGCAGTATTATAGCAGATTCTTTTTTGTTTGTCAATACCTTTTTGAAAAAATTTTTGACAATTTATTTTCGGTTTTTAATAGCGATTTTGATTCAAGATCTCATAAAGATATGCGTCGTGTGTCAGCACGACCACGTTTCCGTCGGCATCGCCGATCACAATCACCATTTCCGGCACGAGGTCAACACAATAGGAAAATTTGTGTCCGCCGTCGTGATGCGCCTCGATTTTTTTTAGCCCGTTTTTCTTAGTGGCGCGCATGGGGCGTACCTGTGCCCATACGATATCGCGCAGTGAAAGTCGGCACACCGTACGCTGCTTGCTTTTGCCAATCGTTTCGGTTACGATCAAATCGTAAAGTTCGCGTCCCTCTGCATCAAAAATGCCACCCGGCTGCACTGTATAGGTATATGTGCGGATTACAAATCTGCTGTACAGATAAATGCCCACAGTCAGAAACAGCACACCGAGCATTTGCGCCGCCAGTGTCAGATAGGGCAGTGTGGTGTTGATGATCGACACGGCAAACACGCCCACGCCGCACGCAAAGCAGGCAAGCGTGGCAAGTCCTGTCAGCTTATTTTGCTTTTTCGGAGTTACGGAATACATCATTTCTCCTTGTACGTTCGTTCTGCCAATGCAAGCAGAGATTCTTTTGTGTTCAGTTCCGGACTTTTCATGACCTCGGCAAGCAGCGCGTTCAGCACGTTGCCCATCTCGCGCCCCTTGGGAATACCGATCTCGGCAAGGTCTTTGCCACTCACGGCAAGGTCTGCAACCTTGACGCACACGCCTGCCTCGAGCTGTTTTTGTACCGTATCTGCCAGTGCAGAAGTGTCCTCGCCGCGTAAAGCGCGCAGTGCGAGTGCAGGCAGGGTATATTTACCGTACAGGGCGATCATTTCTCTTGCAAACAAAGGGGTGTTTTCAAGTTGATGTCCGCGCAAAGCCAAAAGCATACGCACGTACTTTGCGTCCGCACCCGAGAATTTCAGATCGGAAAGCGTGGCTTGCACGGCAGCATCGGGCGCGTCGTAAAGCAGGTAAGCAAGGCGCAAAAGCGGTTGATCTGCCGGCAGAGTACCCACGCCCTTGACAGAGGCGGTTACATCAACCAGAGGAAATACGAATTTCAACAAGGCGCGCTTTTTCATGATCTTGACAGCATTTTCGGGATCGGGGCTTTGCAAAATGCCCATCAGCTCCTCACGTACACGTTCACGCGAGATGTTTTTCAGCCCACCCGCGCTTGCGTACATGGCGTTGGCTGTCTTGTCCTCAATGACAAAGCCCAGGCGCACAGCAAAGCGCACACCGCGCAAGATGCGCAAGGCGTCCTCGCCAAAACGCTTGATGGGATTACCAACGCAGCGGATGATGCCTGCTTGCAGATCGGCTTGTCCGTCAAAGGGATCAATGATCTCCCAACCGTCTGCCGAGGGCGTTGCCGCCATGGCGTTTACGGTGAAATCGCGGCGGGCAAGATCCTCAACAAGACTGGGGGTGAATCTGACGCTTTCCGGATGACGGGAATCTTTATATGAACCGTCTACACGGTAGGTAGTGCACTCTACGGTTATACCGCCCGAGAGTACCGAGATGGTGCCGTGCTTGATGCCGGTGCGGAAGGTTTTGAGTCCTGCGGCAAGCGCGGCTTGCTCGGTCTGCTCGGGGAGTGCCGAGGTGGTGATATCCCAGTCCTTGGGGGTCGCACCCAGTAAGCTGTCGCGCACGCAACCGCCAACAACATATGCCTCATGACCTGCATCATGCAGAGCGTGCAGTACAGCCTGTACATAATCGGGGCAGAGAATCTGTATGGACATGGGATCACCTCGCTTTTGATATGTTTTTTCGATCAAAGATAACGGGAAATAAACGAATTGATGGTTGTTTGAAACAACTCGGTCTGCTTATACATACCGTTGCCGTGGTCGCAACCGGGGAGAATCACGGATTCGGTCGGGCTTGGACTACGTTTTTTGATCTCGTCAAAGCCTTCTGCTCGGTTCTCGTTGCTGCCTGCGGCAAGCAACAGGGGATATTTGCAGTTCTTGATCAGCTCCATGGCTTCAAAGCTTGCGGCATCTGCACCGAATTTCTGCTTGAACATGACAAGCGCGTGCGCGGCGACGCGATCCCGATCCTTTTTGAACACCTCTCCTGCTACGTTATAAAAGAAGTCCTTGATGCTGGTGCTTGGAGCATCTGCAATCAGGCAGCAAACGCCGGGCATATCCTTGTCCGAAAGGTCCAGCACGATGCCACCGCCCATGCTCAGACCGTGCAATACAATGCGCCCATTTGGGGTCATCTGATTGACAATACGGATCCATCCCATTACGTCAAGGTGTTCCAGCGCGCCGAAGGTGAGGTATTTGCCCTCGCTCGGTCCGTGTGCACGCTGATAGGGGATCAGTACGTTGTAGCCCAGCGAATGGTAGAAAAGGCCCGGGAACGCCCACTCGCGCTCGGCATGGCTGGTGTAGCCGTGGATGCAGATGACCGTGACATCGCTGTCTTGATGTGGGTAATAGATGCCTTGCAAAGCAAGACCGTCGTGGCTTGTCAGCTGCAGCGTTTGATGGGGAAGTGTCTGTATTTGTTGCAGGGACTTGTGCACCTTGGAAATGGTATCGTACCAGGAGTCGCTTGGGTCTACCATGGCATATGCCTTGTCAATGTCGGGACGGCATAGCAGTTTTTCGAACAGAATCTTGGCTTTGAGCTTATCAAACACAGATGTCACCTCGCAATTTTCAATCTCAATAAGTAGAAATCGGCAGATCGGGGTCATCTTCACCCTTGATGACCTCAAGGATCTTGACGGGGTAGCTGACCTGCGCGTTTACGTGCACCGTGACGGTCTGCCCCACACGTTTGCCCATCAGCGCCTTGCCGAAAGGGGAGTCCTGCGAAATGCAGTCCTTGAATACGTCATTGCGCAGAGTGGTGACAAGACGGATCTCTCGGTATTCCTCGTCCTCGGGGTAGTAGATCTTAACGCGGTCGAAAAGACCGATCACACCCTCGCGGGAGTCGGTTTCTACGATGATGGCGGTCTCGATCATATTTTCAAGATAGCGGATGCGGCTCTTGTTGGCGTTGTATTCGCGTTTAGCGCAGCGGTATTCGTCGTTTTCAGAAAGGTCGCCGTATTCGCGCGTACGCTTGACCTCCTCACGCAGGGCGGGATTGCGGCTGCGGCGCTCTGCCAGCTCCTCTTCCATTTTTTGTATGTCAATTTTTGTGAGTTTGTTGTGCATGAGATACCTCGTGTTGATTTGATATTACCCCTATTTTAGCATATTTTTGGCTGTTTGACAACGGATTTCAAAGTTTTTTTATTTTTTCTATTTACAAATATGAGATTCTATGCTATACTGAACGGGTCAAGGGGCATTAGCGCAGTTGGGAGCGCACAACACTGGCAGTGTTGGGGTCAGGGGTTCAAGTCCCCTATGCTCCACCAAAAAGTTAGAGGAGAGTCCATCGGACTCTCCTCTAACTTTTTACCGGAACTGTACCGATC
>JAZNBB010000045.1:0-3460 GCA_045586845.1 Eubacteriales bacterium
GCCGAAGTACTTGTCCACGAGTCTTTCAGCCATGGACTCAAAGCCCGCGCGGTCGATTCCGCCCTGCCAGATTACGGTTTCACCGCACTCCGTGTCGGATAATTCCTTGTTCCAGAGGTGGTTTGCATTGTGATTTGCCCACATTATGTAGAACTGCATCTTGTTACAGTTTTTAGCCTTTAGGAAGCCGTCGTTAAGACAATTCTCGAGGAAGGGACGTCTGTCAAACCAGTACCAGTCATAGATGAATACGTTGACGCCGTGAGAAACAGCGGCTTCGATCTGCATTTCCATGACGTAGGGGTCGGCCTCGTTCACGTAACCCCAGCGCGGCCTGCGCGGCCACTGGTGGCCGGGAAAACGGGCGGTCATGGCCTTAACGGTCTGCCATTCACCGTAGCCCTCGGGCCAGAAAATGCGGGAGCGAGGCTCGTCACCCGTGTAGGACGGCCAAACGTATGCTGCAATATCGTATTTTTTCATAATCAAACTCCTTTTATCTCGTGAATGTCACATTCCCAGAACCCTCGCACGTGCGGCTTTTTGGTCAGCACCACCAAAAGATAACATTCCTGCCCGTTTGCCAGCGGGCGATTTGATTTGACCTTGCCGTATTTTTCAAAATATACGTATTGGTTGGTCACGATCTCGGTGTGACCGTTCCCGTTGCGGGAGACCTTGTATTCTTCCTCGGTCTTGCACTCCAGAAGCCTTACGCGGTCAATCTCGATGGCGTAATTTCCGCCGTGCAGACACCATAAACGGATGCCGCTTTTGCCTGTTTCTATGGCCAACAGCACAGCCATTACTCCAAAAAATCCGATCATCAATACAGATCCCACACAAATCAGCCAATGAAAGTCATACCAATTTGTCAGGGTGATCCAAAGGGCAAGTGCCTCAAGGAGTACAAATATGCCTGTGCCGACAAGTATCTGCAAGCACTCTGAAAGCTGATCGCGCTTGTGCTGCTGCACGATATCCGTGCGCGTCAGTATGACTTTGCTATCATTTTGGTTCATGTTATCTATCCTCGATCACATATTCATCGGCTTGGTAAACGGCTACGATTTTCGGTTTTTTGGTAAGAGCGACAAATACGTAGCATTCCTCGTCTTGTTTCAGCTCTTGCTTGGTCTTGACTTTGCCGTGTTTGGCAAAATATGCGTACTGATTGGTCACGTATTCGCGGTGATATCCTTTTCTGAGGGTGTTGCGAACCCACTCGACTTCGGTTTTGAGCTCCAGCAGCTCAATGCGGTCAAGCTCAAGCGTGTAGCGATCGGTCAGTATTGCCAGCTCCAATCCGAGATCCTTGCCAAGGGAGACTGTTGGAATGATGCAGGATGCAAAACAAACCAAAGCGAAAAAGGAAAACAGCAATATGAGTGCCACAAAGCCGTTGGATTCCGCGATTGCCAGGTAAATAGAGCCAATGCCCAGGGGTAAAAAAATCAAATAACAGAGCGCAAGGATCGCAACTGTGAAAGCCGCGCTCAACAGCGCCGCATGCTTATGATCCTTGATCACTTCATCGCGCCGTTTGACTCTCCTTTTTTCTTCCTTTTCGTACATTCTGCACCTCCGTGTCTTACTGTATTGATTATATCATACTCGCGTTTGAATGTAAAGAGTAAAGAGGCGGGTCATGCCTGCTTTACGTACCATAAAGGTGGCAGGGCCGCTTCGTCGGATAGGGGGTCGCGGTCAGCGCGGGAAAAGACGGTTTCCATGACCTGCTTCATCAAGCGCGCGTCGCAGGCCTGCACGGGCGCGTCGCCAAGACGGCCGTCGGTGATGGCGCCGTGGTAACGGAATGCGGTTTCAAATTGCGGGAAACGGGCCGAAATATCGTTGGTAAAGGTGCAATGGTGGCAATGAATATGCCGTGTGACCACCTCGCCCGACGCGCGCTTGATCTTGACCTCGCGCGCCTGCTCGGTGATGCGGTTGGGCACTCCCAGCATCTCGTCTACCGCGTGCAGATAGGTGTTGCGCGCGTGTGAAACGCCCACGAGCAGCACGTAGCCGCCCATCTTGAAAATTTTGCCGTAACAGCTCTCGGGTGCTGTGCCCGACGGCACGTCGATCTCACCCGCCACAAAGGCCTCGGCTCTCTCTCGGTTACCGAATACGACCATGGAGTGCGTGGGATTTTCGGAGCGGATGCCGCGCCCGTCGGCGACGGCAAGGTCGGAGAACGCGCCAAGGCAGGTGTGCGGATTATTTACGTCCAGAATGAATTCTTGATCGGTTGCCCAAAGATTTGCCCATGTGTGCGTCGGCACACAGAAAAGTCCGCCCGTGGCGGTGAAATATTCGATCAGCGCGTCAAGCAGGGCCTCGGCGCCGCCTTCAATCTGCCCGACAAGGCGCAGGGAAGAGTGCATGAGCACCACGCCATCGCGCGGGATATGCAGAGCGTCGAGCTGTGCGAGCAGCTCGGGCTTTGTGTAAACGTGATTCATAATGCCACCGCCTTTCGGGGATAGTATATCAATTCCTTCATTGATTATTTAGGGTAGGAATTGATTGAATTCGCTACGCTCATTATAGCATATTTGAAAGGAGTTGTAAAGCAAAATCTGCACGGAGCTATTTCGAAGCGTTAGTGTCGTAGCCAATAAAAAGAGGGAGCACACGCAGGTGCTCCCTCTTTTTGTTGTGCAAAGGCTACGAAAAAGATATTTTCTGAGGTTTGCGATAAGGATTCGAACTCAAGTAAAATATAATGCTTTTCGACCAAAGGGAGAAAAGCTACATCAGCACCTTTTCACTATTCACTATTACTTATTACTTGCCAAAAATCGACAAGGTAATTTTAGTGAAAAGTGAAGAGTGAAAAGTGAAAAAGTAAAAACGACAACCTTCTGTCGAAGATTGTCGTTTTTTGGCTGCGGCACTAGGATTCGAACCTAGGGAATGACGGAGTCAGAGTCCGTTGCCTTACCGCTTGGCGATGCCGCAATATTTTCAACATCGGTTATTATAGCAGATACTTTTCGGTTTGTCAATACCAAAATGAAAAATTCTCCAAAAAGTTTTTCTTTTTTCAGTATGCTGTAAAAGGGGGATTATTATGCATCCATTAGAGTCATCCTGAGCGCGCTTCGTGTCATCCTGAGCGGTAGGGCTGCTGCTTTAGCAGCTGGCGTCCGAGAGTCGAACTTTTGCGCAGGGCGCAAAAGCGCCGTCAGACGGGATCTGGAAGCGGTTCTCGATACTTTTTAACGTTACTTTGGTAGGCACATTCCGTGCTGCTTGCAGATCCCTTCCTCGGTCATACCTTAGCCGCACGGGAGTCGAACCGAATTGCCCGAGGACGATGCATTTTCGTATCTTTCGGCGTGCTTTCACTCGCAAGATTGGTATCTTGCTTCGCAAAATCTCACCAAAATCTATCAAAAATGCATTCGCCCACGGGTGCGAGCAGTTTTGACGCAGCAGATTTTTTCGAGCC
>JAZNBB010000046.1:0-20920 GCA_045586845.1 Eubacteriales bacterium
CAAGTACTTCTATGGCAATTACTACACCCTCACAGAGTGGACGGCGAACGCCGACCGCTGGGACGGACGGATGTTCTTTGATCCCGAGCTGGACGAGGGCTTCGCCTCCATCGCTTGCCAGGAGACATCCTCCAAGCTGACCAATACGATTTGCCTCAAGGGTCTTGATCCCGAGAAGCAGTATCACATCACGGACTTTGATGGGCTCGTGGATGTGACGGCGAAGGGCGCAGATCTTATGGAGCATGGAATTACCGTGACGGTACCCGAGCAGCCCTATGCGGTTATTCTGCTGATCAAGCCTGCTCAATAAGCGAAGCGCATATACGCATAACTCTTTTGCTTTTGTAATAACAGTTAGCCGAACGGGAATCGAACCGAATTGCCCGACGACGATGCATTTTCGCATTTTTCGGCGCGCTTTCGCTTGCAAGATTTGTATCTTGCTGCGCAAAATCACACCAAAATCTATCAAAAATGCATTCGCCGGCGGGTGCTATGCAGTTTTGACATAGCAGATTTTTTCGAGCCCAAAAGCTTTTCCCGCAGGGCATATAGGCAATATGTCCAAGGGAAAAGATGAAGGGATCGGATAAATCTGCCCGTCAAAACCAACTTGGTTCGATTCCCGTTCGGCTACGAAAACATTGGACTAATTATAGCACAAGCGCGGATTTTGTGCAAGAATTTCTGCAAACAAAATGGGAAAAATATCGGAAATCGGAACAGAAGGGCAGTGCTTGTCGGATTGTGGCGAACGATTTTTGCGCCAAATCCTTATGCAATATGAGATTTTTCGCAAATAAGCCTGTACAAACGGGACAAGTTATGTTATAATGAATAGTGTATGTAAATCGAGTTGCACTCATTCAGAATTCTGTCGGAAAATCTCGGGGTAATGAAGGAAAGGAACATAATTATGGAATACAACAAGAAGAATAAAGGCGCCGTCAATCAGCACAAGCAAAAGCAGCACCCTGCCGCAGACCGTCAGGATAAATATCGTGCTTCCAAGCCGCAAAAGCGTACAGAGCCGCTTGCGGACGAGGAGATGGAGGATACGGGATTGGTCATTGGCAGAAACGCGGTGCGTGAGCTGCTTAAGTCCGACAGAGAGATCGATAAGATCCTGGTCAGACGAGGAGACCGCGAGGGCTCGATCGTGGTGCTGGTCGCCATGGCGGTAGAGCGCGGTATTCCGATCGTTGAGGTAGATAAGGACAAACTGGACCACATGGCAGGCTTTGCACCCCACCAGGGCATTGTTGCCATGGCTGCCCAAAAGGAATATTGCACGCCCGAGGATATTCTGGAAATTGCACGTCAGCGTGGTGAGGTGCCGCTGATCGTGATTGCGGACGGTATCACCGATCCCTATAACCTGGGCGCACTTATCCGTTGTGCCGAGGGTTGCGGTGCTCATGGACTGATTATTCCCAAGCGCCGTGCCGTGGGACTTACGCCGCTGGTATCCAAGGCGTCTGCAGGTGCGGTGGAGCACCTTGCCATTGCCAAGGTTGCCAATATCGGCGCAACCGTACGCGCTCTCAAAAAGGAAGGTGTGTGGGTATTTGCAGCCGAGGCGGGAGGCAAGCCTTATTATGAGACCGATTTTCGAGGACCCTGCGCACTGGTATTCGGCAGCGAGGGCAACGGCGTATCCGATCTCGTTACCAAGGAGGCTGATATCATCACCTCCATTCCCATGTACGGCAAAGTCAATTCCTTTAACGTATCTACTGCTGCGTCGGTCATTCTCGCCGAGGCGGCTAAGCAGCACAGACAGAGCTGATATGCAACAGAATTTAAAAGAAAGGGGGCGGTAGCTTGGCAAAGAAGAAGCAGGAGTATTCGGGTGAAAGTGTGGACGAGATGGTAGAGCGTCTGAAGAAGTCGTATGAGAGCGCGGAACATACCGAGAGCGACGACGCAAGCGCGGAGGCGGACGACGAAGCGTTTGCAAAAATGTTGGTAGAAATGTTTGGCAATCAGAGCAAGAGCAAGCCTGCCGCCGAGAAAAAGAGTGCCGATCTCTACAGCGCCGAGGACTTTATGCCTGATGAGGACGAGGAAGAGCTTGAAGAGGCGTTAGAGGACGAGTTTGATGAGGAACTCGAGAAAGAACCCATCGTAGGGGCGATTCGCCCATCGCCCGAAAACGAACCCGAAGAGGCGTATGAAAATGAGCTTGCGGATGCCGAGCAGATCAAGGAGCAGATCAAACAGCAGGCGCAGGCACAGATCGAGGAGCAGTTTCGGCAGGAGCAGGAGAGCCCGGAAGAGTCGAATGTGTCGGCAGAGCCCAGGTTCGAGTCGCCCGTGACAGTCATCGAGGAGATCCCCGAAAACGATCTGCCATGGTATGAGGATGATGAGATCGACGACGAGGATGCCGCTGAGATCGCAGAATATGAAGCCTTGGTCGCCCGGGATGAGCTGGAGCAGCTCTTAGATGAGGACGACGAGATCATCGAGGACGATGAGATCATCGAGGACGACGAGATCATCGAGGATGACGAGATCCTTGAGGATGAAGAAGTCGTTGAAGCTGAACAAGAAGAATACATAGAATCCGAGCCTGAACAGCAAGAAAATTATGTGGATATGCTGCTGGACTCCTTGGAAGAATGGAAGCAATCCGTAGCGGCAGTCAAGGCGCAAATGCGTGCCGATTACTCGGCGGATATTCCTGCAGGGTCCACTGCTGCTGCCGAGGATAATCAACCCTCGACGCTTGGCGAGCAAGAAGCACAAAACGAGCCCGAACCCGAGTTTGTGTTGGATCAACCGCTCACCGCAGACGTGCCCGCATATCCCGAAAACGACCCTCAGCAGGGGCGCGTGGCAAAGCCCGAGGCACAAACCGCAGACAGCGGCATCCGGGGCGTGCGGTTTGATGAAAAGGATATTCATATGATGGCGGCGCTCGGTTATGAGCAAGAGGTCAAGGGTAAGGTGGGCAGTGCGCGCGTGCGCAATGCTTCTCTTGCACATAAGCGCAAGTTGTTAGGGCAGGGCACCGATAATCCGCTTTGCTTTGCATGGCGCGGCAAGGAATATTTGGACGCCTCAGATGAGGCAGATATCAAGCAAGCCTATCGCCGCGAAAAGCCATGGGCGATCGTGCGCCTGGCGGTGTGCGTGTTTATGCTTTTTTCCTTGATTGCGCTGGATAACGCGTATCTGTTGGGTTTTTTGCAGGACAGTGTGCCCACCGTGGTTACCTCTCCCGTTTATCCGCTGGTTGCGGCACTTGCCTTGTTTGTGGCTGCGGCGGTGTCGTGGCGCAGGTTGTGGGAAGGGTTGCGCAGTATGTTTGCGCGTGTGCACAGTCTATATTCCGCACCCGCTCTGCTGCTGGCTGCATCATTGGTCTACGACATCGTGTTGGCGTTCCTGACTCATCGACACTACATGATGTTCAACAGTATTCCTATGCTTGCGCTGACGCTTTGTACCATTGCCGATGTGCTGGACCTGTATAACCAGGAGCGCAATTTCAAGGTCGTGCGCACGGGCAAGCCGCGTTACGGGATTGAAAAGGTGGCGGATGCCTCCGTGCATTCCCGTCTGCCCGTTCAGGGTGACGAGCAGTTGCAAAAGTCGCGCGTGGGTGCATACCGTGTGCGCAGTCTGAGCTTTGTGGGCGGCTATTTTCGCCGTACGGGCGCAGGTGTGGAGCGCAGCGTGGCTTTGAGCATTATTTACAGTATCATTCTGGTATGCGCCATTGCCTGTGCATCTGCCGGCTATATTGCCACGGGGCAAGGCATGAATGCGTTGACCGCGTTTATGGTGTGCATCAACGCTGCCATGCCGCTCTCCATGTTGCTGTTCGGTGCTATCCCTGCATTTGTGGCAGGTAAGACACTCATGCAGCACGGTTGTGCGGTGATTGGGGCAGGTGCACCTGAAGAATATAAGGACGTCAAGGCATTAATGTTTGATGCGGGACAGATGTTTACTGCATATGGTTCTTCACAGATCACGGTGCGCGGTGACAGCGATATTGGCACATACATGGAAAAGACCCGCGTACTTTTACGTGCCCTGGGCGGAACGCTTGCAAATATTGCGGGCGAAGAAAACCAAAACGATCCCGATGGAGTCAAGATAGAGATCATGAGCGTATCCGAAAACGGCATGACGCTTTATATGAACGGCATTACCTGCGTGATGATGGGTGATTATGATTATCTTACGGCACGCGATGTGCGTCTGCCCCGCAGGGACAATGAGAAGAACTATAAAAAGCGGAAGAACAGCGCGGTCGTCTACGTTGCCTTTGACGGGCAATTCCGTGTGGGCTACTCGGTAGACTATCAGCTGCGCCGCGAATTCTTGTTGCGCGCAAAGCAGCTGCAGGCAGAGGGCATCGATCCCGTGATCGTGACCTATGATCCTTGCATCAATCGGGACACGCTGCGTGTGCGTGCAGGAGATTCGGGTATTGCGGTCGAGCGACAGAGAGAATATGAGGGCGCATCGGGGCAAATGGTACTGGATTGCGGCGTAATTGCCACCCGTGCACCCGAGGACGTGCTGCTTCCGCTGCTTGCATGCCGCAAGCTGCGCCGCGTGCGCATCTTTGGGCTGGTGCTGCGCTTTACCTACCTTGCGCTGACCGCGTCATTGATCGTGCTTTTGTCGGTGTTTGGGTGCATCATGTACGCGTGGCCCTTGCTGCTGCTTTTGTATCAGCTTCTTTGGCTGACTGCTGTTCCAATTGCCTGCACAGGGCTTTTGGGAGAATTGCGTAAGACGAAATAATAGCGTGAAAGTTTCCTAACCCCTATTTTCAGTTTGTTTTTCACGCATAAACCTCACCCGGAGCGAAGTTCCGGGTGAGGTTTCCAAACTGTTTGAGCCGCTATGGGCGGCATGGAGATTGTTATGAATCAAAAAATTGCAACAGTACTTAAGACCGTGCAAAAGCCGGGCAGATATGCTGGCGGTGAATACGGTCAGATCATCAAGGAAAAGGACACCGTCAAGGCAAGATTTGCATTCTGTTTTCCGGATACCTACGAGATCGGTATGTCCAACTTGGGTGTACGTATTCTGTACAGCCGTCTGAATGCAGAGCAGGACATCTGGTGTGAGCGCAGCTATGCGCCTTGGGTGGATATGCAGGAGCAGATGAAAAAATACGATATTCCGCTTTGGGCACATGAATCGGGCGACGCGCTGACCGAATTTGATTTCGTCGGGTTTACGCTCCAATATGAAATGTGCTATCCCACTGTGTTGAATATGCTGGGACTTGCGGGTATCCCGCTTTACGCCAAGGATAGGGGAGAGGAATTTCCCTTGATCATTGGTGGCGGTCCCTGTACCTACAACCCCGAACCGGTTGCCGATTTCTTTGACCTGTTCAACATCGGTGAAGGCGAGGAGATGCTGACCGAGATCGTGCGTCTGTACATTACCATGAAGGAGGAGGGCAGCTATACAAAGGCAGCCTTCCTGCGCCGTGCGGCTGCGACGATCCAAGGCGTTTACGTGCCCTCGCTTTACGACGTGCAATACAACGAGGATGGTACGATCAAGTGCTATACCCCTCTGTATGAGAACGTGCCTGTCAAGGTCAAGAAGCAGATCGTACAGGATATGGATAAGGCATATTTCCCCGAAAAGCTGGTTATGCCTTATACCGAAACGGTACACGACCGTATCATGTTGGAGGTAGCCCGCGGCTGCATCCGCGGCTGCCGTTTCTGTCAGGCAGGTATGGTATACAGACCCGTGCGCGAAAAAACGCCGGGAACGCTGGACTGTCAGGCAAAGGCATTATTTGAGGCGACGGGTTATGAGGAGATCTCGCTCTCTTCGCTTTCGATCAGCGACTATACCTGCGTCGAGGAACTGACAGACAAGCTGCTCTGCTGGACCGATGAGAATATGATCAACCTTTCACTGCCCTCGTTGCGCGTGGACAGCTTTACCAAGGAATTGATGGACAGAATCGCATCGGTGCGTTCGGGATCCTTGACCTTTGCGCCTGAAGCAGGCACGCAGAGGTTGCGTGACGTGATCAACAAGAACGTGGAGGAAGAGGATCTTATGCGTGCGGTCAACGTGGCGTTTGATGCAGGCAAGAGCACGGTCAAGCTGTATTTCATGCAGGGACTTCCCACAGAGACTAACGAGGACCTGGAGGGCATTACGTCGCTTGCACATCGTGTTTGCGTGGCGTATTACCAAAACCCTAATCGCAATAAGTCGCGTGGCGTGCAGGTCACCATCAGCGTCTCCCCCTTTATCCCCAAGCCGTTCACGCCTTTCCAATGGGAGGCGCAGGACACCTTGGAGGTCATGCAGGAAAAGCAAGCGTACGTGGGTGAGTGCAACCGCGACAAGCGCGTCAGATATACGCACCACGATGCCAAGGTCTGCCGCATTGAGGCGGTATTGGCAAGAGGCGATCGCCGCCTTTCCGGGGCACTTGCGCTGGCACATGAGCAGGGCTTTATGTTTGACGCTTGGAGCGAATTTTTTGACTACGATAAATGGATTGCGGTATTGGAGCAGACGGGCATAGATCCTTCTTTCTATGCCAACCGCGCCTATGGGCTTGACGAGGTGCTGCCCTGGGATATCATTGACTGCGGTGTGACCAAGGCGTTTTTATTGCGAGAGCGCGCCAAGGCATATGAGCAAAAGACCACTCCCTCCTGCCGTGAGCAGTGCTCGGGCTGTGGCGCAAACTGTATGGGTGGCGAGCGTACGCCCTGCCCGAAAGGAGGCAAGTGATGTTAACGTGTTATACCAAGCATCAGCTGCCTTTGTTAGAGCAGCCCAAGACCGTGCGTATTCGTTTTTGCAAAAAGGGTAATTTGCAGTACGTGTCCCATCTTGACCTGCAAAGGACCATTCACCGTGTGCTTATCCGTGCGGGTATCCCCATGTGGTATACCAAGGGCTTTAATCCCCATCCCAAGATCTCGTTCGGTTATCCGCTTTCTATCGGCACCGAGAGTGAGTGCGAGTTTTTGGACATCCGTATTGAGCGCGAGATCTCCATGGAGAATATCGTCAAGCAGCTAAACTGCGAGCTGACCGACGAGATGTACGTATACGATGCCTATGAAGCCAAGACCGATGCAAATGACGTGGCGTTTGCCGATTACACGGTCAAAATCTGTACAACGGGCGGAGGATCTGCGCTGGCAGGTAAGATCGCTGCACTTTTGACCAGAGAAGAGCTGCTCATGACCAAAAAGAGCAAGTCGGGTGACAAGGAGATCAATATCATCCCGCTGATCGACTCGTGTAAGGTCGGCTGGTGCGATGATTGCAAGAGTGTTGTTATGGATCTGCGCCTTGCAACCGGATCAAAGCAAAATCTAAACCCCGAGCTGCTGATCTCAGCGCTGAGAAGGGAATTGGGTATTCTGTCGGGCGACCCCACCAAGGAGCACTATACCATTATGAGAGAACGGTTTTTGACCGCGCATTATCAGGAATTCAGATAAGGAAAGCCCGCCGACGCTCGGCGGGCTTTTATGAAAAGCTTTTGGTTATTTATTGTGATCAATAATCACTTGTGCCAATGCCACCGGAGACAATGGCAATGCCTGAGGAGGTGCCGATTCTGTCCGCGCCCGCCTCGATCATCGCAATGGCAGCCTCGTAGGTCTTGACACCGCCCGACGCCTTGATGCTAACATTCTCGGTCTTGTTGTTCTTCATGATGGTGATCGCCTCAACCGTTGCAGCACCGGGATTGACACCTGTGCAGGTCTTGACAAAATGCGCGCCCGCGCGGCAGGAGATCTGCGTAGCAAGTGCAATCTCTTCGTCTGTCAAAAGTCCCGTTTCAATGATGACCTTGACCGTTTTGCCCTGTGCAGCAGCCACAACTGCTGCGATGTCGGCGCAAACATAATCCAGATCACGATCCTTGAGTTTGCCTACGTTGATGACCATGTCAAATTCATCGCAGCCGTCACGGTAGGCAGCCTTGGTCTCCTCAACCTTGATGGCGGTTACGTTCTTACCGAGAGGGAAGCCGATGACAGTGCAGGTCATGACATCGGTGTCCTTCAGGAGGCTGTGCGCAAGGGCTACGTCTGCGGGGTTGACGCAAACCGATGCAAAATGATGCTCTGCGGCCTCTGCGCAAAGCTTGCGGATATCCGCAGCAGTAGCAAATGGTTTGAGGTTGGTATGATCGATATATTTGTTAATAGGCTTCATATCGTTTCTCCTTGTTTGAAATATGGTGGGTCATTCCTCCGTCCAAGGCGTGAACAGCGTACATCCTTGCTTGCGGAACAGGACGATCATTTTCCTAAAATGTTCCGGAGACTCTCCCGTTAGTTTTCCAAGACACGCAGGGCAGCGCAGGTGGGTGGTCGTTTTATTGACCAGTTTGTAGTTGAGCGCGGCTTCATCGCCCGTCATGGGAGCGTCACACTCCGCACAGTAGGCATCTGCTGAGCGACCTTTTGATACGGGGCGATTGTATCTGTATGCATCCATGCGGAGTCAATGCACGAATTTTGCGCGATAAATACGGAAATGATGCCCTTTGACCTCAACCATCAGATCGTCGCTTCTGGGAGCGATCTCTTCACCGCTGAGCACGTCGGTCAGTGCCAGCTTGACGTCCGAGCCAACGGGCACGCCCAGATCAGAGAAATTGATCACGGCGTACTGGTTGTTTTCATGGAAGTTGAATACGCCCACGGCAAACTCGCCGTCAGCCAGATGGCGGACGAAGATGTAGTAGCCGTTCCATTCCTTAACCATCCATGCGGGACGGCACTCAGCGTCCTGATCCAGTGCGATCAGTCCCTTATGCAGCAGCAGGGTGCGGTACTCTTCTCCTATCTTGCGGATATCCGCACCCATCATCAAGGGCGCACCGCAGAAGCACCAGTATGCAAATTGCGTTTCGTATTCAAGATAGGAATTGCCGTTCTCATTTCCCACGTTGCCTTGTCCGTTCATACCCACAGTCAGCATATCCATATCATTGAAGCAGCCGGGGGCGTTTGCATTGAACTTATCCATCTGGCTCTTCATAATGTTGGCGGTAGAGGGGAAATTGTCCCAGATGTCACCGGTGGAGCGATACATATGCGCGCCGATGCTGCGCATCCAACCCCAAGGCTCTTTTGAACCCCAGTTACAAGCAGAGAACAAAATATCTCTGCCGGAGGCACGCAAAGCCTGTGCCATAACCAGATAGCGGTTTTTGCAATCGGCGTTAGAGGGGAAGTAGCAGTAATCGTACTTCAAAAAGTCCACGCCCCAGGAAGCAAACAGGCATGCATCCTGAAATTCGTGGTCAAAGGAACCGGGGAATCCCGCACAGGTACGTGTGCCCGCGCAGGAATACATACCGAATTTCAGCCCCTTCGAGTGTACGTAATCGGCTACGTACTTCATGCCGTGTGGGAACTTTTCGGGGTCGGGAACCAGGTTGCCGTCCTCGTCGCGCTCGCGCAAGGACCAGCAGTCGTCTATCACGACGTATTCGTAACCCGCATCACGGTAGCCACGCTCCACAATCATGTCGGTGATCTCAAGCAGCATTTGCTCGTTGATATTTGCTCCAAAGGTATTCCACGTGTTAAAGCCCATAGGGGGTGTTTGTGCCAAAATTGCCATAGATAATCTCCTTGCTTGTAAAAAATCAGCATTTTTATTATACTCTACTCAGCATGCTTTGTCAAGAATGTTTGGTGAATATTGACAATTCCATTGACAAAAAAAGGGGAGTGTGGTATGATTATACCGTAGACCTGAATTTAATTATGGAGGATAACATGAAAAGAAAGCTTTCCCTGATTCTGGCAGCACTGTTGAGTCTGTCGCTGCTTGCGGCTATAGTTGCATGTGATAACGGTGACAAGCCCGATGACAAAACCGAAACACCTACTGCAGAGGCGCCTGCCGAGCAGCCTTCTTCCGAAGAAACTACGGAAGGAACCACCGAATCTAATCCTGAGGAAACCACCGAGGAAGTGACTACCAACGATGCAAGTGCACCTGTTGAGGGTGCGATCAATATCGGTACTGCCGATGAATTGATCGCTTGGGCAAACACCATCATCGAGGACGGTACCGATTACTTTGAAGTAACCGTCAACTTCACCGCCGACATTGACCTTGCAGGCTATGAATGGGTACCCATAGACGGTGCTTACTTG
Organism: Eubacteriales bacterium; assembly: GCA_045586845.1. Lineage (GTDB taxonomy): Bacteria > Bacillota > Clostridia > Oscillospirales > CAG-272 > SVQP01. Next base: position 10,161 of record JAZNBB010000046.1, read on the forward strand.
GATTGCGTTACCTTTGAGGGCAACGGTCACACCATCAAGAACATGACCATTGCAGGTACTGATGATGCGATCCCCTCTGTAGCCCAACCCGATTACAAGTTCGGCTTTGGCTTCCTTCAGAATGCTGAGTACGATCTGACATTCCAAAATCTGAACTTTGATAACGTTAATATCACCGCGTGGGAACGTCACGTGGGTGTCTTTGTCGGTCAAATTTACGGTGCTGCATGGGTCACCTTTGAAAATTGTCACGTTTCTAACGTGAATATTAACGGTTGGATGGATTACATCAACCAAGACAAGGAAAACGGCGGTCATAACATTGCCTTCCGCGTTGCAGGATTTGTCGGCGGCAACTTCGGCGGCACGTTGGAGTTTACCGATTGCTCTGTGAAGGAAGCTAAGATGAGTGGTTTCCACAACCTTGCGGCTTTTGTTGGTTATGATGCGTCCGGCAACGTGGATGCGGACTGCTTCACCAATTGCCACGCTGAAAATCTTGAGATGACCTTCTCCTACTGCCTGTCTGATTCCTATACTGCAGATATGCCCAGAAAGTTTGTCAGCGTATTCTTCAACGCAAACGACTGGGTTGATAATATTGACGATTTTAAGGATACCGGAAACACCTACAAAAACATTTACTTTATCGACTACACCGATCCCGATAGTGTTTACGAGCCTACCAACTTCCGCAGCTGGACTTACGAAGAGGCTTATCCCGATTGATACAGCATAAAAAACACCCGCAAGTCGTTAAGACTTGCGGGTATTATTTATCTTTTAGTGTACGAATTCCTCATAGATGGCGCGAATGGCGTTGATGTACTCGTCGTCTGCAATACCCACGATAATGTTGAGCTCGGAAGAGCCTTGATCGATCATGCGGATATTGATGCCCTTGGAAGCCAGCGCATCGAATACGCGTGCGGCAGTACCCTTTGCTTTGATCATGCCGCGGCCTACCACGGCAACCAGTGCCATATCGTCCTCAATGGTCACGCTGTCCGGGGATACCGTGCGGCAGATCGCCTGCAGGATACGCTCTCTCTTTCCTTCGAGTGCGGCAGTTGCAGTCACGACCGACATGGTGTCAATGCCCGAGGGAAGATGCTCGAAAGATACTCCGTTTTCCTCCAAAATCTCAAGCACCTTGCGCCCAAAGCCGACCTCGGCGTTCATCATGTCCTTTTCAATGTTGATAACCGAAAATTCCTTCTTTCCCGCAATGCCCGTAATCACGCGTTCGGTGTCGTAATGCGTGGTGGAGGACACAATCATGGTGCCTTTGTCCTCGGGGCGGTTGGTGTTACGGATATTGATGGGAATGCCCGCAGATCGAACCGGGAACACCGCGTCCTCATGCAGCACGGTTGCTCCCATGTAGGAAAGCTCGCGCAGCTCGCGGTATGTAATGGTTTCAATGGTGCAGGGGTCCTTGACAATGCGGGGGTCAGTCATCAAAAAGCCCGAAACGTCTGTCCAGTTTTCGTAAAGCGTGGCACCTGCTGCGCGCGCTACGATCGAGCCTGTGATATCCGAGCCGCCGCGCGAGAAAGTTTTGACCGTGCCGTTAGCGGCGCAGCCGTAGAAGCCGGGAATGACGGCATGGCGGTGATGTGCCAGCTCTGCTGACAGCACACGGTCAGTCTTTTCCTGGTCAAAGCTGCCGTTTTCCTTGAAGAAAATCACGTTCTCGGCATCGATAAAGGGGAAGCCGAGGTACTTGGCAAGGATCAAGCCGGACAGGTATTCACCACGGCTTGCAACAAAGTCTCTGCCGGGACGGTGCAGCATGGCATTTTTGATATATTCGTATTCGCCCGAAAGATCAAAATCCAAGCCAAGCTCACGGATAATGCTGTCGTAGCGTTCTGTAATGTTCATGTAGTAAGCGTCCACTTCCTGCATGCTTTTCTTTTCTCTGATCATCTGATAGCACGTGTAGAGCATATCCGTGACCTTGATATCATCGGAAAAGCGCTTGCCGGGCGCGGAGGGCACTACGTATCTGCGTGCGGGGTCTGCCTTGATAATGGCAGCAACCTTTTTGAAGTGCTCGGCATCGGCAAGAGACGAGCCGCCGAATTTTACAACTTTGATCGACATGGGGAAAACTCCTGAAATAAAGAATAAGGGACAGATGCAAAAAAGCATCTGCCCTAATATTATATGTATAAATGGTATCCATGTCAAGGGCTTGGCGCAAGATTTTGTCAGTACGCAGCATTTTTACGTGAAAATGGGCGATTGCATTGTAAATATTTTTTGCACGTCTTGATTTTGAGTGCAAAATCATGTAAAATAGAAGCAGAGGAATGTATCCCCGGAAAGGAGATTTTTGCATATGAAATACAGCTTTATTCCCGCCGATATCCTGTTACCCGATTTTTCCGAGCATGAGGCGTACCGTTGGGCAGTGGTTGCCTGCGACCAGTTTACCAGCGAGCCGGAATACTGGGAAGCGGTGGAGCACAAGGTTGGCGATGCACCTTCCACCTTACGTATGATATTGCCCGAGGTATATTTGGACGAGCAAGCGGAGCGTATTCCGCGCATCAATGCCGCTATGGATGAATATTTGAAAAACGTGCTGCGGGAGCACAAGGACTGTATGATGTACGTGCGTCGCTATCAATCGGACAGCACCATCAGACAGGGCTTGATCGGTCTTATCGATTTAGAGGAATACGATTATCACAAGGGTGCCAAGACCCGTATTCGAGCGACCGAGGGAACGGTGCTTGAGCGTATTCCGCCCCGCGTGGAGGTACGCCGTGGTGCGTGTCTTGAGTTACCGCACGTCATGCTGCTGATCGATGACCCTGAGCATACCGTTATGCCCCTGGCGCACAGTCTTTGCGAGCAAGAGCCTGTTTATGCGTTCCGTTTGATGATCGGCGGTGGTGAGATCTGCGGGTTCCGTGTTCCCGGTAAGAGAACAGAGGCAATCCGTGCGGCACTGGAAGCACTTGTGACAGAAGAGCAAATGCAAGCGCGCTATGGCGCAGAAGGACTTGAGCCCTTGCTGTTTGCAGTGGGTGACGGCAACCATTCGTTGGCAACCGCCAAGGCATGCTATGAAGAGCTCAAAGCAAAGCTGGGTGACGCCGCATTAGATCATCCGGCGCGCTATGCACTGTGTGAAGTGGTCAATCTGCACGATGAGTCGTTGCACTTTGAGCCCATCTACCGCGTCATGTTCGGGGTGGATCCCGAAGCAGTCAAGGCAGAGTTCAAGGCGTATTGTGCAACACTTGCGGGAAACGCCCCTGCGCAACGAGTGCTGTGTGTGCACGGAGGATGTGAAGAAACGGTTGAGATATCTGCACCCGAAAAGCAGTTGACCGTGGGCACGGTACAGGATTTTGCCGATGCCTATCTGGCGGCGCATCCCGAAGTACGTATTGACTATATTCACGGTGAGAACGCCTTGCGCACACTGAGCGCAGCAGAGGGGGCGATTGGATTTTTGTTTGATGGTATGCACAAGAGTGAGCTGTTCAAGACTGTTATCTTCGACGGCGCATTGCCCAGAAAGACCTTTTCGATGGGACACGCCAAGGATAAGAGATATTACTTGGAAGCAAGAAAGATCAGCAAATAAGGAGAACTTATGAAACTGTTACATTGCGCAGATATCCATCTGGATTCTGTCATGGAGTCAAATCTGTCGTCCGAGCAAGCCAAGGAGCGCAAGCGTGAGCTGCTCTTGGGCTTTGCGGACATGGTGCGCTATGGGGCTGAGCAGGACGTACGTGCTGTGCTGATCTCAGGAGATTTGTTTGACGGCGCGTCCTGTGCCAAGCGTACAAGAGCCTACGTGCTGGATCTGATGAAGCAGTATCCGCATATTGACTTTTTCTATCTTTCCGGCAATCATGATGAGGGTGAGGTCGGCTTTACCGACTCCAAAACGCCTCTGCCGGATAATCTGCACACCTTTACGGGTGAGTGGCAGGAATACCGTATTGACAACGTCAGCATTTTCGGCTGTATCGACCCTGCCGATCAGCAGACTTATCAGGCACTTTCGCCTGATCCCGCGCGGATCAATATTGCCATGCTGCACGGGCAGGTATACGAATCGGATAACCGCTATGATACAGGCGTGAATTTGCGTGCGTTGCAGAATAAGCATCTGGATTATCTTGCGCTTGGGCATATCCATACCTATCGCGCTGAGCAGCTGGACGCACGCGGTGTTTGGTGCTACGCAGGCTGTCCCGAGGGTAGGGGCTTTGATGAATGCGGAACTAAAGGATTTGTCATGATGGACGTAGATGATGAGGGTAAGATCACTACGCAATTCGTATCTTTAGCCCGCAGAAAGTGCCACGCGTTTTCGGTGGATGTATCGGCGTGTGATAGCCTGTTGGGGTTGGAGCAGGCTGTGCTGTTTGCTTGTGCCGCGGCATCGTCACAGGATATGGTCAAGGTCGAGCTTGTGGGTGCCGTTGCCCCCGAGACCTGCCACGATGCAAAGTATGCGGCAAGCGTATTGTCCGATCACTTCTACTTTGCCAAGGTGTACGATAAGACCAAGCTCAGCATCCGTGCCGAGGATTACCAACACGATATTTCGCTCAAGGGCGAGTTCGTGCGTCTGGTGCTGGCATCTAAACTGGACGAAGAGGTCAAGATGCAGGTCATCGAAAAGGGTATCCGCGCACTGGGTGGCGAGGAGGTGGATGCGGAATGAAGTTAACAAGACTTTACATTGCGGGTTTTGGCAATCTGCAGGAGTTCTCATATGAGTTCAGCGATGGCATCAATGTCATTTCTGCGCCAAATGGTTGGGGAAAAAGCACGTTGGCAGCCTTTTTGCGCAGTATGTTTTATGGGCTGGGCGACAGCCGCGCGCGCAGCGTTGCCGAGAATATGCGCAAACGCTACACCCCTTGGACGGGCGGAAGCTTTGGCGGCAACCTGGAATTTGAGGCGAATGGCAAGCAGTACCGCATAGAGCGGTTTTTCGGTGCCAAGGAGAGCGAGGATACCTTTGCGCTGTACGCCTTGGAAACAGGCAAAATAAGCGATGATTATACGGAAAATATCGGCGAGGAGCTGTTTGGCATTGATGCGGACGGCTTTAGCCGCACCGTGTTCATGGATGCCTCGGCGCATATCCACGGCAAGGTAGAAAAGAACGCCAATAACAGCATCAATACCAAGCTCAACAACCTTTTGCAGGCAGAAAACGATCTTGGTAACTACGAAGAGGCAATGGATGCGCTGCTGCGCCGCAAGCGTCAGTATAAGACCACGGGTGAGCGCGGCGAGATCTATGCCGGAGAGCGCAGACTCTTGGAGCTGCAAAGACAGATCGAGGTGTGCCAAGCGCAAAAGGAGCAGGCTCGGGAGCTGGACGCACAGATCGCTCAGCTGGCACCTGTCGTAGCAGCGAGTGAGCAGCAGATGCAAGCGTTGCAACGCGACATGACGCGTGCGGTCGGTCAACGAGAGAGACGAGTGACCTTGGAAACCTACAGCCGTATGCGCAGCGAGATATCTGCGGAGAAGCGTGAGACAGACGCCATTGGTGCGCAGTTTGACGGCGCAGTGCCCACACAGGCAGAGGCAGAGAAGATGCAAATGCTGGCAGGGCAGCTTGGTACGCTCTCGGGCAGAGCACAGCAGTTGCATACGGATACTACGGTCAGTCAGGCGATCGCGCAGATCCTGCCACGCCTTGGCGGTTGCGTTACACCGCTTGAGGAGATCGATCGCGCGTTAGAAATATGCAACGATCTGCGGGATATAGAGGGAGAGATCCGCGCGCACGCCGTGCTTGCGGCATCCTTGCAGGATCAGGCAGACGCCATTGGTGATCCTCTCCCACCAAAAAAGGGCAAACAGGGAAAGAGAGCGACCGCCGGAAAAGTGCTGGGTTTGACGTTGTCGTGTATGTCGGTTGCCATGCTTATCACGGCTGCCATACTGCTGCTTCTCTCCAAGGTGCTGCTTGGCATTGTCAGCGGCATCGGTGGTCTTGCGTTATTGGGACTTGCGGTCTACGTGCTGCTTGGGGCTGTATCTGCCGCACAGCTTTCGGGCAGAAGCAAGCGCGCAGCCGATGCAGCCTTTAAGATCGAAACCAAAAAGCGCCTTTTAGAGGAGCGTGACCGCGAGCTTGGTTTGGCGCATGAATATAAGGAAAAGTATGCCGGCAAGGCAGCTATACCCGTAGCTCTTGCCGGGAAACATGGCTTGGATGTGGAAGGCGGTTACATCTCCGCGCTCAGTGCTTTGCGCAACGCAACGGATCAGTATTTGCGCCTTTGCGAGCAGCAAAAGGCAAAGGATGCGCTGTATGAGGGCATTGTTGCCGAGGCGGACGCGCTGTGGGATCGCATTTCGACCTTCCTTTCACGTTGGAACAGACCATATACCCGCGAGGATTGCGCGTTAGTGCTTGCCGAGATGCGCACAACTCTTGCAGATCTGCAAAGACGCAAGCAGGAGATTGAGCAAAAGGAGCAAGCTGCACGTGCCTACGCCTCTGAGAAGAATGTGCGTAGTCTTGCTGAACAGGGAAGTCATGATGAACAAGCGCTGCCCGATCCCGAGGAGATTTCGGCGCGCTGGGAGCAGAGCCGCGAGTTGCACAAGCAGCAAAGTGCCGATCTTTCGTCCTTGGAGCAAAGGGCAGAAGCACTTTACGAGGCAGCGGATGCATATGGTGCTTTGATAGCCGAAAAGCAAGCGCTTGAGGATAAGCTGCAGGTGCAAAACGCCAACTATACCGCCATCGTGTACGCTGAAAGATTTTTGGCGCAGGCAAGAGAAAACCTGTCGTCCAGATACCTTGGAAAAATGCAGGATGCGTTTATGTGCCGTATGCAGCAGATGGGCGGCGAGGGTATGCAGTTTACCATGGATACCGATTTTGGGATTACACTTATGGAAAAGGGCAAGAGCCGCAGCATCGAATATTTAAGCAGCGGCTGGAGAGATATGGTGGGCTTTTGCCTGCGCTTGAGTCTTTCGGACGGGCTGTTTGACGAACAAAAGCCGTGCCTGGTGCTGGACGATCCCTTTGTGTACCTGGATAGCGAGCGCGCGGAGGCGGCACGCAGACTGCTCAACGAGCTTGCAAAGGACTATCAGATCCTGTACCTGACTTGCAGGGAATGACCTTGGCCTACGCACTTGACAATCAGAAAGCAGAAGTCTATACAAGGCTTCTGCTTTCGTTTTATTCAATTGTGCCGCTGATCTGTCAACCCCATTGGTATCTGGGGGTTATTTCTCTCCACTCGGCACGCCGATCGCGGTGTCTCGGCTCAGAGGCTTGCCGATCACGGGCAGGTTGTTCTCGTCAAACGAAATGCGCTGGACGTACATGAAGCGGTTACTTTCTCCCGCGTCGGGCGTTGCCATGCCGTGATAGGAGATCCATGTCTCGCTGCCGTCGGGAGAATTGAAGAAGAAGCAATGTCCCACACCATACACCTCGTTAGCGGCAGAGAAGATCGGCGCATCCTTCTTGTCCCAGTTGCTCTTTTTCATGAAGCTCTCGGGCGAGCGGTCTGCGCCCGTATATTCGATCAAGCCAAGGCAGTAATATTCCGACCAGCAGCCGCTTGCCGAATAGATCAGCGAAAGCTTACCATTGTGGTCAAAGAACACCGGTCCCTCGTTGACTCGCTCGTCCTTGCCCTCGGTCTTGCCCATCTTTTCCCATTTGTAAAGGGGATAAGAGAGGCGGATACGCCGGTCGGATACCGTCCAAGGATTATCCATAATTGCCAGTGTAATGATCTGCCCTCTGTCAGAGGAGAATTCGGAAAAAGCGGTGTACAGCGTGCCGGACACTTGGTCGTAGAACACGGTCTGGTCGATCGCCAGCAGGTCCGGATCGGTGCAGCCCTTGAAAACATAATCGCTCCAAGGGTCGGAGGTGGTAGACTCCAGGCACATCATGCGAATTGAGAAGAAATCGAAGGGCTTAGTTGCATCGCTGAAATAAATGTACCAACGATCAGTGGCAGGGTTGTAGTGCAGCTCAGGCGCCCAAATGGAGGTGCATGTGGTGCTGCCGCTCTCAAGAACCGGCTTCTTTTCATCGCGCACCACGGTTTCAAGAGATTTACTTCTGTAGAGGTTGATACCCCATACCTCGGTGTAAACGGCATAATAGTAGCCGTCGTGGTAAACAACGCAAGGGTCGGGCGCTGATACGTCGGAGATGGGATTTTGTAAGGTTTTCATAGGCACAGGTTCTCTTTCTGTTTCGGCTTCGCTTTGCGTCTCGGGGGCAGGGGTGGTTTGCTCGGCGGTGTCGGGCGGATCAATCACATCCGTGCTGTTGTCACAGGCGGAAAGCAAGAGCAGGGAAGTAAAAATCAAAAAGAGCAGTATTTTTCTCATAAAAGCCTCCAATAGTGCGTATAATGGGAGTATATCACAGAAACGCATCATTGTCAAGGATCCCATACCGCGCAGAAAAAAAGCAATCGAAAAAAGAATTTCAATTATTTTCAAAAAAGGGGTTGACAAAAAGCAATTGGAGTGATATAATGTACAGGTCCTTGAAAAGGCCATGCTTGAACGCCGGTGTGGCGGAACAGGCAGACGCCCGGGACTTAAAATCCCGTGATACGAGAGTATCGTACCGGTTCGACCCCGGTCACCGGCACCAAGCGGGAAAAGTAATATCGCGGAGTAGAGCAGCCTGGTAGCTCGTCGGGCTCATAACCCGGAGGTCGTGAGGTTCAAATCCCACCTCCGCAACCAAGAAAAAGAACAGACACCCAATCGGGTGTCTGTTCTTTTTCTTGCTTTCGAAGACGAGGCTTGCGCCTCGTGACTCCGGGGTATCCCGACGAGCGTAGCTCGGTGGGTAGCAAGGCAAAAACAACTGAGTGTTGTTTTTGCCGATGCGAAACCGCCCAAAGCAACGAGATGAAGGAGCGAGTGTACCGAGCGACGCGCAGCGAGTATGCGACGGTGGCGGCGCGAAGCGATAACCCGGAGGTCGTGGGTGAGCAAGAGAAAACGATTGAGTATCGTTTTCGCGCAGCGATACCCCACAAAGCAGGGAGAAACGGGTGTGAAGCTGCGCTTTGCGCCCGTTTCGACCATGCGACTGGGGCGGGCAAGAGCCGCAAGCGGCAAAAATCCCACCTTAGCAACCATGTTATGCATCCAATTTGGATGACAACCCCAAAAACCCAGATGTCGTAAGGCTTCTGGGCTTTTTTCTACCAATTTTCAGGTAGTGATTTTAATAGATGCCAAACGCCAAAAATGCCGTGTGGATGGGATTTGAACTTAAATAATCGACTTTTTAAGGGAGTTTGTGTGATTTTTCAGTCGCACAAACTCCCCTTTTTTGTATTCTGAAAACCACCAGCAGTGCTGGTGGTTCCAAAAAGCTTTAGCTTTGCCCAGTTTATTTATCCGAGCGAAGCGAGAAACCCGCCCCTTTGCAAATAATAAAATTTAAGCTGTCTAAACGGCTATAGATACTTACTATTTCAATAGTGGTATTCGCCATATTGATATTAATCAGCATCGTAGCAAAGCTTGCATTTAAGAAAAAAACATCTCCGATACTGATGATACTTATATCGGCAGGGCTTGGTATGGTGATTTATTCATTATAAAAGGCGGAAGATGGATTAAGAACAACTCCTTGCTCACAAAATTCGCTGAATGCCTTGGCAATAGATTCGCCGCTTGAATATGCTCGTCTTGTTTTAGATGGTGAAATGCAGGCGTGGGTGGATGCTATTGATAGTTTGGAGATTTGGTGATAAAAGCAAATGATTTTTTGATGAAATATTGGTAAAATAATTTATCATGATATGATAAAATGAAAAAAGTTTGATTTGGAGGTGTCATATGAATTTATTTATCAACAAGATAGTGAGTAGTATAGTGCAAATAATTTTGTTTGCGATTATACCATTTATTTGGTGGTTAGCAACTGCAAGAAAACAACAAAAATTTGCAGAGTGGATTGGATTGAAGAAAATTGAGGGTGGTAAGAAAACATTAACTGCAATTATTATTGTTTCCATTGCTTTTTTATTTTCAGGAGCATTAACCCTATATGCGATAAAAGGGATTGAAACAGCAACTTCTGAATTTACAGGACTTGGAATCATGGCAATTCCAGCAATAGTTGTTTATGCTGCTTTTAATACTGCATTTCCAGAAGAATTGTTATTCAGAGGATTCTTGTTGAAGAGACTGGCAAATAAGTTTGGATTTAATATAGCAAATATTATGCAAGCATTATTATTTGGTGCGCTACATGGAGTAATGTTCTTTTCGCTCGTAGGTGTGGTAAAAGCTATTTTGATAATCCTGTTTACTGGAGTTATTGCATGGTTTATGGGATATATTAATGAAAAGTATTCGAATGGTTCAATAATTCCGAGTTGGATTATACATACTATTTCCAATTTATTTTCGGGTATTTGTGCTGCATTTTTGATAATTTAAATACGATGAGCATTTACTATTCAGCTTTACTTATACTATGAAGTTGCAGTTATATACGGGCGACGCAGAGTAGGAAAAACAGCACTTATCAATGAGTTTATAGGCGACAAAAAATCTATTTATTTTATAGGTGTTGAAAGCTCGCATGAATTTGAATTTTGCAGCGAGGTGAAAGACGTTGAATTATGTAGAATATGGAAAAGAAAATAATGATGTAATTATCCTCTTACACGGAGGCGGTTTATCATGGTGGAATTACAAAGAAGTTGCTGAAAGACTGCAAACGGATTATCATGTGTTTTTGC
>JAZNBB010000047.1:0-6637 GCA_045586845.1 Eubacteriales bacterium
GAAAAAAATATAACGAGTGCAAAAATCTCGTTGAAAAAGATAAGCTTTATGATGTAAGCGAAGGTCTTGATCTTGCTGTTAAGACCAAGACTGCTAAATTTGATGAGACCGTTGAGGTCCATGTCCGCCTCGGTGTTGACTCTCGTCACGCTGACCAGCAGGTAAGAGGCGCGGTTGTTCTTCCTCACGGAACAGGTAAGACAGTACGCACACTCGTATTTGCTAAGGGCGACAAGGCAAAGGACGCTGAGGCTGCAGGTGCAGACTACGTTGGTGCTGAAGAAATGGTTACAAAGATCACCAGCGAAAACTGGTTTGATTTTGACGTTGTAATCGCATCTCCCGACATGATGGGTGTGATCGGTAGACTTGGTAAGGTTCTGGGTCCTAAGGGCCTGATGCCTTCTCCCAAGGCAGGCACCGTTACCCCCGATGTAGCTCGCGCAGTTCGTGAGGCTAAGGCAGGTAAGATCGAGTACCGTCTTGACAAGACCAACATCATTCACTGCCCCATTGGCAAGGCATCCTTCGGCGCTGAAAAGCTGCAGGAGAACTTTGACACTCTGCTGGGTGCCATCATCAAGGCAAAGCCCGCAGCAGCAAAGGGTCAGTACATCAAGAGCTGCGTTGTGGCTTCCACCATGGGCCCCGGCGTAAAGATCAACGGCGCAAAGCTGAGCTGATTTAGCTTTTGGGTAAATGAAAAACGCACGATGCGATGCATCGTGCGTTTTTTGCGTTAAGGGACAGGACGAAAGTTTTTGATCAAAAAGGTCGCGGGGACTTGGGGCAGAGCCCCAAGTCGCGCCCGCAGGCGCGAAACCGTTCTCGGCGTTTCTTTTGATTCTTTTCTTTGCGCCAGCGGTGTCAAAGAAAAGAATGGAATGGATTAGGACATGTAACATTGAGAAAACTCTCTCCGTTCTTTTTGAGCAAGGAGCTGCAAAAAGAACCAAAAACAGCATAGTCAGGTTTCGCCCCTGCGGAGGCGACGAGGGCTCTGCCCTCGACCTGCGACCTTTTTGGAAAAAGGTCGATCAAAAACTTTCATCGAGATACTATCTGAACAGTATTCCGTAGCCCCAACCCACGCGTCCTCCTGATTTCAGCCGCTCGACAAACGCGCGGCGCAGAGAGGTGTCGATGGGCAGGCGATCGGGATTGCGCTCAGCTGTGTCAAACAAGCACCACAGGCTCTCGCCGTCCGAGTCGTCCCATGAAAGGATGTCAAATTCCTCCATAAAACGACGCACATTGCTTTTCTCGGGTACAAATTCAGTCATACGGGGATACAAAAGCCACGAATGGCACACAAAAGGAATTTTACCGTCGGGGCATTGATCTGCAGTCAGCTGTTCTGCAAAAAACGCCTTGGCGCGTGCAAAGGAGTCCTCGTAAAGCTCCTTTGCAAGAGGCTGCCCCGAGCGAGGAATGTGCATATTCAGTACCTTGCTCTCTTTTGTCAGCACAATGCCGTCCTTTTGATACTCGCGCCCGAAATCCACGATCTCAAATTGCAAGCGTCCCAGTGCAAAGCGCGTCATTTTGAACCAGCCGGGCATCCAGAACGCCACAAACATACCCGGGATGCCGCGCACGAGCTTACATTCCTCCAATTTGTATTTCAGATCCAGCATGGAGTCGTGCCAGATAGCGTCTTCAATGCCGCGCTGTGCGTAAAGCTTGCGCAGATGCCCCGAAAGGCATATAAAAAGCAGCAGATCGGTGGTGTGGTTGTGTACGCTTGCCAGTCGAGCCGCCTTTTTGCTTTGCGCGGTCAGGGAGCCAAAGTCGCAGTTGATATCCGCTTCATAGGTTTTGATCGCACTTTCAAATTGCTCCTTGGCATCGGGATTACCCATGAGCGTGTCATAGGCGGCAAGAAGATGCGCAGCGTCAGCCTCTTGGTACTCAAAATCTTTGAAAAACCAAGCGAGATAGTCTCTCATACCGTGCCTCGATCAACGGAACAGAATGCCAAATCCGTAACCGACTCTGCCGCCTTTTTTGAGGTGTGCAATGAACGCGCGGCGCAGAGAGGTATCGGTGGGCAGACGGTCGGGATGCTGCTCCAGCGTGTCAAACAGACGCCACAGATCTTCTCCGTTGTTGTGTCCGCTTTCCATAATGGTGAATTCAGAGAGGAATTTGTACGTGTTGAGATGTGTGGGCACAAAGCTTGCCGTATCGGGGTAGAGCAGCCAGGAATGACACACAAAGGGTGCCGGTTGATCCACGGGGAATGTGCCCTTATAAAACTCCTTGGCGCGGGCAAACGAATCCTCGTAAAGCGCAGGAGAGAGAGGTTCTCCCGAGCGCGGAATGTGCATATTGATCACCTTTTGTCCTTTTGCCAGCGTAATGCCGTTTCCTTCAAACTCGATGGGAGAATCGACCAGCTCAAACTGTAACCTGCCCAGCGCAAAGCGTGTCAGATTGAAAAACCCGGGAAACCAGCCGGCGACAAACGAGCCGCAGATTCCATACACAACGCGGCACTCTTCCAGCTTGTATTTCAGATCCAGCATGGAGTCGTGCCAGATTTGCAAGGGAAGATTGAATGCTGTATAGCGCTCACGTAGTTTTTGGGAAAGGCAGATAAATAACAGCAGCTCAGCCGTATAATTATGTACACCGACAATATTGCCCGCCTGTCTTGCCCAGCCCATCATAGCACCGTAGTCGCAGTTCTGATCTGCATCGTAAGCGGCAATGGCTTGCTCGTACAAATGCCGTGCATCATCGCTTGCGATGATGGTGTCAGCCGCATTCAAAAGAAACTCGCTGTCGGCTGCGGAGTAATCAAATTCCTTAAAAAATTCTTCTAAAAACGTTCTCATAAATGCTCCTTACAGTGCAAAGTATTTTTTGATCATATCCGGGATCTGTCCCTTCATGGCTGCCAGTACGTCGGCGGCACGTGCATCTTTCGCAATATAGCGATTCATGAAGTATCCCTCGTTGGCGCAAGCCGCGTCGTGCAGGGGATAATAGTGCTCCATCAAAAAGCAGGCATATTTCGTAAGACGGAAATCACCGACCAGGCGGTACTCCTTGCTGATGGTGTCGACTGCGATCGAGTATTTGTTCTTGATCGCCCCGATCAGCGCGCGATCGGTGTTTTCGGGCGCGAAAACAATAGTGGAGCAGAGCAGGGCGTTGCGGTTGTGCTCGGCAATCGAGTTGTGGCTGTCTGTGCTGCCTACAATGGGGTGATCAATGCCCTTTTGCTTCATTTCGTAGTAAAGCGCGGTCTGGAAGCCGTTGTGTGAGAAGAAGTTTTCGCCACCCAGCACTTCAAATGCGTCAAAGGGGGCTTTTTCATAGATGTAGTAGGTGTAGTCCTCGGGCAGCTGCATCATGTCCGAAAGCCAATAGGGGTGCGGAAAAATGCCGAGTCCCCCTGCGGCTTGCACCTGCTCGTGTATCCATTCCAGCACGGCAAAGCTGAGGCGCTCGGATTGCTTGTTAAGATCGGTGATCCCGGCGGCGCGCTGCTCGATCATGGCGGAGAATTGCTCGTGCGTCATGGTGTCGGGGGCATTGCCGTCAAGCGAACGCCAAGCGAGATCGTCGCCCGCCTTTTCGGTGTTGGGGCGGGGAGAGACCAGTGCATTGATGCTGTAGGTGCCGCCAAAGTTGACGTAGTGCACGTCGTTGTGGGGCAGGTGCACCTCTTCGCCCTGTACGATGTTGAGATCGGTCAGATCCTTCCAGTAGCGCTGTGCTTCAAGCGAGGGGTAGTATCTTTCATGGTCGGAGATGACCGTGAAATCGTAGCCGTAGGAGCGGTAGTTGGCGCAAACCACCTCGGGGGACTGTGTGCCGTCCGAGCGGTTTGTATGCATATGCAGATCTCCACGCCAAGGGTATTTGCCCGCCATATCCTCCGCAAGCGAATACACAGAAAGCTGAACGCGCGCGTGCGCGTCGGGCGCGTCGCAAATGCGCAGATAGTGCTCGCCCTCGCCCTCAAAATATGCGGTGATACGCAGGCAGCCGTCAGAGTCGGGGGACACCGTATGCGTATAGCGTCCCGTGTATTCGGGATAGGTATAGGGCGCAGCATTCGCCACCTTGTGCACCTGTACGGTGTAGGTGTGTCCCGGGGTAAAGGCTACGTGCCCGCCAAGCGGCTGCACGGTTACGGTGGTCTCGCGGTCTCCAAGGAATACCTTGGGGAATATGTCGTAGTTATACAGTGTGTAGTTCATGGGGATTCTCCGGAGTTCAGATGAATTTAACAGCCGTGCCGTACGCCATGATCTCGGCTGCACCGTCCATGACCGCCGACGATGCAAAACGAACGGCAACGATTGCGTCCGCGCCCATTGCCTCTGCCTGCTCGATCATGCGCTCGGTTGCCTTCTTGCGCGCGTCGTTCATCATTTCGGTGTATCCCTTGAGCTCACCGCCCACGATGGTCTTGAAGCTTGCTGCAATGTCGCGCCCGATGTGCTTGCTTTGCACCGTACTGCCCTGTACCATGCCAAGCGTTTCAAGATTCTTTCCCGTGATATAACCAGTCGTGTAAATTTTCATGTGCGTTTCTCCTTTGAATTTTAGATTGTCTTGATTGTAACATACACCGGGGGGATTGTCAAGGGGGGAGAAGAAGTGAATAAAGTTCGATACCGTTGCACACAAAAAAGCCCCCGCACAGCGAGGGCTTGATGGATGTATACGGTTTACGTTGCTTTTGTATCCTTCCCGCATACCAATCGGCGGCACAGGCGGTAGAAGTGGTATGCCCCCAAGGTAAACGCCATATCCAGGCAGGTGACGATCAGGACGTACAAGATCTGCGTGGGCACGTAGCCGAGTATGCCGTGCACGGTAAGGCGCAGATTTTCCAAGGGAGGCACGTTGCATTGGTACAGGTTGTTGAAATTTGTCTTGAGCAGGTGCGCGACAATGCCTGCCACAATGCAGTACACACCGATAAAGACCACGGGGTATTTCCACTCACCCTTTTGGGGCTTGTACAGATCCAGCGCCACGATCAGCATAAATGCGAACATGACCAAGGGGTGGAAGGTGGCGGTATGGAAGGCAAAGAAATTCCCAAAATAGTTCTGAATATCCCATGCACCGTAGATCAAGGAGGGGTATATAGCGGTCAGCACAAAGACTGCGGATGTGAATGTCACGGCAATGCTTGCCACCTGCTGCCGATATTTTCCCCGATAAAAGGCAAACGCGGGCAGCGCAAACAGGCAAAGCGAGCAAAAATGCAGCGGAATATGGTAAAGGTCATATCCCCTTGCAAAGGAGAGTGCCTGCTTGCCGATCTCCAGAAGCACGAGAATGACGGCAATGATCTGAACGGGAATCATGCGCACGCCCATGGGCTTGTCCTTCAGCCACAGGCGCAAAAGCACCGAGACGATCAAAAAAACACCCAATGCGGGGAGCAGGGTTTTGGCGTGTTCGGGAGTCCAGAGCTGCATACGTACGACCTTTCCCGGCAAAAATGCCGACGTTTTCTTGCTCTAATCATAGCACAGCGAAAAAGCGGTGTCAACGCAAGCGGCAGATATTTAAGGTATTAAGAATTTGGCATACGTATAACGGATAAACGAATATAGAAAAAGGCTGCTCAAAGGCAGGTTCTCATAAGGAAGTTACCATTCTCCTTGTAGGGACCGGCGTCCCCGACGGTCCGTTTGCACAAGATTTGATATGCAGAAAACAAATAGTTAACCCCGACAGATTTTCAAACGGTCTGTCGGGGTTAGTTTGTTCAGTTCGATAAATTGGAATTTACTTAATAGATAACTGTTTATCTCTTATCTTCAAACATGCTTCAATATGCATAATCCAATGTCTTGAAAATGGCATCTGAATCAATCCTTTTACATCTTTTCCACACCAATAATCAATTAACCAATATGCGTTTTTATCAGTACTTACCACATCAAGTAACTCCAATTGTTTTCTTCTATCATCGGATATTTTTTCTTTCATATCACTATATGTAAGAGTCTTTAAAATCTGTGTTGTAGCTCCATCAACATCAGTAATATAATTATACAGTTCTTCAATAGACAGATTCTTAGAAAACTCTCCGATTTCTTCTTTTACAAGTTCATTTGCAGTTGTAATAATCGGGGATTTTATGCGACTTTGATAATCGCCCTTAAACAATATTTGCTCATCATTTGCAATAAGGGAATGTGCTACAATATCTTCTATCCGAAAGATATGCCACAAGGAATACGCAATCGTTTTGTTATGATAACCCTTGGCATTCATATAAGGCATAGCACAAAAATCAGCATCCGACAGTTCATTCCTAAACTGCATAATTTGTTCCATTAGGTTTTTGCGAAGTTCTAATAATGTATCTATCCCCGTTGTAAAAGTATCTTTTCTTTTAATTTGTAACTGTAAGGTCTTATTCATTTCTGCCCATTCTTTATTCATAAATTAGCACCTCGCTAAATTCTTATTTATCAGTGAGTTTATTATATCACATAATCCATTGAAAATCAATAATTCTTTTAAGCGAATCAATAATTGAACGGTACCCCATAAATTGCACGAAAGGGGTATCAAGTGAGCGATTTATTTTTTATGGCTAAAAACAAAACAGGGTTGCAAGGATGAAAATTATCCCGGCAAGCCTGCTTTTTTC
>JAZNBB010000048.1:0-19348 GCA_045586845.1 Eubacteriales bacterium
AGCAAAGCGTATGTGCTATTGTTAGCGCAATAGCACATTACGCCCACCCATAACATTATAACACAAATGATTGATTAAGTCAAGGTTGAATATCCTTGTTTAATAAAATTTAAACTGAAATTTTTGGAGGAAAAATTCGAAAGGAGGAGTCTATGAGCAAACAGCCTAATTCAACGGCAAAATTCAAAGTCATAGCCGATTCCGGGGGCAGGCATTATCAATTTTTTTGTGAAGCCTCCGGGGTGTTAGTACATACCACAAATCCAATTCGTGCGGTTTCGGCAGAAGAATTGAAGCTCGCTTGGGAAACCGAAGGCAGAGCGCATTTTAACCAATGCCAAAAATGCGGAAGGTGGGTAAGTACGGTTATGTATAATGCCGATGTTTTTGAATGCGTGGATTGCACTCCTTGGGAAAACGCTCCCCACTTTTGTAAGCAATGCGGTGTTGAAATTTCTTCTCGTGACACCTATTGTTCAAAATGCGGAACGAAGCTACAATACGGAGGTGATAGCGATTGACCATAGAGTATTTGGAAAGCATCAAGCTGTTGGGAATGAAGCATTACGGCTTCGGTCCCGAAGAAATGAAGAAAATCAAAGTATGCAAGTCCTGTGGAGCAAAATCAGGTGCAACGGAAACGGTCTGCTCAACCTGTGGTGAATTGCTATCAAATAAAACTTTGTATGATGAATATAAAGGAAGGCATGTATACTTACGTCGCGCAAATGCGAAATAAAAGAAAAAGGATCAAAAATTATGAAAAAACTATGGTTAGTATTCCTCAGCGTGCTTGTGGCGATCCTCGCTTTAACGGCGTGCGACACCGACGTTGACGACGGCAAGATCGACGTGCCGGACGAAGCCTTGGATCAGCTTCCTTTCACCGTAGAGGTGACGGGACTCGAGGGCGTCAGCGGCACCGGGCAAGCCGCATTGTTGGACGACCAAGCGTATGCGGCGGCACTGTCCGCTGTCAAAAGCGTGTATTACGTCGCAGACGGCGCCGCCGTCTATGCCGCAGACATCAAAGTTGTCGACGACGACGGCAAAGAGATCACGGTGGGCAGACCCGTAACCGTGATCATCACGATGAAGGATGAAAACTGGTTCCTCGTCCACAACTATGAGATATTCCACGTCCACGACGGCGAAGCCAATCAGCTTATCATCAACGTCGATGGCAACAAAGCGACCTTTACGGTGGAGACATTCTCGCCCTTTGTACTCGTACCCACGCACGTACATTCTTACGGCGAGTGGACTACTTATAGCGAAACGACTTGCGCCGAAGGCAAAATCGAGATCCGTCGTTGCGTTTGCGGCGCTATACAAACGAGAGAGGTCGGCGAACCCCTCGGACATATCGACGCAGACGGCGATAACTTCTGTGACCGTTGCACCCAAGATTTGGGCGTTCAACCGTCCGACGATTGCGCCCATCAGCCCAAGCACGTTGACGCGGTCCCCGTCACCTGCACTGCGGACGGCAATATAGAGTACTATGAATGTCAAAAGTGCGGCAAGTTCTTTTTAGACGCAGAATGCACCAACGAGACCACGCTCAACACTGTTATGCTTCTCCATATGGGACATATTGACGCCGATAAGGACGGCAAATGCGATAAATGCGGCGCTAACCTTGGCGGTGAAGGCGAACATACCCACGCCTTCGGCGAGTGGACGTTTATCGGCGATGAACCCGGTTGTGGTGAAGCGGGTATTCAAAAACGCACTTGCGTTTGCGGAGAAGAACAAACGAGAGATTATACCGTCGATCACGTAGACGAAAACGAGGACGGCAAGTGCGACCGTTGCGGCATATCGCTCGACGGTACTCATACGCACGAATTCGGCGAGTGGCAACCTTTGAACGGAAGCCGGCCTACTTGTACCGAATCGGCTTGGGAAATTCGCAAGTGTTCTTGTGGGGAGACGGAGAGTAGAGAAGTTCCTGCCCTCGGGCATATCGACCAAAACGAGGACGGCAAGTGCGACCGTTGCGGCATATCGCTCGACGGTACGCATACGCACGAATTCGGCGAGTGGCAACCTTTGGACGGAAGCCGGCCTACTTGTACCGAATCGGCTTGGGAAATTCGCAAGTGTTCTTGTGGGGAGACGGAGCGTAGAGAAGTTCTTGCCCTCGGGCATATCGACGAAAACGGCGACGATTATTGCGACCGTTGCAGGGAATATCTCGGCGGAAACGAACCCGCCGTCACGAACGACGCCTATACGAGAGAAGGCGATTATATCTATTTCGGCTCCTATCCCCAAACGGTTGTGACCGATGATAGAGTTAAGATCGGTTTGACCGCTTTGGCGGGCGATCTTCCCACCGCGGAGGACAGCAAGAATTGGACGAGTTACGGCTATTATATCGAAGGCGAAGTTGTAGATTATATGTGGTATATTGACCTTGCCTATAACGAAGGAAAATACAGAGGCGTGTACTTCACGAGTTACCGCCCGAGCGAAACGCACCGCTTATCAAAGGCAGCAAACAGCGAACAGGACGATAACGGCTACAACGTTTCGACCGTGTATTGGTTCAAATACGAGCCGATAAAGTGGCGGATTTTATCGGAAGCGAACGGCGAAGCGCTTATTCTTTGCGAGATGATTATAGACAGCCGAGAATATTGCAATTTTGACGAAGAAACGCAGCAAAGAGTGGAATACAGTCACAACGGCGGAAACGGCTATGCAAACAACTACGCCTTGTCGGACATCCGTGCGTGGCTCAACGATACCTTCTACAACACAGCGTTCAGCGCGCTTCAAAAAGAATATATCAAGCTTACAACCGTCAAAAACGATTTGAGGAGCGCAAATCCGAACTCCTACCCCAATTTTGAGACGAGTGATAAATATATGAGTTTTCTTTGTGAGGATACTGAGGATCATATCTTCTTGTTGAGTTTTCAGGAAGTGATGAATGACGCCTACGGGTTCCATCCCGATATGGAAAACCCTGCGGACCTTGCGAGAGAAAAGATCCCCACCGATTACGCCAAGTGTCAGGGCGTAGATGTCAGCAAGGATACTGGATACGTCGGCAACGGCACCCACTGGTGGCTGCGCACGCCCGCTGAGTATGCTGCCACTTGTTCGAGAAGCGTCTTGTTGAACGGCGCAGCGGGCAGCGGATTAAGCGTGTCGAACGTATTCGTCGGCGTAGTGCCCGCGTTGGTGATCAATTTGGGCGCAGAAGAATAAACAAAATGTAATTACGGCGCGGCGAAAACCGTCCGCGCAAAGGAGAATAGTATGACAAAAACAAAAAAGGGTTTTTAGCAGGGCTTAACCTCACTCGGATATGGTCTTTTGCTTGCGATTATGATATTCGGCGCGATATTTCCCGGCGAACCGAGTCCGATCTTCGGCCCATGGTACGTTTTGGCAGCCGTGGGAGAAGTAATAGCATTTATGATAGCGCCACTTATTACTTGCCTCATAGTACGCAAGAAAGACAAAGAACTGAAAGAACAATATGAATAGCATCAAGCGGTGGGCTGAAATATGCTCACCGTTTTTGTAGATTTTTGATGAACGATTTATAGTAGGTTTTCGTGTCGGAAATATTGACAAAACAGGAGAATTTTGCTATAATAAGTCATACAATTTAATCCATCAAATATACGCAAGAAAGAGCCTGCGACGCGCACAGCACGCACAGACCCTTTTACAAACAAGGACTCGGCGGTAGGCAACGAAAAATGCCTGCCGCCTATTTTTTATCCATTAACAACAGAAAAAGAAAACATCCTCACTCTATGATATGAGCGAGGAAACTCAACTCCGCCGAAGCTATGGTGACGGGAATGAGGGCAGCTCTGACCACGGTTTCATAAGTCAAAAAAGGCGAAAAAAATGAGCCTGCAAATTGACTTTGCAGGCTCGGTGTGGCGGAGAGAGAGGGATTCATGAACCCGTGTTTGCGCCCAAGGTTGTGCAAAATGATCGGGCAACTTGCGCAAACCATGCCTGCCGGCACAGCGTGCCGACGGCGAGGGTTCAAATGGCAGACCTGCGACGATAAAAACCACAGGAGGATCCGGTTGGATCCTCCTGTGGTTTTTATGGCGGAGAGAGAGGGATTCGAACCCTCGTGTGCGAAAGCACAAACTGATTTCGAGTCAGCCCCGTTATGACCACTTCGATATCTCTCCGTATTGGTACCACTTGAGCGGCACGGGCTATATTATAACACAACCTTTTCCAAATTGCAAGCCCTTTTTGAAAAGATCTTGCAAAAATCGTGCAAAATGTTTTAGAATTGATAGGTTGGTTTGCGCCTTTGTGATTGACAACGCACAATGATCTGTGTTATAATAATATGATTATACATAACGACTCAAAAAAAGAGGGATTACAAATGGAAAAGCTTTCAACACAGCCTTACAAGGGTACAAGAGATTTTTATCCGCGCGAGATGGTTTTGCGTAACTGGTTCTTTGGCAAGATCCGTAAGACGCTTGAAGACGCGGCATTTGACGAATATGCAGGACCCATGCTGGAATCCTTGGAGCTTTACGCAGCCAAGAGCGGCGAGGAGATCGCCAACGAGCAGACCTACCACTTTACCGACAGAGGCGACCGTCATCTTGCGATCCGTCCCGAGATGACTCCCACCGTGGCGCGTATGGTCTCCGCCAAGATCGGTGAGCTCAACTTCCCGCTCAAGTGGTTCTCCATGCCCAACTGCTACCGTTACGAGCGTCCGCAGCGCGGCAGACTGCGTGAATTCTGGCAGGTCAACGTGGATATTTTCGGCTGCGACACCTATGAAGCAGACCTTGAAACCATTACCAGCGCCATCCGCATTCTGCGCGCATTCGGCGCGGACGAGACCATGTTCCGTGTGCACATCAACAACCGTCGTTTTTTCAATGACGTGATTGCAGCTATTGCAGGCGAGGGCGAGGAGCGCGCACGCAAGGTGTCCAAGATCGTGGACAAAAAGAACAAGATCCCGCGCGAGGTTTACGAAAAGGAAATGGGTGAGCAAGGGCTTACTGCAGAGCAGATTGCCAAGATCGACTCTCTGTACGGCATGAGCGTATCTGATGCGACAGCTCTTTGCCCCGAAAGCCGCGGCGCACAGGAGCTTGCCAGCCTGTTTGATATGCTGGAGAAGATGGGGCTTGACCGTTATTGCACCTTTGATTTCGGCATTGTGCGCGGTCTGGACTACTACACCGGTACTGTATTTGAGGTGTTTGACTTAGCACCCGAGAATAACCGCGCCATGTTTGGCGGCGGCAGATACGACAATCTGGTGGGCTTGTTTGTCAAGAACCAGATCAGCGGCGTGGGCTACGGACTTGGCGATGTGACCCTGGAAAACTTCCTGACTATCCACGGACTGATCCCCGATCTGTATACCGGCGGCACCAAGGTGCTGGTCACGGTATTTGACGATGTGCCCTATGAGCACACCGCCTGCCTTGTGGAATCCTTGCGTGATGCGGGAGTGGCAGCCACCCTGTATCTGGGCAAAAAGAAGTTCGGCAAGCAACTGGATTGGGGCGTACGCCAAGGATTTTCGCACGTGGTCATCATCGGCGGCAGCGAGTATGCCGCAGGTGAAGTCAAGATCAAAAATCTGGTCAGCAGGGAAGAGCAGACCATCAAGACCGACGAGTTGATCGCATTTTTTGCATAAGTTTAAGATTATTTATAAAGTTTGATGGGAGGGGCATCATGGTATATCTGTTTTTGGCAAACGGCTTTGAAGAGATCGAGGCGATGACTCCGCTGGACGTGCTGCGCCGAGCGGGCGTACCCGTGACTACGGTAGGTGTGGGCGGTGACAGCATATTAGGTGCGCATGGCATTCGCGTACAGGCTGATATTCCCGATACCATGTACCGCGATTCTGCTCCCGACATGATCATTCTGCCCGGTGGTATGCCCGGTTCTGAAAATCTGGACAACTCCCGCGTAGTGGATGTCGCGTTGCGTGCCGGTGTAAAAAACGGCGCGTATCTATGTGCTATTTGTGCAGCTCCCATGGTGCTTGGCAAGCGCGGATATCTTGCGGGCAAAAGAGCAGTATGCTATCCCGGCTTTGAGCAGTACCTTGAGGGGGCTGTCGTGACCGATGCGCGCGTGGAGTGTGACGGTAAGATCATTACCTCCAAGGGTATGGGCTCGGCACTGGAATTCGGATTGAGCTTAGTAGAGGTACTGTGCGGTAAAGAAAAGGCTGAGCAGATTGGTAATGCGGTATTTGCAAAATGAATGAAATGACAAAAAAAGAGTTGCGCGCAGCTTATAAGTCTGCGCGTGCGGAGCTGACGTCCGCGCAAAGAGAAATGCAATCTCTCAAGATATGTGCGCATATCCTGCAAAGCTCAATGTATACCGAGGCGTCTTGCGTGCTGCTTTTCGCGGCAAGAGAGAACGAGATTGATCTGTCCGCTGTGGCGGCAGACGCATGGATGCAGGGGAAAACAGTGGCGTATCCGCGCTGCTTGGATAAGGCGGGGCACATGGCATTTTTTGTAGTGGATACTCCTGAGCGATTGGTTGAAGGGTACTATGGCATCCCTGAGCCAAGTGAAGATTGCTTACCATGGGAACCGACAGATGATGCACTTTGTATCGTTCCCGCGCTGGCGGTGGATACATTCGGCAACCGTTTGGGCTATGGTAAGGGCTATTACGACCGCTTTTTGATGAAATTTAAGGGTGTGAGTGCTTGCGCGGTGTACGATTGTGGTATAGCGGAAAGCCTGCCCTGCCAAGAATATGATGTGCCCGTGGCGTATGTGGTCGACACGTGTGGTGTGCGTTCCGCTGCCGTGATAGAAACGGTTGGCGCGGGCGTGGGACAGAGTGTGATCGACGATGCACAATACGCATCCGATCTGAACGGATTTGACATCTCAGACGAATACGACGTGGCGGATGACTATGACGCGGATGACGGCTATGAGCCCGAGGAGCATACCGAGCAGGTGGGGGAAGACTTGCGCAGCCAACGATTTGCATACCGCTGGAAGCGCATACCGCTGCTTGGCAAGTTGCCTTTTGACCCTGTACTGCTATTGGTGCTGGGCAATTTCGTGCTTTTGCTGCTCTCCCGCTTGTTGGACGTGTTGTTGCTTGACCGCGACAATGAGTACTTGGCGGTCGTGCTGCTGCAGATTTTGATCTTTGTGATCCCCGGTTATCTGTTTTTGCGCTTTCGCGGCAAGCGTTATGCCAAGCGTTTGCGCCTGAGATCTCCCGGCTTTGACCATATTCTGTTGATCATAAGCGCTGCAGGTGCACTGATCACAGGGTGCTTTTTGCTCAGCGTGTTAATGGGAACTTTGAGCGCCGGTCAGAGCTTTGTGCTGTACGATACTTTTACCTCACGGCATGACGGCACCATGATGGGTATTTTGTACCTGGTGTTGGCATATGCGGTCTTGCCTGCAATGTGCGAAGAGATCATCTTTCGCGGTATTTTATGTGCGGAATTTGAAGGCAGGGGAGTAGCTTGTGCGGTTGCAGTCAGCTCAATTCTGTTTTCTATGCTGCATTTCAATCTGCCTGCAATGCCCGTATATCTGTTTGCGGGTGTGATTTTGGCACTCGTTCTGTACGCCACACGTTCGGTATTCTGCGCGATCATCGTGCATTTTCTGTACAATCTGTTCTGCCTGTTCGGGCAAAGCGGTTTTGCGGATTTTTATGTAACGCAAAGCGCGACCACGCTGTTTTTGATATTGATGATCGCGGCATTCTTGCTCTGCCTTGCCGTTTTCTTTGGTGAGAGCAGCCGACTTTATCGTTCTTACGCCAAGCACGGCGCATCGGATGCGTACAGATCTGCAACCAAGCCCACAGCCCTCGAAGTCACCAAAAACACGGCACTGGCGTTCGCCTCGCCTGCTGCGATGCTGTGTGTGGTACTGTATTTGGTTGTTTGCATTTGGGGATAATTTCAAAGGAGCTGCCACGGGCAGCTCCTTTTTTTGTGAATGTTGCGTAAATCTATTGACGCTTGTAAGATATTATGGTATAATTTAACTAATACCCCCAATTTGATAATAGGAGGCATTTTATGAAATTCAATCGCAAAAATCTGTCCTGCGTCGTTTGCATGGTGATTTGTCTTGCTATGTTGGCGGCTGTAGGCGTACAGACTGTATTTGCAGACGGTGCTGTGGTCAACGTGCACAGCAGTGCGGGCACAAACAGAGGCGCACAGAGTGTCGGTGGCGACTACGGTATCCGCCTTGGCTTTGGCGGTGCGTTTACCGCAGTAGAGGTTTCCATGCCCACGTGGAGCACCAGCGATTCTGCAGCTACGCTGAGTCTGTACGTATGGGATACCAATTATGATATTACGATACTGTCTGACCCGTTGGTCACGCAGCGATTTGACCCTTTGCGTGACAACGCGTACAATAAGCTGACTTTTGATCCGTTGCCTGCAGGTGAATACTTTTTGCGTATTCACGACGTACGCGGACAGGTTGGCGTATGGGTACAGGACTACTCGGACAATGGCAGCTACGTTTACACGAACGGCTCGGAGAGCAGACGCGACTGGGATATGCGCGTGACCTTTGTGGAGCGTCCCGAGACGCCCTTCTATGAGCTTGAGCCGCAGATCGTGGTAGAGCCCGAAGAGCCCGTGATCATACCCGAGGACAGCTTGAGTCATCAGAACGAGGTCATGCCCGACACTTGGGTATTTACCGACGGTCTTGGCAGAGTTTCCCTGACGTATGCCGAGGTAGGCGCACCTCGAGAGGACAAAACGTTGGCGATGTTCTATTGGACATGGCACACCAAGGAGACCGCTTCCCAGGGCGCGGTCAATACCACCGAGCTTTTAAAGCAATATCCGGACGCAAAGAACGATTACAACCACCAGGCATGGGTGGGCACGGGGCGGTACTGCTTCTGGAACGAGCCGATCTACGGCTTCTATACCACCGAGGATCCGTGGGTGCTGCGTAAGCAGGCAGAGCTTTTGGCAAATGCGGGCGTGGATACCATTTTCGCGGACAACACCAACGGCGGCTACACGTGGAGAGAGAGCTATCTTGTGCTGTATCCCACGTGGGAGGAAGCTATGAAAAACGGTGGTGTTGACGTGCCAAAAGTATCTTACCTGATGCCCTTCGGTGCACATTCGGGTGCTGTTTCGCAAATGAACGTGATCTATCACGATATTTATAAGGAAGGCAAGTATCAGGATCTGTGGTTCTACTGGGATGATAAACCCATGATCATGGGTCTGCGAAATGCAGTTCCCGAGGGAGATATCGGTAAGGAGATCAGAAACTTCTTTACCTGGCGTGCCGGACAGCCCGAGTATCGCGTGAATGAGACCTCTGCAAAGACTTGGGGCTGGCTGTCGGTGTATCCGCAGGCATTGTATTCTGTCAAGGGGCCGGTAGGCATCAAAAACGGATTGATTGAGCAGATGTCTGTGGGCGTGGCTGTCAACCACAACTACGTGACCAAGGAGATCACCGCCATGAACGGAGAGAACGTTATGGGGCGCTCCTACACCTCGGATTATCCCGACCGATATGAAAAGGAAGGTCCGAGTGCTTCTTTGTACGGTTATCAGTTCGCTGAGCAGTTCAACTATGCGCTTGAGATGGACCCCGAGGTCATTTTTGTGACCGGTTGGAACGAGTGGCACGCATGGCGTCAGCCCGATCCTTGGGGCGGCGAAAATTCCAAGGTCAACAACGCTTTGGTTGACCAGTTCGACAACGAATTCTCCCGTGACCTTGAGCCCACCAAGGGCGAACTCAAGGACCACTACTATTATCAGTTTGTCAACTTTGCCCGTCAGTATAAAGGTGTCAATCCCATTCCCGAGCCCGGCATGAACGCCACCATTGATCTTGATGCAGGGCAGGCACAATGGAAGGACATTACACCTTACTACGAAGCATATGCCAATAATACGGGTGACCGTAAGAGCTCGGGATATGGCAATCTCAAGTACACCGAGACCTCGGGCAGAAACGATCTGATCGGTGCACAGATCGCACGTGACAATGAATACGTTTATTTCAACGTGGAGTGTGCAGAGGACATTACCCCCTACACCGACAATCTGTGGATGACGCTTTATATTGACTCCGACCAAAGTTCTCAGGGTTGGGAAACCTTTGAGTATGTGATCAATAAGTCGGCAGCAAGCAAGGATACCGTTGTTCTTGAAAAGTTTTCGGGTAACGGCTATGAGAGCACTAAAGTTGCGGATTGCGCATACGTTGTGGATGGCAGATATATGACCGTCAAGGTAGCCAAGAGCGATCTGGGACTTGAGGGAAACGATTATACCATCAATTTCTCCTGGACAGATAACGTGCACGACGAGGGAGATTATGACAAGTTTTCCGGCGATATCATGGACTTCTACATCTCCGGTGATGTAGCTCCCGGGGCGCGCTTTAAGTACAGCTTTATCAGCACGCAGCAAAACGCAGAGGGTGAGCAACTTACCACAGAAGAGCCCACCACAGCGCCCGAGATCGAAGATATCTCCACCGATATTACGGAGCAGGAATCTGAACTCCAAGAGCAGAATGGCTGCAAGTCCGCAAGCGCAGTTGCAGCTCTGATGACTGTGATGGCACTCGGTGCACTTGTGATCACAAAGAGAAAAGACTGATAAAAAAGGGGCTGAGTTTTATACTCAGCCCCTTGATCATTTGTTTATAAATATTTGTTCATATGTTTGTTCAGGTCCGCTGCGATAGTGGCATCATCCACAAGTTTTTTCATGAAGAAGATGCGACCCTCGGAGTCGGGAACAGCGCGCGTTGCATCGGGAGTACCTGTGCCCTCGTCGAAAAATTCCAGACGGCAGGCATCATGCAAGCCATAAAACTTGCATTCACCAAGCACGGCAAACTGCACGGCGGTCAAATCGTAGCTGCTGTTGAAGCATCTGCCGTCGGTCCAAAGTCTGTAGGACTCGTAGATCGGGCTTTCGGCGTGTGGATCGGCAGCATCAAAACCGGTGATGATCTGCCAGCCGATATGGAAGTCAGAGAGATACATAGCAGTCGGCCAGTTGGTAAATACATTTTCGGCAGCCTTGTAGTCGTTGAGCACGTTGCACTCGCGTCCCTGGGGCAGAATGGCAGCCATGGAGACCAGCGCGTTGACCTTCTGGGAGATCAGCTCCTTGCCGCAAAGGGGAGAAATGTCGTCGGGTTGAGAATCAAGCAGCGCGGAGAGCGTGTTGAGCATGCCGATGACAATGATGACCACGCCGTCATCCGGAGCAGAAGCCAGCGTTTTGCGGTAGAATTCTACGCTGGAAGCTACTTTGAGCGTGCCTGCGTTGAACTTTTCGGAGAAGCGTTGTGCGATGTCATCGGTGTATTTGTGACAATCGGGTGAGTCCATAAAGCCGGGATACTCCCACTGCCCCAAGTTTTCAATGGGATAGCCGCAATAGCGGGCAACCGCGTCGATGGCTCCCATGCCAAAGCGATTGGACGTGCAGTTGCAAACGCCCAGAATATCAAAACCATATTGTTCTGCATACGAGATCAGTGTAACGAGCGCGCCAACGTCGTCGCAATCGGGACCCATATCGGTGTCAAGAATGACTGCCTTTTTGGTAAGAGCCAGGGGCTGGAAGGGTGTGGACATAGCAGAGTACCTCCGTGATTCAATTTGTTTGGTTTCATTATACCGCAAAATGCGCCATTTGTCAAGAAGTGCAAAAGAAAACGGATACGCACGCGTATCCGTTTTCTCTATATGCAGATCAATCCTTTTTGATCTCGGCAAGAATCAGCTTGAGTAGATCCTCGGTGGTGGGATTGGCTTCGCGCTCTGCCTTGGCTGCTGCCTCTGCGGCTGCCTTTTCCTCGGCTGCCTTTTGCTCGGCTGCCAGCTTTTTTTGCTCAAAGTAAGCATTTACGGCTGCTTTGTCGCGTACCTTGATGCCTGCTGCCTTAAGTTCCTTCTTTTGTGCGTTGGTCAGCTTGCCCTTATTCAGCTTTGTGGAGAACTCTTGCCGATTCTCTCTGAACTTATTGAAGATCTTGACGATGACAAACAGCACGATGGCGATCAGGAAGAAGTTGATGACGGCGTTGATGAATGCGCCCCAGTCAATGTAGATGGATTGCGCCAGATCAAATTGCTGACCGATAACGGCACCTTCAGCATCTAATACATCGGAATAGCCCGGAATCAGAATGGTGTAGATCTCGGTCAAAGAGTTCTTGCCCAGTACCAATGCCAAAAGCGCATTGATCAGTGGCTTGAGAATGTTATTGCTAAGGCCATTGACGATAGCGGTGAAAGCACCGCCGACGATCACACCGACTGCCATATCGACAACGTTGCCGCGTGTGATAAATTTCTTGAATTCTTCAAAAAACTTTTTCATATTCTCTCCTTATCTTTCGACCGCTTCGGTCATAAAATGTCAACTTTTATTATAGACCATTTGCGAGTGCCTGTCAATAGGATTTTTGAGTTTTGATCAAGAAAAGCTGTCCGCAAATGTGGTAGCTAATGCATCACATCGCTCGTTATAGGGATGCCCCGCATGCCCTTTGACCCAAACGAAAGTCACGTCGTGGTAATCCAGCAATCCTAACAGCTTGTCCCACAGGTCGGAATTAAGAGCAGGGGATTTGTCCGGCTTGATCCAGCTTCGCGCTTTCCAGGATTTTGCCCAGCCCTTGGTTACTGCATCCACCACGTATTTGGAATCGCTTGTCAGCGTGATCTCACAGGGCTCGCGCAAAGCCGAAAGCGCCGCGATCACGGCAGAAAGCTCCATGCGATTATTGGTGGTCATGGGGTCACCGCCCGAAAGCTCCTTTTCTATGCCCTTATAGACAAGGATCGCCCCCCAGCCGCCCTTACCGGGATTTCCGCGGCATGCACCGTCGGTATATATGTCAACGTGCTTCATTTTTATCACCTCTCTCTTATTTTAGCATAAAAGGTATCGATTGTCAAAGGTTTTGTGACATTTGTCTATTGATTTATGCGCGTTTTTTCGCTATAATATAGTAAATAGTATTGAAGGAGACGCCCCGATATGGAAAACGCAACCCTGGAAAAGCAAAAAGTGGCGGCTGAGAAAAAGCCGCGCAAGCGCCGCTTTGGCGACCGCAAGGATGGAAGATTGGTCCGCACGCTGTACCCTATGAACAAGTTTATGCCGTACATCATGCGTAGCAGAAACGATGCGTGCAATCAGTTTGCTGACAGCATCGATATGACCGAGACCGACCCATATATCCGATCCAAGATCAAAGAGGGAAAGGTGAACTTTTCGTTTTTACACGTATTTCTTGCTGCTTATGTGCGTACCGTGGCAAAACGCCCCGAGATTAATCGCTTTGTCAGCGGCAACCGCGTTTATGCAAGAAATAATATCGTGGTCAACATGACCATCAAGACCACTATGTCCGCCGACTCGCCCGACACCTGTATCAAGGTGTATTTTGAGCCGACTGACACGATCGATGACGTGTACGAAAAATTCAACGCTGCCGTTCAGGAAGAGAAGGACGCAAGCGATACAAAATCGGATAAGGAAAGCGGCTTTGATAAGGCTGCGCGTATTCTTTCAAGTCTGCCGCGCTTTATTCTGTTGCCTGTGGTCAGTCTGCTGATCTTCCTTGACAATAACCGACTGTTGCCACAGGCACTGATCGGTGTCAGCCCCTTCCACGGCTCACTGTTTGTGACCAGTATGGGCTCTTTAGGTATCCGTCCTATTTATCATCACTTGTATAATTTCGGCAACCTGCCTATTTTTGTGTCGTACGGTAACAAGCGCATGGAGTTGGCTTTGGATGACGAGGGTAATGTGCAAAAAAAGCGCGTTATTGACCTTAAGGTGGTCACCGATGAGCGCATATGCGACGGATATTTGTATGCATCGTCCTTCAAGACTATCCGTACATACCTGGAGCATCCGCGCGTATTGGAGCAGACACCTGACGTGGTCAGAGAGGATATTGACTGATGTTTACATATGCGCAAAAGAACGGGGTCGGGTATTATTACTCGACCCTGCTGAAATCTAAACACGCCTTTGCCACACGACATGGCGGTGTGAGTGAAAATATATATACCCAAAGCCTCAATTTAGCGCGCAACAGAGGGGACAATGACGCTACCGTGCTGCAAAATTTGCACCTGTTTGCACAAGCTGTGGGCATGGATGCAGCACGCGTTATCTCACTGTCGCAGGTGCATGGTACGCAAGTACTGAATATGACCGAGGCAGATGCGGGTAGGGGATATGCAAAGCCCGGAAACGGCGCATCCGATGGCTATATTACGCTTGAGAAGGACTTGCCCTTGGGTGTAAAAAGTGCGGACTGTGTGCCTGTGCTGTTGGAGGCGCGTGATTGCAATGGAGTCGTGCTTGCCGTTGGGGCGGTGCACGCAGGCTGGCGTGGCACGGCAGGTGGTATTGTCCGGAATGCGGTCAGGGCTTTATGCGATGCTTGCGGCGAGGTCGAGATTTATGCAGCCGTCGGACCCTGCATCGGGATTTGCTGCTTTGAAGTTGCCGGCGATTGCGTGGACGTTTTTTTGGAGCATTGTGGCAGGGAAGTCGTTGAAAAATGCTTTATGAAAGGTCAAAACGGCAAGTATTACGGCGATTTGGTCAAGGTCAACCGTCTGCTTTTGGTGAGCGCAGGTGTGTCAGAAGCACATATCGACCAAGCAGATATCTGCACCTGCTGCCACCCCGAGCTGTTTTTCTCGCACCGCTATGCCACCCGTCATCACGATGGACAGCGTGGAACAATGCTTTCGGTGATTTGTAAAAAATGAACGTGTTTTAGAGAATAGTTCTTGATGCCAAATAAGGAGGAGCAAGCCCCTCCCCTATGTCCTGAAACGTAACATTTCCTTATATCATAAGGTGTATTGTTACATCGGGCGGTAGGGGAGGGGCTTGCTCCTCCTCTTTTATACAAACATATTATTCACTTGTGTAAAACCACATCTGTGCGGTTTTTCTCGGCATGGCGAAGATCATGCCTTTTTGCTTGATGTCAGCACCCGTGAGTGTGCGCACCTCGCCGCTGATGGCTTCGGTAAAGGTGTAGGTCTTGCTCTCGTCATAAACGAAGGGGGACAGGGTACAGGCGTCACTCTCGACAGCCACGTTGCGGATGACCTGTAAAAGCCCTGCGCCGTCCTTGTCAAACTGCAAGCCGTACCAATCGTGAATATCCTTGCGGCACTCGGTCAGAGGGTAGTAGTCCGCATCCAGCATAATGGTGGCTGCCCTGCGCCAGACGGCGTGGTAGACACGGCCCTGTGCGAACTGTACCTCATCGTGGTAGTATTCGGTCATGTCGGTCATGGAGGGCACCATGGCGTTCTGGTAGGCAAAGCCGTCGATGCGGTGGGGCTGCCCGTTGTAGATGCCGTCATCGCCGCACCAGTTGAAGTTGTGCGCGCGGAAATAGGGGATCCACTCAAACATCTGCCTGTGCTGCGCCTGCTTCATGTAGTGGTCACCGTAGCCCACGTCGGTGTAGTGCAACGGCACGGCACGGCGCATGGTTTCGGGATCGTTGCGCCTGCCGCCTGAGGCACAAGAGTCGATCCAAAGCCCGGGATTGCGCGCAAGCAGCGTATCCCAAAAGCGGTAGTAACCCTGAATGTGCAGATTTTCAAGCACGCCGTCGCGTCCAGCCTCTGTATGTTGCTGCCAGTAGGGCATGGGTTGAAAGTTGAAGTCCTGTCGATAAATATCCACGCCGTACTCCTTGATCAGTCCGTCAATCTTGTCGATCAGCCAATCACATGCCACAGGATCAGCCAAGTTAAACAGCGCATTGGTCAGCCAAAAGTGGTTTTCACCCTCATAGAAGAGCAAAAATTCGGGATGCTCACGCCACATATCTGTGCCCTTATAGTTGCGCTCAGGCTCAAACCACAAAAGCAGTTCAATGCCGTGCTTGTGCAAATGATCGGACACCGGCTTCAATCCGTTGGGGTAATTGTCGGGATTGACGCGCAGATTTCCCACGCCCACGCCCCAGTCGTAATTGCATGGGTACCAGCCCGCGTCGATCCACCATCCGTCGGGGTCAAAGCCCTTATCAAGATAGGTGTTGATCGCCTCGATCTGGTTTTGCTCGGTCGTGCCCGAAAATTCGCTCTTGCCGTCAATGTTCCATGTGTGCACGAACAGCTTGGGTGAGAGGGGAGTGCCGTCCTTTTGGCGCGGCAGCATATGTGCAAGATAGTAGGAGCGCCAAAGGTTTCTGCCGCGGTCGTGTCCGCCTGCAAAGGCTTGTATGGTCACGCGGGGGGTGCGTACGCGCTCGCCCGGCTTCAGATAAGCGTTGAAAATTCCTTGACCTGCAGCAATTTGCACGCCGCTCTCGCAGAGTGCAAAATCCGCGCTCCAGTGTCCGCTCCAGCCGATAGCAAGGTTGACGCCCCAGTCGTCAAACAAAAGGCGCATATAGGGGAATGCGCCGTTGCAGGGCGTACCGTCACCGCAGGGCTCGATATGTAAAGGATGTGTGGTGACCTTGTCTGTCTGCCATGCGTAACCGTCAGTTCCGCAGGTGTCACCATTGCCGTGGTACAAATTTGCCGATCGGGCAGGCAATGCAGCGCAAAAACGCCAATCCGAAATCACGGGGGAGCGTTCCGCGGACAGGTTTTCGATGTACATTACCCATTCAAACACAGCGAAATCGCAATAAGCGTAGCGTTCTGCGCATAAAAGAAGACCGTGTGAAGATGCGGTAAAGCGGTGACAGGTCACTGACGCGTCAATGCGTATGCACTCTACGCGCGGTGATAGCTCTTGGGTAAAGCCCTTGTAGTGCACACCATCCAGCGTAAAGGTAAAGGGAATCTTTGCGGGATCAAGAGAGCACGGCAATCGTGTTCCTAATGCCATATCCTGTTGCGTATGTTTCATGATGCGGCTCCTTTATTATTGATATTTCCATTATATCACATATTTTGTGCCATGGCAAGAATATTTGTATGTGATAATATTAAGAATTATTAAGAATGATGCGGATGGCTTGTCAAGCTTGGTCGGATATGGTAGAATGAGGGCAACTGAAAAGAAAAGAGGGAGATATCGTGCTTGCCTTTGTGTTTGATGTCATAGAATTGAAAATGACTACACCGACTTGGTTTGGCTGGTTTCACATTCTTTGGCTGCTTTTGACCGTAGGTGTTACTGTGCTGTTGTGTTTGCTATACAAGCACGGCAAGATCAAAAATCCCATCAATGTGGTGTTTTATACGGCAATGCTGGTCATGGCATTGGAGATCTATAAACAGATCCAGTATAGCTTTTCGTATGACGGCGGCGTGGAATTTGATTATCAGTGGTACGCTTTTCCATGGCAATTCTGTTCCATTCCCATGTATGTAGGATTGCTTGCAGGTTTGACGCGCGGCAAGCTGCAAAACGCACTGCTTGACTTTCTTGCCACCTTTGCCGTGTTCGCAGGTACTTGTGTCATGGTCTACCCCGGAGACGTGTATACGAGCAGCGTGTGGATCAATATCCAAAGCATGGTCTGCCACGCGTCCATGATCGTGGTTGGCGTGTTTCTATATTTCACGGGAACGGTCAAGGCGCAACACAAAACGGTACTTGGCGGCATGGCGGTATTTTCGGTGGCTGTGGGTACGGCAGTTGTACTCAACGAGCTTGCTGTAGTTGTAGGTATCGTGCCCAACGAGACCTTTAATATGTTCTTTGTCAGCCGCCATTGTGCGCCATCCTTGCCGGTTTATTCAAATGTGCAGACGGTTGTACCGTACCCTTGGTGCCTGTTTATTTACATCGCCGGCTTTACCGCAGCGGCGTATATCATGTTGCTGATCGCAATGGCGATCAAGGGGATCTCGGACAAAGTGAAAAAGAAAAAAGTTGCTTGAAAAAGCAACTTTTTTGTATTTTCGGATTACCAAATGCTTTTATAGATCTCAATGATCTCTTGCTTGGTAGGCACGCGGGGATTGGTCGCGGTACAACTGTCTGCCAAAGCTCCCTCAGCCATCGCCTCTATGTGCGAGAGGTAGTCCTCGTGGGAGATGCTGACCGCCTCGGACACACGTGCAGGCATATGCATTTCTTGCGATAGAAAGTGAATATAGCTGATCAGCGCGCGCACGGTAGTGATCTCGTTGAAGTTGCTTACGCCTAAAATACGTGCCATATTGCAATATTTTCGCACGCAGGAAGGGTATTCCGCTTGGGAACGTGAGGAGGTGGTAATGCCGCTGTTGTATTCGATTAGAGAGGGGAGAAGCAAAGCACAGCTCCTTCCGTGCGGTATGTGCAGATGTGCGCCCAGCTGATGCGCCATGCCATGCACAAGACCGAGAGAAGCGGAATTGAATGCAATGCCTGCAAGACAAGCTGCAATATGCATCTTGCGGCGTGCGTGCGAGTCGTTGTTATCCGAATAAGACCGGATCAGGAACTGGCCGCAAATTTCCACCGATTTCTCGGCAAGTGCGCCCGAAAACTCGTTGTTGTCGGTACTGACGTATGCTTCGATGGCGTGCGTCATGACGTCCATACCTGTATCTGCGGTAATGGCTGCGGGCACCGATTTGACCAGCACCTCGTCCAGTATCGCCTCCTCGGGCAGCATATCTTCAGCGCAAAGGGGATATTTTCTGCCTTCCTCGGGATTGGAGATCACGGCGAACGAGGTCACCTCGCTGCCTGTCCCCGAGGTGGTGGGAATGGCTATCAACCGCGGCGCATAGCCCTCTTGGATCTGCCCTGCGAACTTGCGTACTGCTTTGGCGGTATCAATGGCAGAACCACCGCCCACGGCGAGTATGCAAGGATAGTGCCCTTTGAGCACGGCTGCGACACCCGCAATGACCTTGTCAACGGGAGGATCCGGCACAATATCGGTAAACAGAGCATAGCGAATGCCTGCGTTGTCAAGACGCTTGGTGACGTGCTCGATCAGTCCCGAGGTCACGACAAAGGGATCGGCTAAAATGATGACGCTCTCAAAGTTCAACTGTGAGAGTCTGTCAAGTGCCGATTCACCGAAATATATCTCTGTGCCAATGTGGAATTCCTTCATTGTCTGCTCCCCTTGAGTGGTGTGTGTTTTAATTATAGCACAAAGCCGATTCTCTTGCAAGAGAATTGGCGATTTTTTATGATTTTTGTGAAACACACACAACTCGCGCAGCGAAGAAAACTCACCGTAGGTGAATAGAACGAAGAGTGATATTCTTGCTATGCAAGAGATACTGGAAAAGCGCAAAAAGAACCAACCGCGCGCGGTTGGTTCTTTTTGCGCTTTTCCAGTATCTCTTGCATAGCAAGAATATCACTCTTCGTTCTATTCAC
>JAZNBB010000049.1:0-6968 GCA_045586845.1 Eubacteriales bacterium
TGCGGTTGCCTTCTGTGCAAGAGCCTGCTGCTCCTGCTCAAACTTCTCTGCTTCTGCCATCTTCATCTTAGCCATAGCAGCCTGCTCTTCCTCAAAGCGGCGAGCCTCTGCTTCTCTCTGACGCTTGATCAGCTCAGCCTCAGCCTTCTTTTCAGCCTCATACTTGAGCGCGTCTGCCTTTTTGCGGATCTCTGCATCCAGTCTTCTTTCCTGAAGTGCGATTTCCTTTTCAGCAAGCTCTGCGTCTTTTTCTCTTCTTGCAATGTCAGCGTCTGCAGCAGTGACCTCAATGGTCTTTCTCTGCTGCTCCTTCTGAATTGCGTATGCAGCGTCAGCCTCTGCCTGCTTGATGTCGGCATCCTTCTTCAGCTCTGCCTGACGGATAGCCAGCGAGGTGTTCTGCTCGGAGATGCGCAGGTTGGTGTTAACAGCAACCTTGTTTGCCTCTTCCTTAGCGTTTGCTTCTGCAATGCTGATGTCTCTTGCAGCCTCAGCCTTTGCAATCTGAGCAGCCTTACGGATCTGCTCAACGTTGTCAATACCCATGTTCTCGATGGTACCCGCGCCATCCTTAAAGTTCTGGATGTTGAAGTTTACGATCTCGATACCCAGCTTGCGCATATCGGGTACTGCGTTTTCCTTGATCTTTTCCGCTACGATCTGGCGCTCCTGTACCATTTCCTTCAGACCTACGGAGCCCACGATCTCACGCATGTTACCTTCCAGCACCTGAGTGCAAAGGAAGATGAGCTGACGCTGATCCATGGAAAGCAGTGCCTCTGCTGCCTTGTTGATCAGCTCGGGATCGGAGGAGATCTTGATGTTCGCAACGCCGTCAACGCTGACGTTGATGAACTCGTTGGTGGGTACTGCCTCACTGGTCTTGACGTCTACCTGCATGACGTCCAGAGAAAGCTTATCAAGTCTTTCAAAGAACGGCAGACGGAAGCCTGCTTTACCGATCAGCACTCTCTTCTTGGAACGGAAGCCCGAGATAATATAAGCTTTGTTCGGGGGGGCTTTGACGTATGCTGCTGCAAAAAACAGGCAGATCAGCACAACTGCCGCTACGGCGGCGATAATTATAAGGGTGGTGGGTTCAGGCATAATTATATCCTCCTTATTAATTGATTTTGTTCGCCTGTGTATACATGATATCACACGGTCATGTGATTGTCAATGGGTTTCAATGATTATGAATACGGATTTACAGTTTATTCACGAAGCGGAAATAATCAGCTCTCAAGCAGCATATCTCCCTGCTTGATCCAGCCCAATTTTCGCATGATTTCCGAGAAAAGCAGCGAAAGTGTTGCAGGAAGCACCAGGCAACAAAGCACAAGACCGATCCAAAGCATAGGATCTTTCTCGGTTGCAGTGATCACGCCGATCGGACCGACCAAGCCGCAAGTACCCATACCCGCGGCAACGCCCGCGCATTTGAGCTTGAATACCATGGTAGAAACAGGTCCGATGATCGCGGCTGTAAGCGTTGGCGGAATCCAGATCTGCGGGCGTCTGACTATGTTGCCCATCTGCAGCATGGATGTGCCAAGTCCTTGCGACACGATGCCGCCCCATTTGTTCTCACGGAACGAGGACACCGCAAAGCCGACCATCTGTGCGCAGCAGCCGACTGCCGCCGCGCCGCCCGCAAGCAAAAGACCCTCTTTGGTGCCGGCTTGTGCCGCCGCATCGATCGCCGTAGTCGAAAAGATCGCAGCACAGATAGCTGCCGAAGAGATGGGCAGCGTCAGGATCACACCGACGACAACAGAGATCACCATACCCATCAGAAGCGGCTGCAGCGTGGTAGCAGTTGCGATAAACACGCCCAGATAATACATGACGTAAGAAACCAAGGGACACAGCAGCCAGGACGCGCCAAAGCCGCAAAGAAGGGTAACTACAGGGGTCACCAACACATCCACCTTGGTTTTTTTGGAGACCAGCATGCCGATCTCGCAAGCAACGATCACTGCAAAGAACGCACCGGCAGGACCTGCGGAATAGAACACGCCCTGCTCTGCGACAACAGCTCCGGTCAAGGACAGAATACGCTCCTTCTCCAAGATCACTGCCCCCCATGCCAAAATCTTACCGTCCAGGATAACTGCGCCCATAGCGTCAGCCATCGCACCCACGGCAGCAGCCGAGAACATGACAAGCGGATGCGCACCCAGCGCATGCGCAATGGCAACGCCGATCGCCATACCCGTAGCAGCCTTGGCATACGATGCAACCGTTAACAAAAACGGCAGGTGGGCATAGGTGGCAATCGTATTAAAGATGGTGCTGATCAAGAGTGATGCAAACAGACCCAAAGCCATGGCACCCATTGCTTTGATGAAATACCTGTGTGCATACTGCTTGACGGTCGGGAAAAATTTGATTTGCTTCAATGCAATCGCCTTCTTTCGATATTATATTTGCCTATAGTATATCATACATGATAGACGATTGCAAGAAAAATTTGCTTTACTTGAGTAAAATTTCAAAAAACGCAGGGACAGGCATCCTCACCTGTCCCTACAGTCCGTATTATTTCATTTGCAAAAATTTGAACCGCTTACGAAGTACCGTACGGTATGCACCGATAAACCTGCTTATAACGAAATCATACAGCACAAACGCGCCGTTTGCCGTGATCCAGACTGCAAGCGAATATCCCCAATGCGCGCCTTGCCCGCCGAGAAATGCACCCAGCGCGGCGGGATAGCTCTGCGCCGTGGGAAACAGTAGCTGCCAGAGGATCAGCACACCAAGCGCGATGACACCGTTGAACAGCACGATTTTGATTACGATACGCAATGCCATCGGAAGCTTTTCCAACAGCACGCGCAACATGGGGTACACGCCCGCAAACAGCAGATACTCCCACGCTGCCGTGTTAAATGGCATAAGTATCAGCGCAAGTAATGCGGTCACAAGCCAGATCAGCCATGGGTACGAGCCACGCATCTCCTCTGCCGCCCACACTGTGATCAGCGAGGCAAGAGCTGCCATGGAAAGATCAAGACTACCGTCAAACAGTCTTCCTGCGCAAAGCAGCACCGCTCCCAGTGCACACAAAAGTGCGCTCACCGTCAGTCTCTTGGTCTTTTGCACGGCAGATATTTTTGAGGGTTGTTTTTTCTTCATGGCGTCAGAACCCCCGTCTTAAGCAGCTGCAACACAAATTGGCACATGCTAAGGTTGCGCACAGCGAACAGCAGTTGCAGCCGCTGTTGGTCGAGGTATGCTGTGTACGGAAAGTGGTTGCCTGCTCCTCAAACCGTTCTCTTGCCGCGCGGTATTCGGCGTTATGCGGTTCCATACCGCAGGCAATATCAAATTCACGCCCTGCATCCACGCGTCTGCCCATGCGAACGTATACACAGCCGACAAGGAAATGCCATTCCCCGCCCCGCTTTTGCTCGGGCACACCCATCAAGAGGGTATAAGCTCGCTCGGTCTGACCAAGATTGATCAAATGGCGGATATCGGTATACAGCGCGTCGCCCGTGGGACTGTAGTTTGCGCTGAAGCCACCTCCGCTGTAAGCCGAGCCACTGCTCGACTTCTTGCCGCTGCGAATTGCTTGTACCTCTTCGTAAGCGGCGTTGATCTCTTTCATTTTCTGTTCTGCGCTTGCCTGCAGCTCCGGCTTCCCCGCATATCTGTCGGGATGATATTTACGCGCCAGTGCGCGGTATGCTTTTTTTATCTCGTCCTCGTCGGCGTCCGGACTGACGCCAAGGATCTTATACGGATCGTTCATGCTCCGCGCTCTCCTTTGCATTTCTCACATTCTTTTTTCTCGTGCAACACCGCATCTGCCTGTGCAGGCATACCAAGGCACAGGATATTATAAATAACAGCACACAGGTCGTCACGACCGTCAAATTCGATCAGATCAACTGCAGCAACAGCATCATTCAGCTCCAAAGCCAACAATGTATCCAGCATATCCCTTTGCGCACGGGTCATACTCTGCTCGCCGTACAGGGCGTGCAGGGCGTTGAATCTTCCCTTTTCCACGTCCTTTTGATAGTCCTCTGCAGCATCGATCAGATATACCCATCTGCCAAGCGTTTTGCCAAGCTCGTACAGCACAGCGTGAGTCTCGCCCTCGGTGGCATACGAAAGCAAGTTTCCCATCAGCTCACCAAAGGCGTTAGCAGGGATATCGGCAGAGTCGTTTGCTTCTCTTTCAGCCTCGGTAAAAGCTTGCATTCCGCGCGCGGCAATGGCATCGATCTCGGGTATGCGCCGTTTTGCCCTGCGGCGCAAATAAGCAAAATAGGGATATGCAAAGCGTGCACGCAAGCGTGAAAACCCGCGTTCATCCGCAATATCGTCCTTGCATTTATGGTATGCCAGAGCTGCCATGATGCAGGAAACTGTTTCGGTTTCTTCACAGGGGGACAGCACAGGAGCTTTGGTCAATGGGTGCAGAAAGCACCGTTTGTCAGTAAAGACAGGCTGCGTGCCGCGCGCCGCCATACGCAGCAACACCATGGCTGCCGCATCGTAGCGCAATGTCAGTCGGGAGCACTGTCCCGTGCATTTGCCCATCTGACGACAAAGTCCGCAATATACCCCGCGATAGCATTGATATTCTTTGATTTTCAGCTCGGGCTGTAATATCCGGATATATCCAAACACGGCGCGTTCCTCCTTTTTAGACTCTCCAATTATGATACCGCATTTTTATGCCCAAAGCAAGACCAATTTGTAAATATTTACTATAAAAAGAGCTTCCGCATCTGCTTGCCCGTAAGTGCTTGCTCAAGGGCAACCGGCACTTGGGAAAATTCTGCCACCAAGGAGTGGGGCTTACTGGTAGGGTCATCTTGCCGTACGGGCACAAAAAACACGTTTTTGCGATTGAGTAGCGTGGCAATATTTTGCAGATTGGCAGACATAGCATCGTTAGATGCCAGTGCCAGCAAAAGCGGACGGTCTGAGCGGAGGTGCGCTTTTGCCGCCATGCACACGGCTGAATCGGTCACGCCTGCGGCGAGTTTGGCAAGCGTATTGCCCGTACAGGGACATATGACCAATGCCGACAGGGGTCTTGCAGGTCCCAGCGGCTCTGCATCCCTGATGGTGTGTATGACCTCGTTACCGCATTTGGCTGCAAGGCTTTGCCTGAGCGCTTGCGCAGTACCAAAGCGCGTATCGGTTTCCCAAACCCGTTCGCTGACAATGGGCACGACATTGTATCCGCGCATCAACAGCGCATCCAACTGCGCAAGTGCCTGTGCGTGCGTACAATACGAGCCGCACAGCGCAAAGCCAATGGTCTGTCTGATCTCACTCATGCCTTGATCTCCCCTTTCAAAACATCGATTATGTAGTCTGCGATCAGCTCGCCCGCCGCACGCGGCGCGTATTTACCGGGCAAGCCCTGCCCGCTTACGTGTGTCAATCCGAGTTCATCCACCGAATCCATATCAAAACCGCCCGGGGTGCTTGCAAGCTCCAAAAGAATCGTATCGCGCCGTGCGGATGCGAGTAATTCTCTGTTGTACAACACGTGGGGCACTGTATTACACACCGCGTCGTGCCGCACTGCACACACAGGTAGCGTATCCGAAAAGCGCACGGTCTGCGCACCCATGGCGCGTGCGCGTGCAAGCACCTCCGGGCGCCTTGCATACACGGTGATGTGCGCGCCCAATGCGCGCAGTAAGGGGCAAAGGCACTCGGCGATCCTGCCCATACCGATAATGGCAATATCCATATCGAACACCGTACGGCGCGTGCTTGCGCCCAGCAGCATGACCGCACCTTCTGCCGTAATGCGGGCATTGTCGTATAAAAACGCCTCGTTTTTCATGTAGTCATAGCCGCAAATCTCATCGGGCAATCCTCCGCCAACAACAAGACTTCCCTGCGCTACACGCTCAGCAATCGAGGCAAGCGTGACGCGCGTGCCCGTAATGCACTCGCCGTCTGTCGTGCTTCGCACAGGCAACAGCAACGCTTTCTGCCCGTTGGGCAGATGCTCACTTGCGCGCGTAACCTCATATCCTGCAACACCCAGAGCGCGTGCGGCATAGTCCATGCGAGCGTCACCGCCCACAATGCAGATTCTTTCCATTCTCCTTCCTCCTTTACTGTGTATCATGCTCATAATATGCCATGATACCTCTGTAAAGTGCATAAGCAAGCTTCTGCCTGTACTCGGAGTCCTCCAGCGCACGACATTCGGAGGGATTGGACAAAAAGCCACATTCTACCAGCACGGCAGGGATCTGCAGCTTATGTAACAGGAAAATATTGCTGCCCGCCTGCTTACTTTGCCTGTGGTTGTCGGGCTGCAGCTTTGCCACTACCTCACCGCGTATGGTTTCGGCAAGCGTCGCACTCTTTGCATGGTTCGGACTGTACCACACCTGCAAGCCATGATAGATCTGTTGCGTGAAAGTATTGGCGTGCAGGCTGATAAAGATAGCATCGGGATTGGCATCACCGATCGCTTGTCGGGCGGCAAGGTCAAGCACCTTCTTGCGTCCCTCGTAGTCCGCGCCGCGATCATACAGCAGCACATCCTCGGTACGGGTCATGATAACGCGCACGCCGTCCACTTCAAGCAGGGTGCAAAGACGCTTTGCAAGGTCAAGGTTGAGATCCTTTTCCACAAGCCCGGTCACGCCCACAGCTCCGCCATCCTCGCCGCCATGCCCTGCGTCAATGATGACAACGCGCTGTGGTCCCTTGGGAGGCTTTGGCTGTGTGTCCTGCTCGGTAGGCGGATCGGGAGCTTGCTCTACGTTCCCTCCCGCAAGCAAAAATAGCCCTACCGTAAGAACGCAGATCAACACAGACCCAAGCAGAAACACCAGCGGCAAAAAAATCATCCTTTTTTTCATGTAAACCTCCCATGGACAAACATCTTACTAATTATGTATGCAAACAGCGACAGTTTCATGCTAAAAGGAAAAAGCCCGCCGACGGTAAGTCGGAGGCCAAGCGGGCTT
>JAZNBB010000050.1:0-7945 GCA_045586845.1 Eubacteriales bacterium
CCGAGAATAAACGACGCGGTTGCGGTGGGTGAGATTTACCATACGGACGCTCCTTCACCACTTTGTATTTTCAAAAATATAGCAGGAATCTGCTCATAATCGAACAAATTCCTGCTATTTTACCGCTAATTTTTCAGCCCCATGGGGGAGTCCTTTTTGCGTGCAAAGTTTTATTGAATCTTTTGAGTTTGGCTTGATAATTATAAAGTAATTGAACTATCTGTGAACAAAAGCCGGTGAAGAAGCACAAAAAATGTATAGGAAACAGAAAAAAGCCGAAAAACTATCAACAAATGCTCGAAAAACGGCTATAATCGCACGATATTTGTATGAGAAAATCTTAATATTCGACATCTGCGGAGTGCTATAATGGATAAGACAGTTTGAAAAACGGAGGACGATAAACATGAGCCAATCGGAATCGGATGTGCAAATCTGCTGTGCCACATACAAAGCAGGGAGCATTGAGGTCAAAGCATACCTGATAACGCAGATAGAAGGAGTGAGACAACACTATATGATCTTGCTTGAACAGCAGGGGGAATGCGCGAAGTGTGATCTGGGAACCGATCTGTACAGCGCAAGAGCGTTATTTTTTGATGTAGTATTCGGTGGTGTGACCGCTTGTACGCTGCAAGACGTAGTAGAAGATCGGATGGGGACGCTTTTTGTGCTATAATGTGCTATGATATGTTTGCAAAAACAAACATAGGAGGTTTTATGACAAAAACATATCAGGCAAGATATTTTTCCGGTGAGCAGCTTGATGAGCATATGCATAAGGTTTTGAGTAAAGATATTGCCGGGCGCGGTTTGGAAATCGATCAAAACGGTATCATGCATTCTACTGTTCCGGGATATGCTACACTGCGCTATTCGTACGTGCATGAAGGAAACAAAGAGGTATACGCTACTGATGTAGATATTGCTGCGGGCGTATTTACCGCTCCCGGGCACGGGTTTGCTGAGAACGATACCGTTGTGGTAACCGTAGATCCCCCATATAACCTTGCCATGCCGTACTCAATTATGACGGGCGGGTTG
This sequence comes from Eubacteriales bacterium, assembly GCA_045586845.1. Lineage (GTDB taxonomy): Bacteria > Bacillota > Clostridia > Oscillospirales > CAG-272 > SVQP01. The sequence goes on from JAZNBB010000050.1 coordinate 1,045, forward strand.
CTGTTAGCTGCCAACTATAACAGCAACGTAGACTCGGCACAGCAATACTACGTCAAGGTGATGGACGAGGATCACTTTCAGTTGAGCTTGACAAGCGGTGGGAATCCGATCTCGCTTCGAACCGTGAGCACGATGGATCTGACCAAATTTCATTTCGAACAGGTACCGATCGATATGGAGCTCGAAATTTCCGAATTGAACAGTAAGGAATGTTTGGTCGTTGTTACGGGAAAAATTTTCAATTCCTTCCGTTATGCCAGCCCTACGAACAAAATTATGTACGGTATAAACGGCGGTAACAGAACGGGCGGCATTGCTTACGATACGGTATTCGGTGCGGACACATGGGGTTCTTGTAAGCTTGGCGTGATCGGATACAACTATATGTATGCAACGCTTGAGTACAAGGTGCTCGACCATCAACAGCTATGTCAGGTCAATAATATTGACTATATTGTTTATACCGAAGGTGACCTTCCGCAGTATCGGCACAACAGACAGTATTACCATTTGAATTTGACTAGTGATGTAATTGAAGGGATCAAGCTGTACGGGGATTATCACGGAGGATTTTTCAACGGAACAAAGGTGGAGGTGTATACGAGATGATGAAGCACAGAATTGTTTGCAACGCGAAAACGGGGTCTGTTACCCGTGAATGGGTGGAAGATAACACGCCCGAATGGGTGGATTACGAGTCGCAGATCGCGGATTGTAAACAAAGGCTTGCCGAGACCGATTACGCGGTCATCAAGATTGCGGAGGGTGTTGCCACACGAAAGGATTATGCCGATCTGCTTGCTGAGCGCAAAGCCCTGCGTGAGCGTATTGCTGAACTCGAGCAGCAAAGAGTAGAGTCGGCTTGACAGATAAGTCTTTTTGCGCTATAATAAACGTAACGCAAAGAGAAAGGCGGTCTGAATATGATCAGTGCAAGTATTGATTTTTCTAAAGTCACAGGTCCAATCAAGCCTCTGCATGGCGTAAATAACGCACCCGAGCCGGATTGCGAGCCGGGGTACTGCAACGTCCTGGCACGGGCGGGAGTTCCGTATGTGCGTCTGCACGATATGGGCGGACATTACGCGGCGGCAAGATATGTGGATATTGCCAACGTGTTTCCCGATTTTTCGCGCGACCCTGCAGACCCTGCAAGCTATGATTTCGCCTTCACCGATTGGTTGATCGCGGATATTTACAGGCAAGGCAGCGAAGTGGTCTACCGTCTTGGCTGCAGCATTGAGCCGGAGCATTTTATCAAACCGCGCAACATCATTCCGCCTTCCGATAATTTCAAATGGGCACGCATCTGCGAGGGCATTATCCGCCACTATAACGAGGGATGGGCTGACGGTTTTCATTATGGTATCCACTATTGGGAGATCTGGAACGAGCCGGATAACACGCCCGATATGGCGGACAGCCCCATGTGGAGGGGCTCTCCCGAGCAGTATTATGCGCTTTATGAGGTCGCGTCGCGCCACTTGAAGGCGTGCTTTCCCGATCTGATGATCGGCGGCTACGGCAGTTGCGGCTTTTACGCGGTACTGGGCGGTTACGTCAAGGCCGCCAACAGCTCGGAGAGGACAGAGCATTTTATCGACTTTTTGCACGGCTTTCTTGCCCATATCCGCGCCGCGGATTGCCCCTTGGACTTTTTTTCGTGGCATTCCTATGCGGATGCCGCGAGCAACGTGGTCTTTGCACAATACGCGCGCAAAACGCTGGACGAATACGGCTATATGCACACCGAGATGCACTTGAATGAATGGAATCCCGGACGAGATATGCGTGGGACTACGCATGATATGGCGATGATCACACAAATGCTGTGCCGTATGCATAACACCGACGTGCGCGTCATGAATTACTATGATGCGCAGCCCTGGTCGACTTATGCAGGCGTTTTTGACGCAAATAAGCGCACGGTCGCACCGGCATATTATGCGTTCGTGTACTACAACGAGCTGTATAAATTGGGCAACTGCGCCTTTTTGACAGGTGACAGCGCCGATATGCTTGCCGCCACCGACGGGAAGCGGGGCGCGGTTCTGATCTCTAATGCGGACGCTTCAGACCGAAAGATCGAGCTGAAATTTGTAGGACTTTCGGGTTTGATCACATTGCACCAAACCGCTGCCGATTGCTTGCAGATTACGACCAATCTCGCCGGCGAAAGTGCCGTCACGTTTACCGTGCCCGCACAGACCGCGGTGCTTGTAACAATCGAGTAACAAAAGAGCCGATGCGAAATTTTCGCATCGGCTCTTTACGTTTATTGATCGTTTGTCACGTCACCGCTGCCTTCAAGCGAGATGGGTTCGCCGAGGTAGGTAGGCTGTGGCTTGAACAGGGAATACGCCATATCCTTGATGCGAGCAAGCATTTCGCGCACATCGCGTTTGCTCTGACCTGAGTAGGAGCGCAGGTCGGCACTAACACCGTAAGCCTCAATCCCCAGGGCGTTTGCGATGTAAAGCGCGCGGTGCAGGTGGTATTCCTGTGTCACGATAACGATTTTATCCGCCCCGAAGATCTCCACGGCGCGATAGACCGACTCATAGGTGGAAAAACCCGCATGATCCATGAAAACATCCTCGCTTGGCACGCCTGCCAGGGTAGCACAGGCTTTCATAGTGCCCACCTCGTCGTAGTCCTTTTGCCCATGGTCGCCGCTCATGAGCAACTTGGGGGATGTCTCGTTTTGGTAGAGTGTCACGCCGACAGAGATGCGGTCGGCAAGCATATCGCTGGGAGTTCCGTCGGCTTTGACAAGGCAACCCAGTACCAGTATGCAATCCACGTTTTCAAGCTCTGCTGCCTGCTCGGGGGATAGGATCTGCGACCGGGTGCTTCCTTTGACGTGCCCGTTGGCAAGCAGTAGAGTGCAGCCGCCAAGCAATGCAGCGCAAAGCACGCACGATATGGTGATAATAAGTATTTTGATCGGTTTTTTCATGGAATCCCCCCTTATGCCGATATTGTAGCACATGACCGAGGGGAGTTCAAGCAAAAATTGTGAATTTTTGGAGTGTGCGTGCGGATGTTGACAGAGTGTGCGATTTCTGTTATAATATAGGATATGTACGAAAGGGGGAGGGGCTATGTATCGCACCGTAAAACGTGCTCTGGATATCGTGATCTCGGCGGCGCTGCTGCTGCTTTTGTGGCTGCCCATGCTTGCCGTAGCGGTGCTTGTGCGCATTGATTCTCCCGGAAAAGCCATATATAAGCAAACCCGTCTGGGGCTTGACGGTAAGGCATTTACCCTGCACAAATTCCGCACCATGTACGGAGAAGAGCAGCGCGTGACCCGTATGGGCAGGCTTTTGCGCGGATTTGCGGACGAGCTGCCGCAGCTGTGGGACGTGCTGCGCGGTAAGATGTCGCTGGTCGGTCCGCGCCCCGTGCTGCCGGGCGAGCCAAAGCCGCTTTGTGAGTTTACCCCCACAGAAATGAAAATGTTTTCGGTGCGCCCGGGTATTACGGGCTGGGCGCAGGTCAACGGACGCAGAGCCGTGCCGTGGGATAAGCGCATTGACATGAACGCGTGGTATGCGGACAATCTGTCCTTGGCACTTGACGCCAAGATCATTGCCATGACCGTACGCACCGTGCTTTCGGGAAAGAATAACGAATAATTTTTGAAAGAAAACAAATTGTTTTGCAAAGGAGATTGTTGTATATAAAGAAGGCGAGATATGCTTTCGATGGAGAAAATATATGAAAAACGGATTTAAAAGCTATATGTTCAAATGTGCCATCGTGGGTGTTTTGTTTTTGCTTGGCGTTCTTGCGGCATGCGTTTGGTTGGATATCATACAGGCACTCGTTGTTTTGTTTGTATTACTTTTGGTGCTGACTTTGTTGGTCAGAATCTTTGCCAATCAAAGCTTTTTGCCAATATTGACGCAAGAGTTGAATGCAGAGCTGTTTGCGTATGAGATCTATGCAAAGAAATTTCTGATCGTTCCCGAGCCTTTTAGAATCTTAGCGGCGATCAATACGGGAGATTATCAAACCGTGGTCAATCTTTGCGTCAAGGGTATGGCAAGAGCAAGATCGGAGAAACAGAAACTTGTATATTTCGCAACGCTGGCGCGCGTATATTTTGAGCTTGATGATATGGAAAATTTGCTGATGGTGTGCGAGGACTTTTACGATTACGTCGATCAAAGCGGAAATGCCGAAAAGCTTAAGAGCAGTTTCCCGTTAATGCCGTATTACCGCTGCTATGCAAACGGTGATTATGAGGAGTGTATTGCATTTTGCAAAAAGCGCGAGGGACAGACGAGCAGCAGAATTGCAGAGATCAATCTGCTTTTTATGTATGCCAAGGCGCATTATCGCTTGGGAGAGACGGAGATGGCGGCGCAGTATTACGAAAGTGTGGCAAGCCAAGCCCCCGGTGTATATCTTGCAAAGATTTCCGAGCAGTATCTCGCAACAATTTCGCACGGTGGCGAGGTGCGTTTTGAGACGGTGATGCCCAATGATGCGGATGATTCCGTTGGTGATACGTATGATTCCCGCAGAAATCAGCTCAAAACAGTAAGATTAGTGTTACTGGTTGCAGGGCTTTTGCTTTTGATCCTCTCGCTCGTGTTTGCCGGGTTGGGTGAGAAGTAACCGTGTAGAATCGAACATGACGCGAGGCATATATGCTATTTCTTGAAAAGAAAGAGGATACCATGCGATTGGAACTTGGAGTGCCGCTGACCGAGACGTTCAAAAAGGATCTGCAACGCGCAGAGGACGCAATCGTCTCAAATTCTTACGTCGTACTGCTTTCGGGACGGACGGTGAGTATATATAACCATCAACTTACGCTTTTGCAAAAGCTTGGCGGCTTTTCGTACGTATATTGCGGCGCGATCTCACCCGATGAGAGAATGCTTTTGTGCGTGGCGAATGATAATGTGTTTTATCTAGTGTCCCTTGCCGACTTTTCTGTCAGCAAGCATCGCGTGCGCAAACCCTATACAGGGAGCTTGGAGGGGCGCGGCTGCTTTGCTCGTGACGGCGCGGGCGTGTATCTGCCGGTGCAGAATGATGAAAATCTGCTTTCCACGCTGCGCTATTATCCGTTGCATGATCTTGCTGCCTTTGCGGATTTTCTTGATCTGCAATATTGGATCGTGCACGTGCAGAATACGCAGGGGGCGTATCGGTCGTATCTTGCAGTCGGATTGGATCGCGGAACCAATCAATGGAATTTGATTTGGTGGAGCGAGAGGGACGGCACGGATGCCGAGGTGTATGCCATCAAGGGTTTTGACGACGTGATCTTGGACGTCGAGGTTTGCAAGGACGGGAAGGTCTGCTTGTACGGGGCTTTTAGCGCGGTCGTTTGTGACGTGCATGGAGTACTGATCAAACAAACAAAAACAGAATTTTTTTGACAATATGCGGAACATTTTTGCAAAAAAAGCGTCTATATAGCAGGGAAGAACAGAAAATTAATCAATGTTTTACATAAAGGAGAGCATTCATGACAGGACTTACAATGAAACCGAATGCCCAGGAGGTGCAAGCAGAGATGCTGCCCGCGACGCCGCAAAAGAGCGAGCGAAACATGGGCGTGGAGTTGTTCCGCATCGTATCCATGATGCTTGTGATTCTCTTGCATGTGATGGGGCATGGTGGTGTGTGCACCTATACCGAGGATCTTTCGACCAATTATCAAGTCGCGTGGTTTTTGGAAACACTGGGTTATTGCTCGGTCAACTGCTATGCCATCATTTCGGGCTTTGCTAATGTAAAGACCAAGTTCAAGTTTCGCCGTTTCTTCTTTTTGTGGCTGGAAACCGTAGTGCTGATTTTGTCCCTCACCGCCATTGTGCACTTTTTCGTTCCCTCAATACAGGTGGAAAAGGAATGGTGGCTTGGTGCGGTTCTTCCTTTAACAAGACGCGAACTTTGGTACCTGTGCGCCTATTTCTTTATGTTTCCGTTGATCCCGCTGCTTAACAAGGGTCTTTTGTCATTGAACCGTTGGCAGCATATTGCCATTATCGTATGGCTGCAGGTCCCCACCATTTTCAAGCTGATCATGCACAAGGACAATTACACGCTGGGCGGCGGTTACTCCACCATATGGCTGATCTGTTTGTATGTGCTGGGTGCATATTTCCGCATATACGGCGCACCCAAGTGGGCAAAATGGTTTGTGACGTTGCCAACCTTTTTCCTTGCTGCATTTGTGGCGTGGTTCAAGATGATTTACATAGAAAAGCAAGCAGAGCTGGGGCTGATCTTGGAGGATTCGGTCAAATACGATTACCGCGACGACCTGATCAGTTATGTATCTCCCTGCATGGTCATTATGGCGACCATGCTTCTGATATTTTTTATGCAGCTCAAGATCAAGGGAAGACCGATCAAACTGCTGATTGCCAATTTCGCCAAAGCTACATGGGGCGTATTTGTGCTGCACGTTTGCTCTGCGGGCTGGTATTGGGACGAGCTGTGGCATTCCTTCCGTAAATTCTCGGATTTTCCCACGTGGAAAATGGTGCTTTGCTCCTTTGGCGCGGTGCTGGGGATCTGGTTTGTCACCTCGATCATGACCATGTTCAAAAATTGTATGTTTGATCTTTTGCGTATCAATAAGGGCATCAATTTCCTTTGTGACCTGCCTGCGAAGCTGGTCGAGCGCATGAAAGAGAAGCGGAGCAGGGTGGGGATAGAGGAATGAAATCTGCCTGTGTCAGATGAAATCCACTATCGTGGATGAAATCGCCTTGCGATGAAATCCGCCCCAGGGCGGATGGTTTAATGATAGGAAAAAATCCCCTTGGAGCAAAATTGCATACGGATAGCCTGAAAGGGCAAAACTCCCTTTGACGAATTACGCGTCAAGGGGAGTTTTTATGTATTATAACAAAGTGGAAATATGCGG
>JAZNBB010000051.1:0-1602 GCA_045586845.1 Eubacteriales bacterium
ACCGCGTCGGCGCGTGTACCGTCCGGATGGCAGCGAGGGCGAAGCGACTCGCAAATTCTGCGTAAGTCTGCGGAGTCTGCGTGAGGCAAAATGTTGATTATTTGCGAGAAATAAACTAAATTTATAATGCGTATTCCCTGAGTGCGCGGAATCTCGAAAATAAATGCACGAAATCTCGAAAACGACCGCACGAATCCCACGAATAAAAGCACGAATTCCCGAAAATTTTTTTCTCACTCTCTATCAGTGCCTTACGACCGATTTTCGGCCGCGGACTTTGCAGAACTTTGCAGTACTTTGCAGAACTTTGCAATAAGTAGGAACGCCAAAAATATATGTCGTACCTTCGCAGCGTAGAAGTAAAGCAAAGAGGGTGGCCTCCCCCTTCCCCTCCCAAGGAGGGGTGACTCGGAAACCGCGGAACGAGTCGCCTGACCTTGAGAGAAGAAAGACGAGGCTAAAATGGGGGCCTCTCCCCCGCAACCTTGAAAAGGAACTCCTTGGTGCCGATAAATCGGCAGTCGTCGCAACCGACGCTTTCATACCGCGTCGGCCCAAGGAGAGGGGCTTGCAGACATCGCGCGAACTGCATGGTCCCAAACCTGCGAGAAGCAAAATGAGGCAAAAAGGGTGGGCGCTCTCCTTTGCTTCCCTTGCTGCTGCGGTGTCGGGATGTTTCGTTCCTTCTCCTTGCACGACAGTAGAAAAAGATGTGCAATGTTTGGCTATAAGGATTATTTGCCTTATTTTTGCGAGGCCGTTTGGGACAAGGTATGCTTGAAAACTGTGCAGACCGCTATGCCTTTGCGGATAAATGGTGCTTGGAGAATAATTATGGATTATACACATACCCGCAAAACATCTTGGCTGGTTCGTTTCACCCAATGGCGTGAACGGAATATCAGCGCCAAGAACTTTACGCTTGTCCTTGCCGTACTGGTGGGACTCTTCTCGGCTTTTGCCGCGCTCATGCTGAAGAATCTCATCCACTTCATACAGCATTTCCTGACCGAGAATTTCATAACCAATGAGGCCAACTACCTCTATCTGCTCTATCCGGTGCTGGGCATCTTCATCTCGGGGCTGTTCATACGCTATATCGTGCGTGATGACATTGGGCATGGCGTGACGAAGATACTCTATGCCATCTCGCGCAAGCAGGCCCGCATACGGCCCCACAACATGTATTCATCGGTCATCGCCAGCTCCATCACCATCGGTTTCGGAGGCTCGGTGGGAGCTGAGGCGCCTATTGTGCTGACGGGGTCGGCCATCGGTTCCAACCTGGGCAAACTGTTCAGGGTGGACGGACGCACGATGATGCTCCTCGTAGGGTGTGGTGCCGCAGGGGCGGTGGCGGGCATCTTCAAGGCACCCATCGCCGGTCTGGTGTTTACCATTGAGGTGCTGCTGATTGACCTTACCATGTCGTCACTCATGCCACTCCTCATCTCGAGCGTTACGGCGGCTACGGTATCTTATATTGCTACGGGAACAGACTCGATGTTCCATTTCACCATGGCCAACTCGTTTACCATGCAGCGCATTCCCTATGTGATACTTCTGGGTATTGTCTGTGGTTTCGTATCGCTCTACTTCTCT
>JAZNBB010000052.1:0-2387 GCA_045586845.1 Eubacteriales bacterium
TCCAGCTCCCGCAGAAGAGAATTTCAAAGCATACGCAGACTGCGAAGTGCGCTGCGCATCACAGAGCGAGGGCGCGCTGACATTTGTATGTGAGGAAGTTCCCGATATTGCACTTGCTGTGAATGCGGCTGTGTTCAATTAAGGAGGAAGGCAAATGATTTTTAATATGAGCGGCGGTGGCGGCACAGGCCTTAACTTCACCGTTGTCGGCGGTACTGCCGCACCGAGTAATCCAAAAGAAAACACCATCTGGGTGGATACTGATACGGAAATCACCAGCTGGGATTTTTCTGCAATGCAGCCTTGTCGCAGAAGCAAGAGTAAGAACCTTATCGTATATCCGTATTACCACACAACGCAAACAGACAATGGTGTCACATACACAGATAGCGGTGATGGAACTGTAAAAGCAAACGGCACGGCAGCAGACGCCACCAGTATTTTTAGAATTTCAGCTACCAATATCTCAACTGCCGACAATAACATTCTTTTTGTCCCTGCCGGAACATATACATTGAGTGGTTGTCCTTCTGGTGGTAGTGACAACCTATATTTTATCGAAGTGTATGAGGAATTAGAACCAAACACGGACCTCAGAATCGGCCGAGATTATGGAAATGGCTTGACATTCACGCTTGATCACGATGCGTATCTTAGATTTGCTATTGCTGTTGCATCCAATGTCAAGGTAACAAATAGTGTATTCAAACCCCAGCTTGAAAAAGGATCTGCTGCGACATCTTTCGTCAAGGGTGATGCAACCGGTCAGGTCTGGATCACCCCAGGCACATCCAGCCCCGTAGCCTTCAACGCGCTGAAGAAAAACAGCATGATGGTTTATCCCCTGTCCGCAAAGCAGTATATCAGCGGTGCGTGGGTTAGCGTGGACGCTAAGAGCTTTCAGAGCGGCGAGTGGAAAGCGTGGATTGTGTACCTCTACAATAACGGTGACGAGTGCGAAGCTATTTCGGGCGGCTTCGCTGCTTGCGCCTATACGCCCAGCGGAGTTACCAGCAGCTCAATAATAGCCCCTACTCTCAGCAAGGGAGCGGACTCTATGACCGTATCCATATCGCAATATTACTACGGCCAAGTATTCGCTAAAAATTCTTTTCCATTGGATGATATATCCGCTATCGAGGTTGTGTATTCTAATGCCAGCACTGGTACTTTTCTGGTGACGAACACCAAGGGGACTGGATATACGGCAGCGGCATCAGCTAAACCAAGCGGCAGCGGCACGGCGGTTATAGATGTATCCAATTTGACAGGTGACTATTATTTTGCGATAAGCATGGCGTACACCGCAGGTTCTGTTACAATCCACGAGATTAGACTTGTATAAGGAGAGATAAACAATGGCTATTAAAATAGGACACGCAAGTGGCGACGAAAACCACAAGGCACACGGCGGGGCGGCCGGCGACCAGACAGGCGGCGAGGTGTGCGTTCGCACTTGGTACAACGGCAACTGGGATGTTATTCTCCGTCCCAAAAGCGCAGACCTTGCAGAAGCCTCCTCCAAGGCTTGCGAAGCCGCTTGCGCAAACAGCAAAATCGGCTATGACCAGTATCAGCGCAACACCCTATATAGCTACGCAAAGGCGGTAAGCTTCGACCTGAGCAAGGTCACCGATGAGTGCGAGTGCGATTGCTCCAGTCTGATGCACGTCTGCGCTATCGCCGGTGGAGCAAAGCTGAACTACGGCATAAACGGGCTGGTCACCTGGAATATGGTTGATGCTTTCGTCAAATCCGGCGACTATGAAAAGCTCACCGAGGCTAAGTACCTCAACAGCGGCGACTATCTCAAGCGGGGCGACATCCTCGTCCGCCAGAGCGGGCATACCGCTATGGCGCTCGAGGATGGAAGCAAAGCGGACGCTCCCGTAGGGCGCGACGACCTCGGCGCGCCGCAACCTGAGACAATCCCTCAGTCTGCTACGCAGACAGCTCCCTTTACACAAGGGAGCCAAAGCGGAACGGTGATGCTCACGCCATTGCCTCTGCTGAAAAAGGGGTGCACCGGCGGGGCGGTTTGGGCAATGCAGACCTTGCTTACCGACAGGGGCTACTGTACCGGCGGCGTGGACAGCGACTTTGGCAAAAACACCGAGGCTGCACTCAGAGCTTTCCAGAAAGCATACGGTCTCAAGGTGGACGGAGAATGCGGAGAGCAGAGCTGGCAAAGACTAATTGGAGGTTAGATGCTGTGACAATAGAGATAACAGCGCAAAACCTCATAAGCGCCTCCGCGGTGCTGGGTGCCCTCACCGCTATTTTTGCCCTCATCTTCAAGGGCTACGACTGGTACAAAAAGCAAAACTCTCAGGAGACAGAGATGGAGGATTTGCGGCGTCAGCATAACGCCGACGTGAAAGCCATCA
>JAZNBB010000053.1:0-15720 GCA_045586845.1 Eubacteriales bacterium
ACGGAGATTGCTTTTGATACAATCTCCGTGTTAATTCTCCGCTAATTTATCAGCCCCATAGGACAGCTCTTATTATCTGTAAAAGGTTGGATCGTCGGTGCGCTCCAACAGATAATCCAAAGAAACGTTGAAATAGTCTGCGATTATCACAAGCTCATGAATGCCCGGTTCGCGCTCACCTGTTTCATATCGGCTGATGGTGTTTTGATTGGTGTTCAGATCCAAAGCTAACTTGAGCTGCGAGATCCCTTTACTTTTTCTCAATTCTTTCAATCTCATTTTTTCTCTCCCCCCTTGACAATATTATCCCATAATGGTATAATATAAATATCCCGATATGGGATATATTTTGTAAAGGAGTAAAAAATGTTTGGACGTTCAAGTCAGATCAAAAGAAATCAGTATGCGGTAGCAAGAGGGAATTTTTTGCTTGTTGTAATCTTTTCGCTGATCAACGTGGTGCTGTGCCTATTGGGGCAGGATACGTATTTTCTGTTTTCAGCCATCGTTCCGTATTTTATTGCATCGATCGGTGCACTTTGGGGAGGCTTGTATTCGCCCGAATATTATGCGGACCTGGAAATGACGGAGGCGGACTTTTTGCCCGTGGGCTTTGTGATCGCTTGTGCAGCTGTAGCTGTCGTGATCATTGCAACGTATTTTGTTTGCTGGCTGCTTTCCAAAAAGCACGTAGCATTTATGATCATACCGCTGGTCTTATTTGTGATCGACACAGTAGCAATGCCCATTCTGTTCGGCTTTTCCTTGGAGTGGATCCTGGACTACGTATTTCATGCGTGGGTGTTGGTCTCTTTGATCATCGGCATTGTCTATTATTTAAAAAACGGAAGGGCATCGTGAATGCCCCGGAAAAAAGAAAGCCCGAGGCGGTCGCTCCGGGCTTTGCTTTTTGTGTTGACATGACAGATGCTTTCGTGCTATAATAAGATATCACCCAAAGAAAGGGAATTTACGCCATGAAAAAAGCAAAGATCATTCTTCTGACAGGGCAATCCAACGCGGTAGGCGTGGGGCATTGCCAATATTTGCCGAAGTATTTTTCACAGCAAAAGATTGTGGAATATACCAATGGATATGAGAATATCCCGATCAATTACTATTCGCACGACAAAAAAAGCGGCGGCTTTGTCAAAACAGGCTTGAATTGTACCGAACTGACTAAGGACACGCTTGGACCCGAGGTGGGTATTGCCGAAACCATTACACAAAAGTATCCGGACGAGCAGTTTTTCATTGTGAAATGTGCGTATGGCGGCACTTGCCTGTGGCATGACTGGATCTCGCCCACAAGCGGTGACGAATATGACGCTGCATCACACGACGACGCGCAGTCCTCCGATCACTACCGTTCGTTTGGCTGGTGCTATAACGAGCTTGGCAAAATTCTGCCCGATAGTATAAAGATCTTGGAAGAGCAGGGATATACGCCCGAGATCATCGCATTCCTTTGGATGCAGGGCGAGGGAGATGCGGACACGCCCGAGCACGTTGCTGCATACGAGCGCAGATACACTGCGTTGCTTGCCGATATTCAAGCAAATTTCGGCGCATATTTCTCCAAGGATTGCGTGTACGTAGACGGTGGTATTTCCGAGATCTGGCCGCTTTACCGCGAAATCAACGAGATCAAGCGCGCGTATGCCGCAAAGACCCCTAATAGCTTTTATTTAGATACCATCGGTGCAGGGCTGACCACGCTGGGCGAGCCTGAGACTGAGCCCGATATCTATCATTATAACGTAGGCAGCACTATCAAGCTTGGGCATATGTTTGCGGAGCATATCAAATTGCAATAACCGAAGAGAGCCGAACTCACACGATTTTGCTCGGCAAATATGTACGCCTGCTGTAGATAAAATGCTCGCAATAGTAATAGCAAAAGGACGTTTTTTCGTCTTATTGATTTGCGGAAAAATATATGCAAAAATATGTGCATAAAAGGGGAAGTGAGAACGTGATCTACATCAAAAAGCTGACGCTGCCGAGTGAAATTGCAGAGATTAACTTTATCAGAGAGGAAAAGCGTACCTGTTTTAACACTTTCTACCCCTTCAAAATTTTTCCCGACAAGGGCTTGCACGAGGTGAAATTCGAAGCGATCACCATGTTTTACGGCGGTAACGGGTCGGGAAAAAGCACGTTGCTCAATGTGTTGGCGCGACAGGTGAACGCTGTTCGTTATGCAGACTTCAACGATGCGCCCTTGTTTGACACCTTTGCGGGTATGTGCTACGTGGAGTATGCCAAACGACAGCGCGCTGCATTCGTTTTGACTAGTGATGACGTATTTGATTACGCGTTAAACGCACGTGCTATCAACGAGGGGATTAGCGACCAGAGAAACGCTCTTTTCGACAAATATGTAGCGGTGCATCATGGAATGATAGCTGATCCCAAGATGGGACAACTACAGGGACTTGACGATTACGAGCGGTGGCGCGAGGTGCGTGAAATTATCTCACCAAAAAAATCGCAGTCAAGTTATATCAAAAAGCGCGTTGTGCAGGACATTGATCTTTGCTCAAACGGAGAGACTGCCATGCGATACTTCCTTGACCGCATCGACGAGGAGGCAGTATATCTTCTGGACGAGCCCGAAAACAGCCTTTCTATCGAATATCAGATCGAACTTGCGGCATATATCGCGGCAACCGCGCGGGCAGGGAACAGCCAGTTCATCATTGCCACACATTCTCCTGTCTTTTTGTCCATGCAGGGTGCTAAGATCTACAATTTGGACGATTATCCCGTGTCGGTCAGCCCTTGGACCGAGTTGCCCAATGTGCGCAAATATTTTGAATTCTTTATGGAGCACAGAGAGGAATTTGATTAAGAGAAACCCTGATCATCAGTTTAGTATGCTTAGTGGAGAAAACGCGAACACCGCCAAGGATTTTTTCTTTGGTGGTGTTTTTGTACGCGGTTTTTTGCGGATCGGCTTTTTTCTCTTATTCTCTTGCAAAATGCTTCTGAATCGGCTATAATAACAGTAGAAATCTTTTGACAGACTATGTAAACGGAGGTAGAGCATGAAAGACGCAAGCATGACGTATCAAAACAAGGATCTTGACCCAAAATACGAGCACATAGACTCCGCAGAGATATATGCCTTTGATCTGATGGCAGAGTATGAGCAATGCCGTGACGAGGGGCTCTGTATCGAGCCCTATTACGATCTGTTCGCAGCCGTCTCGCACTTGCCCAACGGCAAGCAGAAAAAGCAGCTGGGTGACGTGATTTTTGAGATTGTGCGCTCGCTTGACGTCAAAGAGGACTACCCATATGTCGAGCCCTCCGATCTTGACGGGATCAAAGCGCTGCGCAAAAGGGCAGAACTGCCCACCGCATACGACAAGGATGCACTTGCAGGCAAGATCCACGGTGCATGGATGGGCAGAATTTGCGGCTGTCTGCTTGGCAAAACCGTGGAGGGCGTGCGCACCAATGAGCTGATTCCGTTCTTGCAGGAAACAGGCAACTACCCCATGCACCGCTATATCCTGCGCAGCGATATCACCGACGAAATGATCGGGAAATACGGCTTTCCGTTCCACGCGACCTGCCATGCGGACAAGATTGACGGTATGCCCGTGGACGACGACACCAACTACGTCGTGCTCGCGCAGCTGATCATAGAACGATACGGCAGAGGATTTTCGCCCCTGCAGGTCTTGCAGGCGTGGATGGAGCTGCAGAGCAAAAACGCATACTTCACCGCAGAGCGCGTTGCGTACCGCAATTTTGCGCAAGGTCTTGTGCCGCCCGCGTCTGCTATGTATCAGAACCCCTACCGCGAGTGGATCGGTGCGCAGATCCGTGGTGACTATTTCGGCTACATCAACCCGGGTAATCCTGAGTTGGCTGCTGATATGGCGTGGCGTGATGCCTCGATCTCGCACGTCAAAAACGGCATTTACGGGGAAATGTTTGCCTCTGCCATGATCGCTACCGCGGCTGTGACGAATGACATTGAGACCATTCTCTTGGGCGGTATTGGTGAGATACCGCACACTTCCCGACTGTATGAGGACGTCAGCGCAGTCATTGCCGCATACAAGAGTGGTGTGAGTGCAGCGGATTGCTTTGAGATGATCCACAAGAAATATAATGAATATGCAGCGTATGGCTGGTGTCATACAATATCCAATGCCATGATCGTGGCTGCATCTCTGCTTTACGGTGAGGGCGATTTTGGTAAGTCGATCTGCATGGCTGTTCAGACAGGCTTTGACACCGACTGCAACGGCGCAACTGTGGGCTCGGTGTTGGGTATGCGCGGCGGCATTGATTCGATCCCCGTGTGTTGGAAAGAGCCGTTTCAGGATACCTTGCACACCTCGATATTCGGCGTGGGAACGGTTAGGATCAGCGAATGTGCTGCAAAGACCATGAAGCACGTGCTTTAAGGAGAGCATATGGGAATTGAACGTTCACCCTTTACGGTCGGTCGCGGTATACGCGGCGAGAAAAATCTGATCACAGATGTACCCGGCGTGCTTGTCGGGCACGTGACGCTGATCGAGGGCGATGACGTGCGCACGGGCGTGACCTGTGTAAAAGCCCACGGCGGCAATTTGTTTACCGATAAGGTCATGGCTAGCTCGCACGTGTTCAACGGCTATGGCAAAACGGCGGGGCTCGTACAGATTAACGAGCTTGGCACGATCGAGACCCCTATTGTGCTGACTAATACGCTGGGTGTCGGCACGGCGTTCACTGCTGTGGTGAAATATATGATGGCGCAAAATCCCGATATCGGTGGGTCTTGGGGCACGGTCAACCCGGTGGTGGGCGAGTGCAACGATGGCACCCTCAATGATATTCGCGGCTTACACGTGACCGAGCAGCACGTGCTGGAAGCGATCAATGCCTGCTCGGACACTTTTGAGGAAGGCGCGGTAGGTGCCGGCACGGGTATGTGTTGCCTTGGCTTTAAGGGCGGTATCGGGTCTGCTTCGCGCGTGCTGAGCATTGATGGCGCGACTTATACAGTGGGTGCTTTGGTGCTTGCCAATTTCGGTGGGCAGGGGCGACTGATGATCGATGGCAGACAGGTGGGCAGAGAGATACAAGAGCGAGATACCGCTGCCGATAAGGGCTCGATCATTATGATCATTGCCACCGACGCGCCGCTTTCCGAACGGCAGCTTGGGCGCATGGCACGCCGCGCGGGCGTAGGGCTTTCGCGTACCGGCTCATACATGGGCAACGGCAGCGGCGATGTGGCGATCGCTTTTACCACTGCCAACCGCGTGCCGCACACCGCAGAACATGCCGTGCAGACCTACAATACAATTTGTGATAATTATATTGACCCCATATTCGATATGACTGCTGAAGTCATCGAGGAAGCCATCGCAAGCGCACTCTGGCATGCCAATACCACTACGGGCAAAGGCGGTGCCACCGTGCGCGGCTTGTGCGAGGTGTGGGAAGAGATGCAGGCGGAAGATTAAAGCACCTGCTGCCTTTGTCGGAAAAATGATGATTCGCAAAGAAGGGTGAGCCCGTCAGAGGCTCACCCTTAAATATTAGCATTTCTTGATCAATCTCATGAAAAACTCAACCGAATGGTACAGCGTTTCAAGTCTGATCTTTTCGTTATTGCCGTGGATGGTAGCGCGTTCCTCGCTGGTCAGGTCCATGGCAGAGAAGCGATAAACCTTATCCGAAATGCGTCCCCAATGGCGGCTGTCCGAGCATTGTACCATGAGATAGGGCGTGACCACGCAGCCCTTCCATGTGGATGCCACGGCAGACGCGACCTTGTCGTAGCCTTCGCAATCGGTGCGCGAGATGCGGCTGGGATTCATGCCGTGCAAGCAGGTGACCTCGACCTTGCCGTCGTCCACCGTCTTTTGGATATAGGAAAGCGCCGAGTCCATATTGTCCGCAGGATTAAGGCGGATGTTGGACACCATGCTTGCCTCGGGGGGAATGACGTTGGATGCAGACGAGCCCTGCATCTGCGTAAAGGCGACAGTGGTGCGCATGAGCGCGTTCAGTTCGCCGCCGCTCTTTTTGCAGATCATGTCAAGCACGGGCAAAAACAGCTTGATGTTGGCGAAGATGATCTTATAAACAAAGGTGGAGTAGCGTCCCAGCGTATCAAACATCTGCGCTACGGGGGGTGTGAGCTTTGCCTTGAAGGGATGCTTGACCATGCGCACGCAAGCATTGCTGAGTCTGTCGATCGGTGCGCCGGGCTTGGGGGCGGATGCGTGCCCGCCGCCCGATTTGACCGTGTATTTAATATCCATCATGCCTTTCTCGGCAATGCCGATCATGCCGCAGGGAACCTTGACGCCGGGGAATACGTTTTCCACGACTGCGCCGCCCTCGTCCACGACCAGCGCGGGCTCGATCTTGTGCTGCTCAAAGTAGTCTACAATGTGCACAGCACCCTTACCGTTGACCTCCTCACCGCCCGAGAACGCGAAATACACGTCACATTCGGGAGAGAAGCCCTGCGAGATCAGCGTATCTGCCGCAAACAGAATGCCGTTAAACGTCACCTTGGTGTCAAGCGTGCCGCGTCCCCACACGCAACCATCCTTTAAAAGAGCTTCAAACGCGGGCACGTCCCAAAGGTCTTCATTGACTGGAACCACATCGTAGTGCGCCATCAGCACGGCGGGGTTACCGTCGGTCTTGCCTTTCCAATGAAAGAGCAAGCCACGATCGGGCATACGCTGCATGGTGCAGGTGGCAAATACATTTGGATACAGAGAGGGAAGCGCGCTGATCAGCTTTTCAAACTCGGCGTTGTCCTCCAAGGAGGGATCGCGGTAGGAGACCGTCTTGCAGCGCACCAGCGTGCGAAGCGCCTCGGTTGCGCGTTCCTTATCAAACTCCACGGGTGTGTTATCCACGGGCGGCTGCGCCTTGGGCTTGAAGCAGAGCGCGCGGATCAGAATGACGGCTAAAAATACGATTGCGAAAAGCAAAATGACAGCTGCGATTATGCCAAGAACGAATGGCAAGGAAGAGGGAAGTGACAGAGCAACCAAAAGCATAGATCAAAGCACTCCCTTCTTGTAAAGGATTCTCGCATAAGCAACCGTTACGACTACGCCAACCGGTACCATAATGCCTACCGTGCCTGCGTTGAGGAAGGGCACGAATATAAACAGTGCCAGCATGAGAATGACAGGTGCGATCGAGAGCTTGAGGTTCTTGGAGATAAACACGACTGCCAAACCGCCGAACAGCGCAGGCAGGATCATATCAAACGCGGGAACAAGCACGGGGGATTCCAGCACGGGAGTCAGCGGCACGATGCAAATAACGCCGAGTACGATGATCAGCGTGGTGACGATACTGGAGACCGCAATGGCGATAGTGGAAATGACCTCTCCCTTCTCATCACTTGCCTTGACGCCTGCACGCTCCATAGCGTCGATCGCGCAGGGCAGCTTGAGGTTGGAAATGTTACCCGTGACAAAGGACAGATACGTACCGCCCGCGCCCAGCATTGGCACGTAGGTAAAGATCTCTACGATACCGACCGCCCAGTACATGGGTGCGGTGGCAAAAACGCCTGCAAGAAGCACCTTCCAGTCGGGGGCGGCATTAAATATCAAAGAAAGTGCGAGAGGAAAAGCAAGCAGCGCAACTGCTACGATAATACCCCAGATGCGTCCGTCTCGATGGACGCTTTCCATATATGATAGATTCTTTTTCATAAAAACACCTCTATATGATAACTTTTGAAACTCCTCGGTGTCGCTTGCGACAAAAATGGGTTGGGTCCCATTTTTAGAGGAGTTTTATTGCGCGACAGCAACCTTGGATGCGGGGTGCTGATATTCGCGCTTATCATCCCAACCAAGCAGTAAAGGGAATGGCACTCGCCATGCCCACGATCAGGCTGGCGGGCAGCGCGTAGTCGGTAAGCCAGCGAATCTTGGTCTTGGTGGCAAGAATGCCAAGCACAGCCATGACCGCAGCCGAGACAAGCATGACGCAAACGGGGATCAGACCGGAGGTGTCTCCCTTGAAAAGCAGCCCCACGTCGCAGAATACGTAACCGAGGAATGCCGAGATCATACCAAGAAACATGGCGTTATTGAAGATCTCACCCCATTTTTTGTCCTTCATTCCAATCTTGGACATACCGCTCTGCAGCTTTTTGGTCACAAAGGGCACGAGGATCAAGCCTGCCGCAATACCCACGGTCATGACCCAAGCGATCGTGACAAAGATCGAGGGGTCGGAGACAAGCTCGCTCATGGTCTGTCCTGCGGCTTCAATGGCATTTCCTGCAGCCACGGTCTCGTAGGTGATTGAGCCGATGACCGAAAGGCGAAGCCAGGGTAGCGCAAGACCAAGGCTCTTGGATAGAGCCACCACGCCGACAAGAATGGCAACGGCGGGCGCTATGGTGAAAATAGCAGCCGACGAGATGATCTTGCCAAGTGTGCTTTTTTCGATGCCGAGCTGACGCGCACGCTTCAGAGTGCGCACAAGGAAATAGATGGATTGTGCCAGTACCAGCGCGATAATGGCACCCACGATAATGAAGAGTATGGGATGATTGACGCTGAATTCCATAGTGGACCTCCATGAAAGTTATTATTTCCATTGTAGCACACTTTTTTCTCTATTGCAAGTCGTTTTGGCAAGATAGCGCAAAAAACGCCTTGAAAATGCGTGATTTATATGATATAATCAAAATAATGAAATGTTTTGGAAGGGATCATGCAATATCGAAGTCTGCCGCCCGTGCGACAAGATGCGCACGTGGAGCTTTCGCATTTTCCAAGCCTCTTGCACGCGGCGGTGTTTCGCCTGTGGGAATGTGTGCCCGCAGCGCGCATTGCTTATGCGCTGGGGCTTGATCTTGCTTGCGTACAAAAGGTGGCAGCCGAGATTCGTGCTACGCGCCGGATCGCAGCCCGGGAAATGCAAACCGCGCTTGCTCTGTATGCCCTCATGCAAAAAAATCCGCACATCGGCTACGAGGCGGCAAATCATTATTATTACAATAAGGAAAGCTTGCGGAAAAGGTGATATGCTGTGCGAAGATCGCATATCAGAATCTTTGATGGATCGTGGGGATGATATTCTCCCTACGCTTGCTTTCATCGAAAAAAGCGACCGTCGCAAGACGGTCGCTTTTGCTTATATTTGATTACTTTTCTTTTCTCTTTGCAACTGCTCTCTGGATCAGCTTGACGATCTCGACGATCGGGATCATAGTAAGCCCCAGACCTATTGCGATCGCGTATTCCACGATGCCAACCGAAGCAAAGCCGAATGCGTTTGCAAGGAAGGGGATCTCGCAAACCAGCGTGGTTGCCAGCAGCGCACCTGCACCTGCAAGCCAGAGCACCCAGTTCTGCGAACGCAGTCTGAAAATGCTGCCGCGCTGAGAACGCATATTGAAACTGTGGAAGATCTCTGCCATGGACATGGTCAAAAATGCCATAGTCATGCCGTGGTCGCCGTTGGTCGCGTTTGCGCCAAGCAGGTAGTGTCCGATAAAGTAGGACCCAAGCGTCAGAATGGATACCAGCACACCTTGGTACAGAATATCTACGCCCATTCCGCCTGCAAAAACGCCTGCCTTTGCGTCTCTGGGCTTACGGTGCATGATGTCGGGCTCTGCTTTTTCCATGCCAAGAGCAAGAGCAGGGAAGCAGTCGGTGACAAGGTTGATCCAAAGCAGGTGAACAGGCTCGAGAATGGTAAAGCCCATTAAGGTTGCTGCGAAGATCGAAATGACCTCACTCATATTGGAGCCCAGCAGGAACTGGATCGCCTTACGGATGTTGTCGTAAATGCGGCGGCCTTCTTCAACTGCGCCCACGATGGTGGCAAAGTTGTCGTCGGTCAGCACCATATCTGCAACGTTCTTGGTCACGTCGGTACCCGTGATACCCATACCCACGCCAATGTCTGCGGACTTGATACTGGGCGCGTCGTTAACGCCGTCACCGGTCATAGCGGTCACGTAGCCGGCACTGCGCCAAGCGTTGACGATTCTGGTCTTGTGCTCGGGTTGCACGCGTGCATAAACGCTGATATTCTTGAATTTGGATGCAAACTCTGCATCATCCATATCGCCCAACTGCGCGCCCGTGATCGCGTAGGTGTTCTCGGTGATGATACCAAGTTCCTTGGCAATTGCAACTGCGGTGTCCACGTGGTCGCCCGTGATCATGATGGGACGAATGCCGGCGGTGCGACATTGTACGATGGCATCCTTTACCTCGGGACGTACGGGGTCGATCATGCCGCAAAGCCCTACGAAGCAAAGGTTTTCTTCAAGGGATTCGGGCTCATAGCTTGCGGGAGAAGACTCCCAGGTGCGTTGAGCGCAAGCCAGCACGCGGAGCGCCTTGTCTGCCATGGTCTTGTTTGCGGTCAGAATTTGGTTTTTATATGCCTCGGTCATGGCAACGGGCGTACCGTTCTCCAGGTAGTGTGTGCATTTGCCGATCACAACGTCGGGCGCGCCCTTGGTGTACTGAATACAGTTACCGTCCATGATGTGTACGGTGGTCATCATTTTTCTGCCCGAGTCAAAGGGAGCCTCTCCGCAACGGGGAGCAGAAGCCTTGAGATCGTATTTTTTCATGCCAAGCTTATCAGCCCAGACAACCAGTGCAGCCTCGGTAGGTTCACCGGTTACGTTGCCCTCGTTGTCGATCTCTGCGTCACAGCACAGCGCCATTGCGGACGCAATGTGCTCTTCGTTCTCGCCAAAGTGATCAACCACGGTCATCTTGTTTTGCGTCAGCGTACCCGTCTTGTCGGAGCAGATGATCTGTGCACAGCCCAGCGTTTCCACAGCGGTCAGGCGGCGGATAATGGCATTACGTCTTGACATATTGGTCACACCGATCGAAAGCACTACGGTGACGACTGCAGCAAGACCTTCGGGAATTGCTGCCACCGCCAGAGAAACGGCTACCATAAAGGAGGGAAGAATGGTCTCTTTGAAATCAAAGTTGCCTTCGCGGATCAGCTGTACACCGAATACGACCACACAGATGCCAAGCACCAGCCAAGTCAAAATTTTGGACAGCTGCGCAAGCTTGATCTGTAGAGGGGTCTGACCCTCCTCGGCATCGGATAGTGCGCCTGCGATCTTACCCATCTCGGTGTCCATGCCGGTTGCAGTGACGACTGCGGTGCCGCGACCGTAAACAACTGTCGAGCCCATGTAGAGCATATTCTTGCGATCGCCCAGAGGAACGTCCTTTTCTCCTTCCTTGAGGTAAATGGTGTCAATAAACTTGGTAACGGGAACAGACTCACCGGTCAGTGCAGCCTCCTCCACCTTCAAAGATGCATTTTCGAGAATTCTTGCATCTGCGGGCACGGCATCACCGGCTTCAAGCAGAATGATGTCGCCCACGACGAGGTCCTCACTATGCACGATCTGTACTTTGCCGTCACGCAGCACCTTAGAGGTTGCTGCCGACATTTCCTGCAAAGCCTCAATCGCCTTTTCAGCCTTGCTTTCCTGATACACACCAAGCACGGCGTTGATGATAACGACCGCCAAAATGATGATAACATCGGCAAAGCTTTCGCCGGGGGTCATAGCAGCCAGCACACCGCTGATGGCGGCAGCCGCAAGCAGAATGATGATCATGGGGTCTGCGAGCTGTTCTAAGAACCGACGGAAGAGCGATTTACCCTTAGCAGCAGCTAACCTGTTTTTGCCGTTCTCTTCAAGCCTTTTTTGTGCCTCGGCAGAACTCAGGCCTTCGGCTTTTACGCCAAGCTCGCCAAGAACAGCCTCTTTGTCTGTGCAATAAAACTTCATTAATTTCCTCCTGAACGATGTATTTATATTAATATATTATACACACATATGCTCGACTTTTTTGCAAAAAAATAGACCTATCTGCAAAAAACAGATAAGTCTCGTCATTTCAGGTAAAGCCAGGAAAAATCCGTGCTATTGACTCTACCGCACCATTCGGTGCCGACTACTCCCTTATGATGGGGTGCAACGAAGTATATTATAATGATATAATGTGAATATTTTTGTAATAATTTGTTCCGATTATGAAAATTTTACTATTTACTTGTGCTTTTTTGAAATCGTTTGACTTTTTCATGATGTTTAGAAGAGGTAAGATTTTTCTTGCATTTGCCGACAGATTGTGATATAATAAAGTGTAATGAAAACAGAAAAGATCTTGGAGGTACAAGACTATGCTTTCTTTTGAATGTGATTATAATGTAGGCGCGCATCCGCTGATCTTGCAGCGTCTGATCGACACCAATTTTGATACCCAGCCTGGATATGGCGAGGACGCGTATACCGCATCTGCCAAGCAAAAGATCAAAGCAGCTTGCGGCAGAGAGAACCTCGACGTGCATTTCCTTGCGGGCGGCACGCAGACCAACAAAATCGTCATTGATTCTATGCTACACCCCGTGGAGGGTGTCATCGCCGCAACCACGGGGCATATTGCCGCGCACGAGGCGGGCGCGATCGAAGGCTCCGGGCACAAAGTCCTGACCGTTCCGGGGCACGAAGGCAAGGTGCACGCCGATGAGGTTGAGGCATTGATCAAGGGCTTTTATGCTGATGAAAGCTATACGCATATGGTATTCCCGGGAATGGTGTATATCTCACATCCCACCGAATATGGTACACTTTATACCAAGGACGAGCTGACCGCCATTTCGGGGGTCTGCCGCGCGTACAAGATTCCGCTGTTTTTGGACGGCGCGCGCCTTGGTTACGGACTTATGAGCGAGGGCACCGACGTTACGCTTGGCGATCTGTGTGATTTGTGTGATGTGTTTTACATAGGCGGCACCAAGGTTGGCGCGCTTTGCGGTGAGGCGATTGTATTCACACACAACAATACTCCCGCGCATTTCTTTACATTCATCAAGCAAAACGGTGCGCTGTTGGCAAAGGGCAGATTGATCGGCGTGCAATTTGACGAACTGTTTACCGATGATCTGTATTTCAAGCTCGGAAAAAACGCCATTGATATGGCAGCCGAACTGCGCCGTATCTGCGCCGAGAAGGGCTACAAGACCTATCTGGACTCACCCACCAATCAGCAATTCTTTATTATGGATAACCACAAGTGCGAGAGTCTATCCAAGCACGTGCGCTTCTCCGAATGGGAAAGACCCGACGAGCAACATACTGTTATCCGCTTGGCAACCAGCTGGGCAACCACCAAGGAGGATCTTGCAGCCCTTGCCGAGGTGCTGTGATTTATGCTGACGTATCACACCTACCGCCCCTCGTCGGGCATGACCGAGGCAGGGCAAGCCCTTTCACGCATGCTCTCTGACGAATCCCCGGGCAAATCCTATGCGGACGCTATGCGCGCGCGTGTGTCGGGGGCTTTGGCCGATGCGTGCACCGACACCTATTTTGTTGCACTCGATGGTGACAAATGCGTCAGTCGCCTGTGGTATGGCTGGGGCAAGCATGAGAGAGCCGTTGGCAATTTTGGTAACTTTCTGACCTTGGAGCAATACAGGGAGCAGGGAATCGGTACTCGCCTCCTGGAGATGTGGTATGCCGATCTGCTGGGGCGCGACGATCTGCCGTCAGCACTGTTTTGCACCAGTGCACCCAAAGCCGCGCGTATGTACGAGTCGTACGGTATGCGCCCAATCGATCAAAATGCGACGTACGGTCCATCTTATGTGCCGCTTGGCGGTAGCCCTGTAAGCTTTGCAGATTTTTGCGAGAGCTATTATCAGCCCTCACCGTATTTGATCAGCCGCCCCGCCACCTTTGCGCACAGGCACGAAGTTGATTGTCTGCTCAAATTTGCGCTGCTTGCGCGCGGTGAATCTTTGGGCATAGGCGATATTCCAAGCGCAGAGCATGCCATCTTGTATGCGCCCGGTCGCGCAGAGCTACTGTTTACCGAGAGCGGTGCGTGTGTGGGCTGGAGTGTGGACGGGCAGATACAGGTGTATCCGATTTATAAAAACTTGATCATAGAAAGGTAAGCTATGTTTACGAAATTCATTGTGGAGCAATACAAAAAGACGGCGTACGGGCGCTGTGACGACACGGGTGACGTGTTCTATTTCACTGCAGCCGATTTTGATGGCTTACGTGCCGAGCCGTACGGCTTCGGATCATCCCTTGGGCACGAGCTGCGTGGATATCTGTACAGCTATGAAGATCCCATTCCAAACAGACTTATAGTATTTGATCACGGCATGGGTGCGGGGCATACCGCATACACAAGAGAGATCGAAATGCTTTGCCGCCGCGGTTACCTTGTGCTGGCGTATGATCACACGGGCTGCATGGCATCGGGCGGTGAGGGTACGAACGGTATGGCGCAGTCGCTGCATGACCTGGACGATTGCTTCAAGGCTGTCAAGGCAGATCCACGCTTTACGGGCTATGATTTTTCTGTCGTGGGGCACAGCTGGGGCGGGTTTTCCACGCTCAATATCTCGGCTCTTCATAAAGAGATCTCGCACGTGGCGGTGTTTTCGGGTTTTGTATCGGTCGAGCTGCTGATCGCGTCTTACTTTGACGGTGTTTTAAAGGGCTGCCGCAAGCATATCATGGCGCTGGAGCGTGAGAAAAATCCCGACTATGTGGACTATAACGCGGTCGAGTCGCTGAAAAAGAGCAACGCGCGTGTGCTGCTGATCTATTCGGACAATGATAAGCTTTGCAAGAAAGATCCGCACTACGACACGCTTGCAGCGGAACTTTCAGAAAGCAAGAACGTAGAGCTCATGCTGGTGCAGGGAAAGGGGCATAACCCCAATTATACTGCCGATGCGGTCAAGTATAAGGATGCCTTTTTTGCCGATCTGACCAAAAAGCGCAAGAAAAAGCAGCTTGTCACCATCGAGCAAAAGGCTGCCTTTGTGGGCAGGTATGACTGGGATCGCATGACCGCGCAGGACGAGACGATCTGGGCAAAGGTATATGAGGCTTTGGAAAAATAACCTGCAAAACCGTACGATTTTTTGAAAAGACGCATCTGTGTGGATGAAAAGAAAAATCGGGAGGTATTCGTGTGAAAAAACGCATATTTCTTATATCCGTTTGCCTGTGTATGCTGTGCGGAATGCTTTGCGCTTGCTCGGGGTTGAACCGTGATCCAATCTACGCAAAGTTTGAAGAAAAAAAGGCAACGCTGATCGTACAAGGGCAAACGATTGACGCAGATGGGGTGTACGTATACGACGGATTTGAATACCGTTATCCCGATGCATCGGGGCTTGTGCCGCTTGTGTATCCTACCCGATATGAAAAAGTGCCGCTGGTCGCAACGCTCAGCGCACTTGGTGCAGAGGTAGAATGGCAGGATGATCAGAGTGCAACGCTGACCTTGGAGGGCAAAACGCTGGTGCTGTCCTTGGCGGATCAGACCGTGACCGAGCCGGGAAAGAACGATACTTGGGTACACGTTGCCGCAGGGCACTTTTTCTGCGTGCGTGAAACGGTGGGAAAGGATCTGATTGTGGACGGAACCTCTTTGGATGAAGTGCTGTTTTATTTCTTTGGTAATCAAACCCCAACGTTTACTATTATGGATTGGGAAAACGCCACCGTCACCGTAACGGTGCAGGTGCTTGCGGAATAAGTGTAGCCCGATGGGGCTGATGTCCTTGTTTATTTATTTTATGAATAGTTGCCGCAGGCGCTGGCGATCACTGATCGCCGAAGTCGGACGTAGCCATGTCGTTCTGTGGGCCAAGGAGTTGTCCTAATATGTTGTCTTC
>JAZNBB010000054.1:0-6013 GCA_045586845.1 Eubacteriales bacterium
CTGCTCTCCCCGTCCTTTCGGTCCGGTGTCTCTTTTCCGCTTCCGCCGCCCGTGCCGTTGCCCTTGCCGGATTTATCTCCCGCGGGGGCTACGAAGTCGGATCGTAGCCATGTCGTTCTGTGAGCCAAGGAGTTGTCCTAATATGTTGTCTTCCTAAGACCGCTTGGCCTTCCGACTTTGAAAAATCTGCTCTCCCCGTCCTTTCGGTCCGGTGTCTCTTTTCCGCTTCCGCCGCCCGTGCCGTTGCCCTTGCCGGATTTATCTCCCGCGGGGGCTACGACCTGCACGCGCGCAGAATCCGCGCGCAGCACCGCCACCACCAGTCCAACAATCAGTCCAAGCACCACCAGAACATATAACCCGATTGCAGTTCTGGAAGACAGCAGCTCCCACAAAAACTGTAAAAGCATCATATCAACCTCCATGCCGCCCATGGCGGCTTAAATCGTTTTGCAACCTTCACCGTACAGCTTTGCGCCCAAAAGGTGAAGTTTAAGCGTGAATAGCACACTGAAAAGAGAGACTGCGTGATCGTTCACGCGATCTTCTCTTTCGGAAAGATCAAATCAGACCCATCGATGCCAATACCTCGACTGTCATGGGCAAGCGTTCTCTGCCCGCAGTACGCTCGAGCAATGCAGCCAGCGTCTCGCCTTCCTCTCTGTCGGCAAGTGCTTGCAGCTGCGGAGCACAGGCAGGAATGATCACGGCAGCAAAGCCGTTATCAAACGCATCGCTCTGCTTGCCGCCGCAAGCCATAAATACCGAGGTATACTTTTCAAACATACGTAGCGTACGGTTGGAAAGGCCCTCGCCGCTGACTTCCACCATCTGCTGCTCAAGCTGGTCGAGGATCTTCCACGACTCATCGGACAGATAGCTGTCATTCTCTGCAGCTGCTACAGCTCTTTCCCATGCGTCAATCGATACTGCAACCGTCTGCGCACCGTCTGCACTTTCGGGAGGGAATATCATACCGGAATTGCGCAGATAAATCGCGGCGGCATAACGCGCCAAAGTCTTACCCACGCAAGGATCGTGGTCATAATCAGGCAATACATTGATCACCCAGACATTGTGGGGCAGCACCATCTTACCCCCAATAATTCCATCGGGCAATTTGGTTTCCGATGCAGCAGGTGCACCCAAATACAACGCTATATTGCTCTCGGGCAGACCGAAATAAGGGATAAAAGGTGAAAATACAGCCTCTGCAGCTCCGGCTCCCACGCCGCTCACACCTGCCAAGCAGACATTTTTCGGAGAGAATTTCGCGGTATACAGTGCCTTGGTGAAAGACGTATGCGTCAGCTCTCCCGTTTTTCCATCACGCTCGATCAGAATGCTGGCAACGTTTCCTGCGGGTTCACCATCCTGCGGCTCCGGGAAGGAAAACTGCTCTGCATTTACACCAAAGGCGTGCAAAAGATTGTCAAAAATACTTGCGCCATCCAAAGCACCCGCGCTGCACAGCAGCATACGCGAAGCTGACATGGCGGACAGGATACGGCGCACACTGTCCTCATCATACTCCCACAAATGAAGCATCAGAGAATCAAACAATTGCTTACAATCCGTCTGCGCTGTGGGAGCGGGGCTTGTATACTCCTTGCGATGCTCGCACGCCTGACTGAGCAGCGCATACGATACACCATGCTCACCTACAGCAGCCTTGACCTCATCCACGCTCTGCTCACGAACAGGCATATCCATGCCATCCTGCTCGGTCTGTGCATCTTTCGAGGAGTGCTTTGCCTGTGCAGCTTGCTTGATTGCTTCCTCCTTTTTGTCGCCCTTTTGACGATATACGCGCCACTTGATCATGCGAACGATCATAATGACACACAGCACGCAAGCGATCAGTAAAAGCGCAAGTGCGGCGAAAAATTCCAGGCCGCGAAGGGTGTGTGCTACCACCAAAGCGGTATAGACACGGACCCCCATCAATTCTATTACAGGTCCAAGCATATTGGCTGCCAGTTCGCCTAAAAATTGTCCCAGCATACCGCCAAGACCTATAAATGCAAGGTCTAAGCAAAGCAAGAGATCAATAAAGTCCAGCACGCCGACCGGAATCAGCAAAAGCAACGCTTTCTTCCAGCGTTTGTGCTTGGCTTCCAGCCGTTTGAGAAGCTTTTGGTTCTTTTTGTTTTCGGCAGTGGCGCGTTTTTCCATTTCAACAGGATCCGCCACAAGCAACTCGTGACAAAAGACGCAAAATTTTCTGCCGTCCTGATTACTCGTTCCGCATTTTCTGCAAATCGTCATATCTCTAAACTTCCTTTCGGAAAAAATTTTTCATTAACATAATTAGATGTATTATACCACCACTACCGCCACAAGTCAATAAAACATATAACCCGCGCGTTATTTTCGGCAAGGTGGACAAATCGCGCCCGCGTTATTTGTATATTGTGCGAACATATTTTGGGTATTTTTTCAAGTATGAAAAGTTCTTGTGCCGGCACCTTGACGGAACGGCAAATATTTGCTATAATGAAGTGATACATTTTTGAAACGAGGAGCTCTTCATGTCTGATAAAACCGCCTCTCTCGTGCGCCGCATTGCCAGCATCACGCTTGCCGTGATAACGCTGCTTTGCGCGATCGCATTTTCGGTTGCCTGTGTGCAGATCTACCGCAGCGGCGACCGCCCCTTCACGCCCGAAAGTATTGGTGCAGCATGGAAAACAGTCGCAATATTTTTCTACCTGACCATCATACTCGCCATCGGCACGGGCGCACTTCATTTGCTGTATCCCGCCCCTGTTCGCAAGCAAAAAGGAATTGCTTTTCCCGAACTGCGCCTGGCAAAGATCAAGGCAAGGCTTAGCCGCAAGCAATACTCCGACAAGTTGCTTTTGCCACTTCTCAAGCATGAAATATATCTTAAATCCATGCGCATCACAGCAGCTGCCATCTGCCTGATCAGTGCCGTTTATCCCTTTCTTTATTTGAACAATCTCGACAACTTCACCTCAATTGACGCGCAGCTGAACGCGCAAGTGCTGGATGCCGTCATCCCCTCACTCTGCTTTGCCGCGGCAGCTTTAGGCTACTGTTATGCAGTGCGTCTGCTCTCGGATATCAGCTGTGAGCGTGCCCTTCTTTATGCAAAGTCCATCATGCTGCTCCCTGCCCCCGCAGCCGAGAAAAAGCCTTTAGGCAGGCAAGAAAAGGGGCTGCCCACCTACACAATATTTGTCTTGCGCGCAGTGATTTTTCTCGCTGCTGTCGGCATGATTCTGGCAGGCATTTTCAACGGAAGCGCAAACGACGTGCTGCAAAAAGCCATCAGAATTTGTACCGAATGCATCGGATTGGGGTGATTTTATGACCGTGAAAGCTACTTTTAAAACGCTGAAAGGGAAGCTCGTTTCCCTGATCCCCACCAAAAGACGACTGATCCAGCTGTACGCCGCGCTGCTTACAAACGCCAACGTCAAGGGCTTTGTGACCGGACAGATCTACAAAGGTCCCTTAAAAACCGTCTGCTCCCCCGGACTCAACTGCTATTCCTGCCCCGGTGCTTCCGGTGCTTGCCCCTTGGGTGCTTTGCAAAACGCGCTGGCTTCCTCGGGCGCGCGTGTGCCCTTTTACGTGTTTGGCATCATCCTGCTGTACGGCTTGCTGCTGGGACGCTGGATCTGCGGATTTTTGTGTCCGTTCGGCTTGATCCAAGAGCTGCTTCATAAAATAAAGACGCCGAAAATCAAAAAAAGCTCCGCGACACGCGTGCTTTCTTACTTAAAATATGTCATTTTGGCACTTTTCGCAATTGCGCTCCCCTTGATTTATGCATTCCGTGATTTCCCCCTGCCCGCTTTTTGTAAGTATATTTGCCCCGCGGGCACGCTGGAGGGTGCGATCGGTATGCTGCTCAACAGTGCAAACGAAAAGCTTTTGCCCATGCTCGGTCCGCTTTTCACCTGGAAATTCGTGGTGCTGATGGTAATTGTGGTGGGCAGCATTTTCATGTACCGCTTTTTCTGTCGTTTTCTGTGTCCCTTGGGTGCACTGTACGGACTGTTTAACAAAATCTCTCTCTTGGGCATCAAGCTTGACAAGCCCAAGTGTACCGATTGCGGTATGTGTCAGGCAAAATGTAAGATGGACATTCGCCACGTCGGCGATGCCGAGTGCATCAGCTGTGGGGAGTGTATATCCTCCTGCCCGACGGGCGCGATCAGATGGAAGGGCTCAAAATTCGTCCTGCCCCCCAACGAAATTGACGACAAGCCCGCAGCCCCCGATCTGACCAAGAAGTACGCCAAAAGACGCAAGGTGCTGGGAATTGTTGCGACGGTGTTGATGAGCGTGGCACTGATCGGCGCGCTGGTGTATTACAATTTCATTTACCAAGCCCCCGAGATCCCCGGCGGAAACGAGGTTGGTAACCTCTGCGTTGATCAAACCGTTCACCTGATCGATGAGACCGGCGTGACTGAACAGACATTCACGATTTCGCAGAACATGGGTAAGGTAACAGTCATCAACTTCTGGGGCACGTGGTGTGGTCCTTGCAAGGCAGAACTGCCGCATTTTGATGCAGTGGCTGAGCAATACGCGGGCAAGGCGACCGTCATCGCTCTGCACACCGTTTACACAAGCGAGGAGGCGGACGAATACATCGCGGCAAACTTCCCGGACACCAAAATGCTGTTCGGCTTGGATGCAAACGATTATTACACCGCGCTTGGCGGCATGGGCACGTATCCTATGACCGTGGTGGTCAACGGCGACGGCATCATCACAGCCAAGTTTGAGGGCGACGTCTCGCACGAAGAACTGGTGGCAGCCGTGGAGGATGCGATGGAGAAATAAAAAAGAAAACGGTTTTAACACCCTTATCGGATGCTAAAACCGTTTTTTTGTGCGGAGCAAGCATCCCCCGCGTATCACGCAGTGCGAAAAAAAGAGCAACGGGAGTTCTCTCTGCATTCTTAACGGAGAAATGGCAGTCACAAAATTTCGGCAGAGAACTTGTTTTCTCTGCCGATTTGTGTTATAATGGGGCTAACGAAAAGCCTTCCTCCGGGAGGAAGGTGGCGCGCGTAGCGTGACGGAAGGAGCCTGCGTAACTTTAGGTTTGGATAAATCTTATTGTATCGCACTCTCCCTCAGTCAGCTTCGCTGACAGCTCCCTCCCGGAGGGGGCCTTTGGTTTTGTGCATCTTTAGGGGTATAGGCTTTGCCCGAAGCATTTGTAAGACAAATGCGAAACCGGCGATAAAACGAAAAATAATAGTTCGCTTAAAAGGAGAAAAGGTATGTTTTCACTATTTTCTAAAAAAGTTATGAATGAGGAAGCAGCAAGAGCTTTCTGGGCTTGGTTTGAAGAACAAGAGTCATGGATCATCAATTGTCTTTCTAATCACGATTCAGCTTTTGTTTGGGCAATTGACGAACGGTTAAAGCCGGTGTTCCCCTATTGTAAGAAAGAACTTGAATTCCAATTGGGATATAATGAAGGAAAAGGAGAATTCTTTTTCTTCCACTTTGGAAACAAAAATCTTATTAAAGATGCTGACGCCCTGGCACGAATGATGCCTAAAAACATTTCTGAACATTGGACTTTTATAGCAGAAAAATAACAACAAACCCCGACAGATTTTTGAAAGTCTATCGGGGGTTAATTATTTGAAGTCGGATCGTAGCCATGTCGTTCTGTGAGCCAAGGAGTTGTCCTAATATGTTGTCTTCCTAAGACCGCTTGGCCTCCGACTTATCGTGATTAGAAAGACAATTGACGATCCATGACTCTTGTTCTTCAAACCAAGCCCAAAAAGCTCTTGCTGCTTCCTCATTCATAACTTTTTTAGAAAATAATGAAAACATAGCTTTTCTCCTTTTAAGTAAACTATAATTTTTCGTTTTATCGCCAGTTTCGCTTTTGTATTACAAAGGCTTCGGGCAAAGCCCTTCCCCCTGAGGTTGCACGTATTCAAAGGCTCCCTCCGGGAGGGAGCTGTCGCCGAAGGCGACTGAAGGAGAGTGCGTTACCATGAAGATA
>JAZNBB010000055.1:0-17444 GCA_045586845.1 Eubacteriales bacterium
AGTTTTGACATAGCAGATTTTTTCGAGCCCAAAAGCTTTTCCCGCAGGGCATATAGGCAATATGTCCAAGGGAAAAGATGAAGGGATCGGATAAATCTGCCCGTCAAAACCAACTTGGTTCGACTCCCGTTCGGCTAAGAAAGAAACTCTGCTCATGCAAGCAGAGTTTTTTCCATACCTATTCACTTTTCACTCTTACTTCTTACCTTGCTTAAGCTCCTCCAGCTCCTTTTGCATCTGTGCCAGTCTCTGCTCAAGCCTTGTGATCTCGTCCTTGACCGGGTCCGGGATATGCACCTGGTCAAGATCTGCACCCGGTGCCGCAACACGCGCGCCGTCGCGCTTGACCACACGCGCGGGAATACCCACCGCCGTGCTGTTTTCAGGAATCTCCTTGAGTACCACCGCATTTGCGGCTACCTTGCTGCCGTCCGACACAGTGAAAGGACCAAGAACCTTTGCGCCGGCTCCCACCAACACGCCATCGCCCAGCGTGGGGTGTCGTTTGCCTACATCCTTACCCGTACCGCCCAGCGTCACGCCCTGATACAGTGTGCAGTTATCACCGATCTCTGCAGTCTCGCCGATCACCACGCCCGAACCGTGGTCGATCACAAGACCCTTTCCGATGGTGGCACCCGGGTGGATCTCCACGCCCGTGAAAAACCTTGCAAGCTGGCTGACCAGTCGCGCCGAGAAATAATGCTTGGACAAATACAGCCTGTGCGAGACACGGTATGCAAGCAACGCGTGCACACCCGAATACAGAAGCAAAACCTCAATATCACTTTTTGCGGCGGGGTCACGCGCTCTGACCGCATCGATATCGGTGCGGATCTCATCCAGCGCCGCGCGCAACTCTGCAGATATCTTATCGGTCAAGGGCTTTGCTCCCTCCTTAACCATTTCCGCTCCGAATATGGCGTAACCGCCAATCAGCGCCAATACGTCCTCCAATCTTTCACTCATGCGTATGCGCCTCCTTTACCTTGTTAATCCATTTTACTCCGAAACCTCTTGCAAATATGTCGCCGACACGTAATAAACCCTGCCGTCGATCAGCACGCGGTTCCAGTTCTCACCAAGTCCCACGCAAATGACATGGTCTCCGGGTGCAAGGACGTCAAAAACCGTTTGCTGCCCCTTTTGCGAGCTGGGTTCGGTGCGCACGTTGACGTTTCCGATAGCCTTCATGGTCACGTAAGTGTCGGTAAAGGTCTTTCCAAACAATGCCTCCAGCTCCAGATCCACAGTATACGCAGGAGTATTGGGAGCCGTGGGTTGCTCAGGCAGAGTGGTCTGTTCGGATACGGACTGTGCAAGATACTTGGCAATACCCTGTGCCAAGCCCTCGGCTGCCGTTATCGCAAAGTCATCGGCTGCCATGACTGCCTCATCCTCGGTATTGGTCAAAAAACCCATCTCAATGATGGTGGTAGGCACGGTTGCCCAATTGGTTCCCGTCATGGTATCGGTCTCCCACACGTTGCGCGCACCGATGCCCGTGCTTTGGCAATATGCCTCCAGCAGTGTATCGGACAGCGTACGGCACACATTATAAATATTTGCGTTATAAGGATTTGCAGGGGTCTGGCATACTGCCATTGCGCCCTTGACCGACACATCGGCATCGCCGTTTGCATGAATACGAATATTGACGTCCGCGTCCGCCGCATTTGCCAGGCGTGCACGCTCCGCGTTGCTGATCTCAACCTCGTTAGACTCGCGCACCATGACCACGGTATATCCCTGCTCAACCAGTACGTCACGCAAAGCAAGCGCAACGCGCAAATTCAGCTCATACTCGGCAAGACCGGTCACGCTCCCTCGCGTACCGCCCGTGACCTTAGCTTTCATTTGGTCCGAGCCCGGTCCGTTGGGCTCGGTCTCGCTCATGCCGTGTAGCTGGTGACCTGCGTCGATCACGATGACATACTGCATATTCTCGCCCTTACCTCGATAAGCAATGCCCGTGCCCGCGTGCGCCTTTCCCGTGTATTCGATATATTTCATTCCGCCGATCTCCTCGTCCTTGGGTTCAGTTTCCTGCTCGGTCGGTTTTTCAATTTCTGTGCCCGACTCCGGATCGGGCTGCACGGGCAAATACTTTGCCCGTTGGATACTGGCGGCGGATGCAATGATCAAAACGACCGCGCAAAGCACCGCCAATATCACGACGAGATGTTGCTTCATATCTTCACCTGTAAAAAATCATATTCTTCTGACGGGATACGGCAGTGCCGCTCCCTTTTTATATGCCGCGATCACACGCTCGACCTCGTCTGCGCTCTCCACGGTAAACAAAAAGTGTTGTGCGGTAATACCGTTTGCGGCAAGCACGCTCTGCTTATCCGACATGCCCGTGGGCAGACTGTTGAGCACCAGATTGCGATGACCATACTCACGTACCACAGGGAATTTTACCCCCCTGCGGTCGGTCAGCTGTGCCGTACCCTTGGTGCACGCCGCACAACCCGCTGCCTGCTTGTTGATGCAGCGCTCCAGCGTCATCAGCGGCACTCTGCCGTATACGATAGCTGCTGTATTCCCGCCCAGATCACGCAGCTGTGCTGCGCTCATCTCGGCAGATGCGATCATGTCCGCAAATCCATACTGCTCCAACACACAGACCGTGGCATTGTTGGCTACATTGAAACGGTAATCACCGTGCAGCACGAAACCCAACCCTTGGATCAGCGGCAGGTGTCCGAGATTGCCCACAAGCAAGTGTGTAATTCCCTTTTGCTTGACCTTGGCAAGCATTTCCCTGATGCTTGCAGTATCCTCGGGGAAAATAACGGGCGGCAGCACCGCACCGTTGCAAAGAGGCACGTCCTGCTGTGCAAGCGTCTCCAGCGGCAAATAGCGGATATCAAAATACGCCGCAGCCGTCTCTGTCAGCTGCTCAGGGTACAAAAATCTTGCAGTGCGCGTCTTGCTGCGTGCCCCTGCAGGGCACGGGTAATTTACCACCTTGCGCTGTACGGGTACGGGTGCAAGGGCAGCCTTGATCGCCTGCTCCAAGCTCTCTGCCGCCTCGCGGCGCAGTGCGTTGAGCGCGGATGCCGGCGCCATGACCTCACCCTCGATACGCACATCGGGTGCACTCGTGACAAACGGTGTTGCACCCAATTTACAAAGGCTTGCCTGCACTTGCTCTATGGTAATAGGTCGCGTATGCGCCGTTTCGGGGACTGCACCCGTCACGCAAACGGTGTGCTCACCTGCACGTGCAGTCAGCGTCATGGGCTCATCTGCTTGCAGGGTCGCCTGCATCTCTATCGGGAGCTTTCTTTGTATACCTCTGAATTTCTGCACTTCGCCCGACGCCATCTTATCCTCTGCGGAGCGCACGCCCAGCATACCCTCGCCCTTGCGGCGGCGGTAATAGCCGTCGGTAAACCCACCGCGCGAAAAAGCCTTGCCAAGCTCTGTCATGCGGTTCTCGTCAGCACCCTTACCCGCATCCAGCAGCTCACGCCAGATGCGCGTGACGGTGTACACGTATTCCGGGGACTTCATGCGTCCCTCGATCTTGAGCGACGTCACGCCTGATTCGATGAGCTCCGGTACGTACCTTGCCAAGGAAAGGTCCTTGAGCGAAAGCGGATAAAAATCCTTACCCTTGCGATCCTTAAAAGGCAATCGGCAGGGCTGCGCACATTCACCGCGGTTGCCACTCCGTCCTCCCACCAGCGAGGAAAACAGACATTGACCCGATTGGCTGACGCAAAGTGCGCCGTGCACAAAGGCTTCTATCTCGATCGGACTTTCCTTTACCGCCCGGGCGATCTGATCGGCAGGCATCTCACGCGCCACCACCATACGGCTAAACCCCGCCTCGGCAAGCAGTTTGCCCGCATCACCCCGGTGGATGGACATTTGTGTGCTTGCATGCAGCGGAAGCTCGGGCAGCGCCTTGCGCAAAAGCGAAGCAAGCCCCGCATCTGCCACGATCAGCGCATCTGCTCCCGCACGTGCTGCCTGCTCAGCTTGCGCAAGGGCAGCATCCAGTTCACGATCATACACCATGGTGTTGAGCGTGACATACACCTTAACACCCCAGAAATGTGCCAATAATATTGCATCGGCAAGTGCTTGCGGCGTTCCGAAATTGTCTGCGTTCATGCGAGCATGAAAAGAGCCGCCGCCGAGATAAACAGCGTCGGCTCCTCCGTCAATCGCTGCCCGCAACGCGTCGGGCGAGCCTGCGGGGCTTAACAACTCAGGCAGGGACTGACTATACAGATGCTTGCTTTTATACATCGTTAAAGGTAAGCAGATCAAACATCGAACCCACGCGGGAGCGACTCTTGGCCTTCTTTGCCTTTGCCTTGACGCGCGGCACCTCAGTCTGGCTGTCTGCGATCTCTTCCAACACTTGCGCTGCCTTGGTGTTGACTGTGGGCTGCTCCTCGATCTCTGCAAAGTCCACGGTCAGCTGCTCGGGTGCCTCAACAGGCAGAGCAATCTTGGGTTGTTCTGCCACGGGCTCAACTGCCTCTGCGACATCTGCCGCGGGTGCTTCGACCGCTTCCGCTGCTTGCGCCGCGGGCTCTGCAACCTCATCAATAGGCTCTGATGCCTCGATTTCAGGGGAGGATTGTACAGTCTCGGGCTCATGATGTCCCATCATACGCTTGGTAGAAGCTGCTGCACGCTCTAAGATATTGTGCATGATCTCGTTCTCGCCCTGCAATCTGGCAATCTCTGCCTCCAGCTCTGCGATCTTCTGCTCCTTCTCTGCAATGGTTGCGGCATCCTGCTCTGCAATCTCTTCAAGCTCATCGTTGCGCTCCTGCAGCTCAAGCTTTTCCGAGCAATATTCCAAAGCGCATAAAAGTGCTGCCTGGTTTTTGGTACAACGGTAGCTCTTGAGGTTGATATCCCTCATCTTGCGATCCAGAATACCCACGATCTTTTCAACCGATTCCCAGGGGGCATCCGTCACCACGTTCATTTCTACGTCCGAAATGACCAACGTATACTTTTTCTTCATACCGTTACCTCCGTAATAATCAAATGTGTGTTCTTTTTTTGCCGTACGACTTGCAATCATACGGCAAATCATGTATAATGAGTATGGAAATACCTATTGTATATATTTTAATACAAAAATTGCAAATTGAAAAGCCCTTTTTCGTAAATTTTTCAGAATTTCGTGATTTTTTTCAAGTCTGACCAAGGAGATTGCTTATGCCGACACCGCAAACCCGTAAAAACGCCTCAGTTCCCGCTTTTGTGCCGCTTCTGTATGCCGAAGCGAACAAAAATCAAGCAGAGGATATCTGTCGCCTGCTGACCTCCTACGGCTTTGCCGTGCGCAAGACCGAACGACTGCGCACAGAGGTATACCGCGACGCCTGCCGCGCAGGTTTGCTCGCGGTGCTGGGGAATTTGCATGATGACCCCATGGAGCAGCAACTGCTGCTTGCCGCCAAGGACGGGAAGCTGCATATTCTGCACATCGGATCTGTTGAGCCCAACGCGGATTATCCGCATACTTTTGCCAAACTGCACGAGGGCTTTGAACAGAACCCCGAGCCTGCGCTGGTGCACCGTCTGTTTATCACCGGGCTTTGCTCCTGCCCCGACGCTTACCGCACAGAGCGCAGCCTGCAAGACGGGCTTGGAAAGCTGATTGCGTTGGCGGTAGGCGCGCATCACGGAAAAAGTGAAGATATGTATGCATTGGCGCAGGCGTATCTGAGTGCCGAGCTGCTTCCCTATTCGGACAAACAGGCGGTACATTGGCTCTCGCTTGCCGCCGAAAAGCAAAACACGGGGGCATTGGTCACGCTGGGTCTTTGTTGCCTTGACGGTCAAGGAACGCAAAAGGATGCACCACGCGGCTTCCGTTTGCTCGAAGAAGCGGCGGCCTTGGGTGACAAGCGCGGACAATATTACACCGCAGTCTGTCTGCTTGAGGGTGTGGGCACACAGCCCGATGCCAAGCGCGCCGTACCATTGCTGCTCGCTTCTTCCAAACAGGGCCAAGCCAACGCCTCTTTGCAACTGGGACTTTGCTATCTGGAGGGGGTTGGTACTGCGCAAAACGCAATCAAAGCATTCAACCATTTCGAAGACGCTCGTGCATTGGGGAACGCCACCGCACAATACTATTTGGGCACGCTGTACCGCGATGGTATGGGTACCGAGAAAGACGATACGCAAGCCGCGCAGCACTTTGCGGCTGCGGCAGATGCCGACGTACCCCGGGCTTCTTATCAATATGCTCTCTGCCTGTTGGGTGGGCGTGGCGTGACGCGCGACGTCTCTCTTGCGGCAACATACCTGCACCGTGCCGCCGAGGGAGGAGTGCCGGACGCGCAATATGCGCTCGGAACCTGCTACGAATTCGGCGACGGTGTGCGCGCCGACCTTTCCGAAGCAGTCAGATGGTACACGCTTGCCGCGCAGGGCGGTAGCGTGGACGGACAGAACAACTTGGCGGGCTGTCTGCTTTACGGCAGAGGCTGCCACAAGGATACCGCCGCCGCCATTGAGCTATTAAAACGCGCTGCTGACGCACAACACGCAGGTGCTTGCTACCGCCTGGGGCTTTGCTATGAGCAAGGGGTGGGGGTGGAACGCAATCTGCGCTCCGCAGCCGCGCGCTACACAGAAGCCGCGCGCTCAGGCGATGCGCACGCGAAATACCGCCTTGGCAGACTTTACCTTAACGGCGAAGGCGTTGCCAAAGACGAGCAAAAGGGTGCCTCACTTTGCATTGCCGCCGCCATGGCGGGATGCTTGCCCGCACAATACGACGCATATCTGCTCTGCAAGAGTGGCAGGGGCACGCCGCGTGATCCCGAGCAGGCTGCTAAATGGCTGCACGTAGCCGCGCAGAGTAACCATCCGCGTGCTTGCTGTGCCCTGGGTGAGGCGTACCTGGACGGTGAAGGCTTGGTGCGCGATCCCTTGCTGGCAGTCAAATGGTTCCGTGCCTCGGTCGTCTCGGGAAGCGTGCAGCCCGATGCCATGTATCGCCTTGGCTGGTGCTCCTTACATGGCGTTGGAACCAAGCAAAGCTTTGAAGATGCCATTCGCTGGCTGGAGGACGGTGCCGGGAACGGCAGCAGCCGCGCACAGCATCTGCTCGGTCAATGCCTGCAATACGGTGTTGGTATAGAGCAGGATCTTACCCGGGCTGTAGATCTATACAGACGCGCAGTCGAACAGGGACACGTGCAGGCTATGCTTGCGCTGGCAAATTGCTGCGAACAAGGCATTGGTACCGAGCAAGACAAGAATACTGCATACACACTATATAAAAAAGCCGCCAGAAGTGGCGATGCCGACGGTTTTTATCACGTAGGGCGATGTATGCTGCGCGGCATTGGCACGCAGCGCGACGCACAGAACGCCGTTGCCGCACTCAAGCGCGCCGCACATGACGGAAATCTTGCCGCCCTGCTCTTGCTCTCGGATTGCCACCGCACGGGCACGGGTACGCAGCTCTCTCCCCTGCTTTGCCGCTCTTTCCTCGAAAAGGCAGCAGACGGACAGATACGCCCGCCCAGAGGCGAGGCGCAAAAGCTGGAGACCGTCATCTTTTATGAGCATCCTGACAAGGTGGCAATTGCCGAAGCACTATTCCGCCTTGGGCAATTTCACGCGACCGGCATGACCGATACCCACGATTTTTCGCTTGCACTCGAATATTACGGACGCGCCATGATTGAGGGTAACCGCGACGCCATGGACGAAATGGCACGCATACAAGCTTACGGCAAATCGATTGAGGGCTACTACCGCGATATGCCATCGGGGACCACGTTGCCCACAAATGACGCACGCCGCATGGAGGCGGTCAACCACATGGGTGACCTTTGGTTCTTTGGACAGGATCTGCCCAAGAATACCGCCATGGCGGTAAAATGCTTCCGTATAGCAGCCAAGGGCGGCAATGTGGCTGCAAACTACAGCCTTGGCTGGTGCGAAAAACACGGGAAAGGCACGCCGCAGGATCCGGAAAAGGCAGTCAAACACTTGAAATATGCTGCCAACGCAGGACATCCACACGCTTGCTTCAGCCTTGCCGAATGCTATGAAAGCGGCGAGGGTGTCCCCTTGCGCAATGAGCGCGAAGCCCTCGCACTTTATAAAAAAGCCGCCGCCAAAGGACACGCAGGTGCGGTTAAAAGGCTTGCGGAATTAGAAAAATAAGGCAACGAAGCCCTCGCCATTCGGCGAGGGCTTTACGATTGAATAAAAGAGTCAGAAGTACTCCGGATTGACCGAGCCCATGCACACGTAATGCGTCGCACAGGTGGGTCCTTCGGAAAAGATAAGGCTATATTTTGCGTCGGCGTTGACGCGGGTCAGGCGAAGAACCACGCGGTTCTCGCCTTTTTGCAGTTTGACACCCTGCACGTGCACGTTTTCCGCTGTCCACGTGTCACAGCTCTTTCGCTCAGCGATCCATTCACCATTGATATACAGGGCAAACGGCGCGCTGTGTCCGACCTGCACGCACACCTCCATATCCTCAGGGCAAAGCAACACGCGCGACAGGTATGCCACGCAGGGACCCTTGAAGCCAAACAGATCGTCCATGGTAAAGCTGTCCTGTTCCTGCACAAACACCTCCTCCACGTACTTGCCATTCTTGTCGGGGGCGCGGAACAATTCTGCCTCAGTCAGATATTCCGTCTCGGTATCGGGTGCAAAATTGAGGTGGAAGCGGCGCACCACGTCGGTGCTGTCACCGTCGTGCTGCACGCCCGCGAACAGATGCCAATAATTCGGCACAGCCAAAAGTGCCTCGGTGGTACACGTGGGATCGGTCTTCCAGATAGGTCCGGTCACCTTCCACACAGCCGCGCCCGAAAGCCCGAAATCGTAGCCGTACTCCTTACCGTCAAACACATAGCTCACGTGCACAATGTTCTTTTCATACAGCTCGCGCGCGTCGGCATCAACCGAGAATTGCAGCAGAACATAATCACTCCGTCCTGCCAAAACCTCTGCCTGCTTGGCGATCTTTGTGCCAAAGCCATCGATACAAAGGTCAACGGAAATTGCCGAATCGGTTGTGTTGACCATATACAGCATCACGGTCTTGCTCTGCCCAAACGAAACAGACGGCCCTTCAGGATAGCCTATCGAAAAGCACAGCGGGTCATGCTTTTCGAATGTAAATGAGGTAATGGGCGCGTCCAAGATCACGTTGGGAGAGAGGTACGCGCCAAGCTCTGCGATCTCGCAAGAAAGATCATACACACGATCGCTGTGATCGGGCGATCGCACGCCAAGCACAAATTTGACGTCACC
Organism: Eubacteriales bacterium; assembly: GCA_045586845.1. Lineage (GTDB taxonomy): Bacteria > Bacillota > Clostridia > Oscillospirales > CAG-272 > SVQP01. Next base: position 9,280 of record JAZNBB010000055.1, read on the forward strand.
AAGATCATACTCCTCGATCAGGGATTTCGCCCCGCGAATGACACCGATCACCGCGCCCGCGGTCGCGCAGGTGCAGTCTGTATCAAAGCCACAGTTGAGTGCGTCCATCGAGGTCTTGATCAGGTCTAAGTTGCCCTTAATTAAAGCGGTCAACGTAATACCGATATTCTGAAACAGATTGGTGCAGTCGGGGTGTCCGTACTTATGTAAAATGCGGGCAAGCACGGCTTTGACGTCCTCATACTCCTCGCACCACGCAAGCGTGTCGCAAATCAGCTCACGCAGCTTGCGGCTCTCGCGGATCTCGGCAAGTGCAATATTGATCAGCTTGCCAAGGTCACTTTCGCAGAACGCGGCGGACTCGAGTGCGGCGAAAAACCGCTCGGCATACACCGATTCGCCTTCGTGGTCAAGCACACCGTCTCGCACGGACATATCCGCCGCCTTTGCGGGCTGCGCGGGAAACAGGCACGCCCAGATCTCGCTGCGGATTGGGCAACCCATGCCCTCTACGTAAAAGTCGTTGCAAAAGCGTCCGCTTTCGGGGGGATAGATACCCTTTTCATAGTTTTTGCGCATGACGGCGTATTCACCGGGCGAATAATCGCAGTTCTCGCAAAAACATTTTTGCAGATCGTACGAGGAAAAATCCTCGCCGTATTTCTTGACCACGTCCAGCCATAAGACCTGCAGGTCCAGGTCGTCGTTGGGCAGCATGGTATTGATCATCTCGGGCTTAAAGCCAAGCTCCAGGGGCATTTTGATGCCCTCGTAGGGTGCACCCATGGTGCCCGCTACCGTTTTGCCCAAAAAACAACCGTAAACCTTATCCAAATACTGCGCGTAAGTCATATCATTGAGTCCTTTCCAGTGCGCGCTCCAATTGCTCAATAAAGTACGCAGGTCTGCCATTCACGTATTTCTTGATTGCGGAGTATTCCTTTTGCCAAGCCTTGAGGTTATACCCGTTACCGATGGCATAGCCCCAGCGGTCAATGTGATTGGTCATTTCGGGCTTGATTGCAGTTGCGCCCTGCAGCAGCTCGTCAAGCAAAATTGCTACCGACTCCTCGGACGCCATGCGGCGGCAGATCGCTTCAAAATCCGCGCGGAACGCATCGTTTTGCAAGCAATACGCAAGCATACATTGCAATCCCAGTGAATCGGGATACATCCGTTCCTCACCACTGTAGGAGTACAGGTCGCTGTAATCCACAAAGTTGCCAAGCATACGGTAAAAGCTGTCCACCTCGGGGGTGGTATCCAGTTCGGGATTGAGGTGTGCGGAATCGTATCTGCCCATGCCCAGATCCTGATCGCGCGTCATAAAACGCCATTTACCGTCCGTGATCTCCACACCCTCGATAACAGCACCCGTGTAACGCCAAAGCTTGACGTTATTGTGCGGCCAGTCGTGATTGGAGGTATAGAGGTTGAGCGCACAGTACTCGGCAAAACTGTGCAGGTCGACAAGAGAGGCAAGCGTATCGTAGTAGGACGCATTTCCTTTCTTTTGTGCAGCAGCAACCTTTTTGCAGATATTTTCCCAATCCGCCAATTCCTCGGCGTTTTCGCTGTCGTAATAAAACCACGAACCGTCAAATCTGTCACCGCGAGAGGTATCCAACTCGCTCTTGACCACAACGACGTCGTCATCCGACACACCCCACACACGCTTGATGTGATCCTCGTTCATGTTCTCCTTCATATCCAAGATGCCGTAATACTCGCCGTTAACGTACACCACCGCAAAGGCAGAGTAGGCATATTCCAACGACTCGGTGACGTGTGCGGCGAAATTATTGACCGCGTTGTCACGAAGCATCGAGGCGTGCAGGGGATCACAGGAATTATGCAAAAGCGAATCGTTACCGCCGTTGCGCAGGATCAAACTGTCATATCTGTCCAAGATCTCTCCCGCGTCTTTGCCCGCCTTGATCGTGCGCCCGTCAAAGAATGCATAGCGGAAGGTCCCTTTGCCCTCATACATATCTGTTTCGTAGTGCCCCGTTTTGCGTGCAATGATCTTGAATGATTTTTGCGAGAGTGCACGCGATGATCCGCCAAAGATTCGCATACCGCCGTCCTGCGAGATAACAAGCTCCCCTGCGGGGTTCGTGATCTCGATATGCGTAGGCATTTCCAATTTTTCGGTGTAGCGAGCACACAGTTGGTCAAAGTCAGCCGGCGACAGTGTCAGCGATATGGTATACAACGCCGCACGAGAATCCTGTGCCCGAATGTAGGTATGCGTCACTACTCTGCCCACAAGGTTACCGTCAGTATCAAAGCACGCTGCTCGCACGACTGTTGCATCCTTATCCGGCACACGCATTCCGTCGGTCATTTTCATGGATTTGTCGGTAGGTACACTGCCGTCAGTCGTATAGCGCACTGTATAATCGGTACCCGCCGGTGCGGTCACGGTCAGCGTTTGTTTCTCGGCATACACGCCACCCGCTATCGAAAAAACGGGAGCCGTGCCCGTAGGCACAAATACGCTTTGCTCTCGCTCAGTCTCTTGCTCGGTCTCTTCTGCATCGGTCATGTCGGACTCAATCGCAGTGCTCTCGCTCCCATCGTGAGAGGTTTGCTGCCTATTACAACCCCCAAAAGCCATTAACAGCATCGTCAACAGAAGCAGTACGGAAATCCGTTTTTTCATATAGTACCACCTTTCCTTATTTTCTCGTTTTCATTGTACCATATTTTCATGCATTTTTGCCATATTCACAAAAAATGTTCACAAAAAATTGTAAAATTTCCCGCACCTATTGCCAATCATACAGTTATTTGATATAATAAAGGCAGCAAAACCACATCGGGAGGCTGCACATGAAAATTGTTCGCATTGTAACCGACGATCAGTTGATCCGTTTTGATACAGATTTTGACGCAAACGTGCACGTATGCGCGTATCGCAGTGTGTTTTGTACCGATACACCCATATTTGAAACAGACGCCAAGGCACAAAACGGCTGCTTTGTCATACCTTTGAACGAGGGAGGCTGCGACGGAAGATACCTCTACTACCTTGTCAGCGTTGACGGCAAGGACTGCGATGGCGCAAGGTATGTCGAGGAGATGGGCAACGCTCAGCGCGATTTTCCATACCCTACAACCCAAAGCAAAAAGGGCTTGCAGGTCACCATGGTGCACGACGCCATCAGTCTGGGTGTCAAGCACGCCGCTCTCAACGTCAACCTCGGTTCTTTTCTGTGGTGTGAGCCCGTGGAGGGCGACACCATCCCCTATTCCTTTGACGGCGAGGAATTCTACTTCCGCCGCGGCGTAGTGGAGCAAAACGACGCGCGCGTACGTGAACTGACGGACGCGGGGGTGATCATTACATATATCCTGCTCAACTCGCACTCCTGGGGCGGCGTGCAAACGCCCGATGACCTTTGGGAGATCATCAAGCACCCCGGCTTTTGCCAGGGAGGACGCATCTCGGCGTTCAACTTACATAACAAACGTGCCGTGCGCTACTACATGGCGTGGATCGCTTTCCTGACCGACCGCTATACCCTCCCCGATGCTCCCTACGGCAGAGCCGTGGGTCACATCGTGGGCAACGAAGTCAACTCGGGCTTTGAATGGTGCAACATGGGCGAGGTGAGTATGGAGCAGTACGTTTACGACTACACCGCTTCTCTGCGCCTTTGCTGGCAAGTTTCCACCGCTGTATGGTCGGGTGCCCGTACCTACATCTCTTTAGATCACTTCTGGACCGGCTCAAACTTTGATGCTAACCCCAATCGCTTCTACGGTTCAAAATTCGTGCTGGAAGAGCTGGTACGCCTTGGCAAGACAGAAGGTGAAATCGGTTGGAACGTAGCGCACCACCCCTATCCCGAAAATCTGTGCTTTCCCGATTTTTGGAACGACGCAACCGCTGCAGATGACCCAGACACCTATCGCATTACCTTCAAAAACCTGGAAGTGCTGGCGAAATTCCTTTACAAAACAGACTGCCTGTTCAGAGGCGAACGCCGCCGCATTATCCTCTCCGAGCAAGGCTTTAACTCACACAATACCGCAACCAGCGAGGTGCTGCAGGCAATGGCTTACGGCAAGGCTTATCGCAAGGTAATGGAAATCCCGGAGATAGACAGCTTTATTCTGCACGCACACCAGGATAACGAGGCAGAATTCGGGCTGAACCTCGGACTTTGGCGCCGCAGACCCGAAAGCAGTGTGCCCGATACCCCAAAGCCGATTTATTACGTCTTCCGCGACATTGACAAAAAGGATGAAAAAGGCGTTTATCATTGGCAAAGATACTGATAGCGAGGAACCCTGTTATGAAAAAGACACTCACAATAATTTTTTGTACCGTTCTGCTGCTGGGCACTCTCTGCACCCCCGTCACCGCTTTGAGTGAATCGCCCACCTTGGCAGATACGACCGAAACCGCAGGAAATACTGAAACCGCTACCGCAGGTGCGACCGAAACCACGACGCAGGACAGCGGACTTACCCAGACCACACTGCCCCAAAAAGCGGGATATCTGTTTGTTAACACTGCCATGGGCTATGGCTCGGGTACGCTCTCCATGACCATGTCCTCGCAAAACAATGCTACCTCCTTTGCCCTGTATTGGGGGGACAGCATTGGCATGCCCCTGGAGGGATACACTCCGTTTCTCTCGGGAGAAATCACCTCCCCGGAAATGTTTGTGTCCCCGACCGAAGGCTTTTCCATTCCCGAGGGCGCAAAAACCATACTGCTCTATACGTACAGCGAGCAATACGGCCGCAGCACCACACCCTACAAGATGAATATCGGTGATTACAAGCTACCCACAACCGGCAAAAAACTCGCGGATCTGGTCATTGTGTCGGATCTGCATATCGGCAGCGGAAAAACCGCGGATAAGAATCTGGTAGCAATGCTGACCGACGTAAAAAATACTGCGCCCGATGCCAAAGGCATTATCGTCGTGGGCGACGCTGTTGAAGCGGCAGATCAAACATACTACACTCAACTTGACGAGCTTTGCTCCAAAGTGCCGGATGCTCCTCCCCTGTATTGCGGTATTGGTGATCGCGCTTATCTTACCAAAGACACTTATGTTTACGATGAAACCAAGCACAGTGCCAATCTGCAACTGTTCTTGACACATCTGAATCATCCCTTCGGTGTCAAACCCAACAAGCAGTATTATTCCTATACGCTTGGCGGCACACTCATGGTGTTTTTGGGTGCAGATTCATATCGGGACGGAAATGCAGTATATTCTCAAGAACAGCTGACTTGGCTGGATGGCGTACTGACCGGTGCTGACGCTCTCGAGCCCGTATTCGTATTCATGCACGAGCCGCTCCCCAATACGGTTTCCGGCAGTAGCGGAACACAGGGCGGTGCTAACATTTTCAATCACGACGACGTCAAAAACATCCTAAAGAAATACTCTAACGTAGTCATGTTCAACGGCCATACGCAGTGGGATCTGGAGTCAGAGAAAACCATGGCGTATATAGGAGGGTTCGCGCGCGCCTTTAACACAGCGGGGGTTGCCTATCTGTGGAGTGATACAGCGGGCGAGAGTGCCGTCGAAAAAGCGGGTAGCCAGGGCTACTACGTCACGGTTTATGAAGATGCCGTGTTGATCCGCGGCCGTGATTTTTCCTCAGGTGAATGGATCTCCAACGCAATTTATATGTTTTCAACCAAGCCCACCCCTGTTCAAAGTGAGCAAACAACTACACCAACCAAGCCATCTGCCACCACCAAACCCGCCGAAGAGGAAACCACAGACGCTGAAGAGGAAATCGGCGTTCGTGATCTGATCCTGCCGCTTTGCATCCTTGCAGGCATGGCAATTGTCGTATTTATTTTTATATTCAGAAAGCCCAAAGATCAACCATAACCGAGAGGATATACTATGAATCAAGTGATTTTGCAGGAAATTTCCGAAAAATTGCAACGCGGCAAAGCCAAGGATGTGGCAGCATTGGTAGAAGAGGCTCTTGCCCGGGGTATAGCACCCGAGTCCGTTCTCAATGACGGTCTTGTGTGCGGTATGAACGTGGTGGGCGACAAGTTCCGCCAAAACGAGGTGTTCGTGCCCGAGGTCTTGGTCGCCGCGCGCGCCATGAACGCCGGACTCAAGATCCTCAAGCCTGCCCTTGCAGGTGCGGGCGTGGCACCGCTCGGCACAGCTGTCATCTGCACGGTCAAGGGAGATATGCACGACATTGGAAAGAACTTGGTCAAAATGATGATCGAAGGACAGGGTATTGCCTGTATTGACCTTGGTGTGGACGTAGACGCGCAGACCGTGGTCAATACGGTGCGCGATAACGACGTGCAGTTGGTCTGCCTTTCCGCACTGCTGACCACCACCATGCACGGTCAGAAAGAGATCATTGATGCGCTGATTGCTGCGGGCTTGCGCGACAAGGTACGCGTGATGGTGGGCGGCGCACCCGTCACACAGGCTTACGCGACCGAGATCGGTGCCGATTCTTATACGCTGGACGCAGCTACGGCAGCCCAAGAGGCGGTCAGATTGATCCGCGAGATGCGCGCATGATCAGGCATATGCAATATGATATGAAAGCATGGGCGGCGACACTTGCGCAAAGCCGCCGCCCGCTTCCTTTATTATCCTTCCCCTCGGTAAAACTGACAGGCGCAAGCGTTTATGAGATCACGCACGATGCCGCCAAGCAGACCGAGGGCATTTTAGCAGCGGCACAGCGCATGCCGTCCGCCGCCGCAGTTTGCACGATGGACCTCTCGGTGGAAGCCGAGGCGTTCGGGTGTACGCTGACTGCATCCGAGCATGAGGTACCCACCGTGACCGGTACGCTGGTAACCGATGAAGATGAGACACGTGCGCTGGAGATCCCGCCCGTGGGCATATGCCGCACTGCACTTTATATCCAAGCAGCTGCCAACGCTAAAGCTGCAATTACAGACCGCCCCGTGCTTGCAGGTATGATCGGTCCTTTTTCACTGGCAGGGCGACTGATGGATGTAACAGAAGCTTTGATGTGCTGCATCGCAGACCCCGATTTTGTGCTTGCCGTACTGGAAAAGGTCACACCTTTCCTGATCTCCTACGCGCAGGCCTATAAGGACGCGGGTGTGGACGGCATTGTGCTGGCAGAGCCGCTTGCAGGCTTGCTTTCCCCTGCTCATGAAACGACATACTCCGCCCCCTTTGTCAAAGCGATCGTAGACGCGGTGCAGGACGATCACTTTATCGTCATCTATCACAACTGCGGTCCCAATGTACCGCACATGATCGATTCCTTGTACGCAAATGGGGCTGCGGCTTACCACTTTGGCGACGCGGTCGACCTTGCTGCCATACTTGCAAAAATGCCCCAAGATCGCCCCGTTTGCGGTAATATTTCACCGGTAAACGAATTTCTGAACGGCACGCCCGACTCCATGACGGCAGCCGTGCACGCATTGCGACGCGCTTGCGCATCTTACCCACATTTCGTGCTTTCCTCGGGCTGCGATATTCCACCCGCGGCAAAGTGGGAAAATATTGATGCCTTTTTCGGGGCAGCGGAGGACGATCTATGAGCATGACGGCATCAGAGCGGTTTCGCCGCTATCTTACAGGGCAGAGCGTGGACAGAATGCCCGCTATAGAGTGGGCACCCTGGTGGCACTTGACCACCAACCGCTGGCACGGCGAGGGCTTGCCCGCAGACTGTATAGACGTGGACACCGTACAGGGATATTTCGGACTTGACAAGTGCCTGCAGACAGGCGTTTCATACTTTACCCCCGCAAGTCCCACGGTCATTCCCGGCTCGGGCATCGGCTGCATAGAGGACGAGAACGACTGGGCGCGCATTCTGCCCACTCTGTTTCCCGACGTGCGTACCGTGATCCCGGAGGCTCATTTTGATTGGCTTCGCGCCACACACGATCGCGGCGACACCTTGCACTTTTTCACGGTCGAGGGCTTTTTCTGGTATCCGCGCGTACTGTTCGGCATTGAAAACCACCTGTACAGCTTTTACGACTATCCCGTGCTTTACAAGGAGATGTGCCGGGCGTACTCCGACTGGCTGGTCCTTCTGTTTGATTACGTCTTTTCGCGCTTCCGCTTTGACTTTATGAGCTTTGCCGAGGATATGAGCTACAACTCGGGACCCATGATCTCCAAGGCTTGCTTTGACGAATTTTTAGCCCC
>JAZNBB010000056.1:0-1877 GCA_045586845.1 Eubacteriales bacterium
AGCACTGCAGACCACCGTTGCACAAATGCAAACCACACTGACCGGCTTTGCAACCACCGAGGCCGTGGAGACCCTCTCCTCTTCCCTGTCCGATCTTTCCGATAACCTGACCGATATCGGACAAAGACTTGATGCGGCTGAGAGCGAGATCGATGCGCTGCAGAGCGCTGTGGAAGGCTTCAGAGATCTGATGGGCGGCAATATGAGCATAAGTGAGATCAACGCACAGCTTGCCGAGATCACCGCAAGATTGGATGCTTTGGAGGACAGCACAAATATCGAAGAGCTTGAGGCAAGCATCGTCACGCTTGAGCAAACACTTGCAGCACTGGATCTGTCCGGCATTGAGACCAACGCCGAGGATATTGCAGATCTGCAGACTACCGTGAGTGAGCTGCGGACCGCGCTGGACGGATTTGCCACTACCGAGGCGGTTGACAGTCTGAACAACACGCTTCAGACGTTTGAAAGCGAGATCGCAGGCATTTGTACAAGACTTGACGAGATCGATACGCTGATTGCAGACCTGCAGACAGAGATCGACACGTTGGACGGTATTGTCACCGGCAGCAAGTTCGAGGAGATCCGGGCGGCGATCGATGAGATCAATGCTGCACTTGATCGAATTCACGAGTATGAGCTGAATTCCGAGCTGCCGCAGATCACGGCACGACTGAGTGCGCTGGAGACTTCGGTGACCGAACTGACCGCAAAGCTTGCAGCGGCAGATACGCAGGTCAATCTGAACAAGACCGACATTGTAGCCCTGGGCGAGAGCGTCAGCACATTGCAGACCACTGTTTCTGCCTTGAGCGCCAAGGATACCGCGCTGGAGAGCACCGTGAACAGTCTGAACACTTCTCTGACCGCACTGAACGGCGAAGTCGATACCGTCAAGGCAAGACTTGATGCGATCGACACCGCAGTTGCAGATCTGCAAACCGAACTGGAGCAGCTTGCAGAGCTTGTGGAAGCAGGCGATTATGAGCAGCTTCATGCGTCCCTGACCCAAGTGAATCAGGCGTTGGCAGCACTCAACGGACTGGATGCAGGCAACAGGCTCAGTGTACTGGAGAACGAGCTTGCAGCGCTGTCCGCAACCATACAAACACTTAACACTACACTGAATACAGCCGATACACAGGCAACTGTCAACAAGCAGGCGATCGCAAAGATGACAGAGAGCACAAGCGCACTGAAAAACACTGTTGAAGCCTTGGACATCAAGGATACCGAGCTTGCAGAACAGTTTGCCGATCTGGGCACAAAGCTGAATGCGCTTTCCGACAAGTTGGAGAGCACGGCACAGCAAATTGCAGCACTGGAGGCAAAGGACAGCGAGCTTGCAGCCAAGGATGCCGAACTCAAGGCAAAGGACGACGAGCTTGCAGCCAAGGATGCCGAACTCAAGGCAAGGGATGACGAGCTTGCAGCAAAAGATGCCGCGCTTGAGGCAAAGGATGCCAGGCTTGAAGCAAAGGACGATGCGCTTGCAAAGGCTGACGCAGATACCAAGGCTGCTCTTGAAGCAAAGGACAAGGCACTTCAAACCTTTATCATCATCGTATGCGTCATGTCCGGCGTATCTCTCGGCTCTTTCGGTGCATTCGTGGTTTGGTTCTTTATTGACCGAAAGAAAAAGCTGTCAAACAAAAAGCCTACCACCAAATGAAAAATGCAGCATCTCACATCTGCATTTTATGACATAAGTTAATTTAATAAAATAACACCTATAGCGCTCCGCAAAAGCAGAACGCTATAGGTGTTTTAACATTTAATGGCAACAAATCATCATGCGTTGCTTATAAAGGCATTAGCCTATCTGTGTGATCACAAGATGCGCGGACACGGGGCGAGTAAGTCGGAGGCCAAGCGGT
>JAZNBB010000057.1:0-12651 GCA_045586845.1 Eubacteriales bacterium
TGGCCTCCGACTTTCCTGATCGGCAGTAATGCCCGTATCAACAGTGACGATCAAAGTAACGCCGTGATCTGCCAGGACCTCAATGGCCGCTTCGCAAAGACCGTAGCCTTCCTTGTCTCGACTTGGAATGTAATACACAATGTCCGCACCCTTGCTTTTGAGATACAAGTAAATTGAGGTAACCGAGGTCACGCCGTCTACGTCGTAGTCACCATAAATGGCAATGGTTTCACCGCGCTCAATGGCTTTTGTAATCCTTTCAACTGCTTTATCCATATCCTGCATCAAGTAGGGATCGTGCAGGGCGGAAATATCTGTGTGCAAAAAGGCATATGCCTTTTCCGGGGTATCGTATCCTCTGTTATAGAGTAGTCTTGCTGTAACGGGCGAAACACATACGTGCTCGGCTATGCGTGCAATCTTTTGATCGGTATCGCCCTCTTCCGGCGTATACAAGACAGACCACACGCGCTCTCTCTTCATTTCATTCATGTTAAATAATCCTTCATCCTGTTCGTTCCATGATTCCTCGGTCACATCGGCACCGACAGAACATGTTAACATAGCATTTTCTTAATAACTGTGATACAATCCGTGTTTTATCAATCTCGGAAAGGAGCTGTGCGCTTCATCACTGCAAGCGCAGTATTCACTCCGTCTACCGCGGCACTTGTAATACCGCCGGCGTAACCTGCTCCCTCTCCGCAAGGATAAACGTATGAAAAACCGATCGCACTTCTCTGTTCGGTTCTCCGAATGCGCACAGGTGCGCTGGTCCTGGTCTCCGCACCCGTCAACACCGCGTCGGGTGCCGCAAAGCCTTCCAACTTATCGCCAAACACCTCAAGTCCGTAGCGCAGCGTGCGATTGACTGCTTCAGGAAAGATATCGGAGAGATCGGTCAACTTGCATCTGCCCCCCATATAGGTCGGTATGATGCGTTGCGGCTGATGCACTGTTTTACCGTGCAAATAGTCACCAAGCGTTTGGATTGGTGCAGAATAATCCTCGCCGCCTGCTGCGAATGCCTTGGCTTCAATGCTCCTTTGAAGTGCGATCGCTCCCTCGACCAGGCTACCATTCACAGGCTCATAGTCCTCACAGCCTAACGAAACGACCACGGCTGCATTTGAATTGCGACCGTTCCTTGCGCGGTTGCTCATACCGTTGACCACTACGCCACCTTGTTCGGATGCGGCTGCCATGACCTCGCCGCCCGGACACATACAAAACGTGTACACACCGCGCTGCGTGCGCGTATCTGATAGTGCGTACTCCGCATGCCCCAGCGCGGGATGTCCGGCGAAATCTCCGTACAGAGCCTTATCAATATCAGCTGTTAAATGCTCAATTCTGACACCAACCGAGATCGGTTTGGCAATCAGCTCCATCTGCTTTTCAAGCAACATCCGATAGGTATCACGCGCACTATGCCCGACCGCAAGTACGATAGAGCTGCACAGAACATCGCCTTTTGTGGTGTGTGCTGTCACAGTGCCATCGACGTTTTGATCAAACCCGTCAAATCTGCAACGGTATATGACGCTTCCGCCGAGATTCACTATTTCTTGCAGCATACTGTCAACTACTGCTCTAAGCATATCGGTTCCCACATGGGGCTTTGCCAGCAGCATCACGTCTGCCGGAGCACCGTGCTCCACCATTGTCTGAAGTACAAACGTGCACTTTGGATCGTGGATGCGCGTCATCAACTTGCCGTCCGAAAACGTACCCGCGCCACCTGCACCGAACTGCACATTACTGTCTGTATCCAACTGTCCGGTTTGGTAAAACTTGTCCACCGAGCGAACGCGATCCGCTACGCTGTCGCCCCTGTCTATGATCACGGGACGGTAGCCGTGCCGTGCCAGCATCAACGCTGTAAACAGTCCGGCAGGCCCCATGCCGACTACCAACGGCGGAGCGCTCAGCGGTGCAACACCGTATTCCGGCAATATCTGCTCATTTTGCAAGAGCCTGATCCTTTGCCGTTGTAAAAGTGCTTGATTTGCGGGATATGTGCCCGATGCATTGGTTGCAAGTACCGAATAAACAAACTGCAAATTTGCCCTGTCTCTTGCATCCACCGATCTGCGGAACAGACTCAGCGTATACTGTCCCGGTTGCTGCCCGATTTTTTTGATTCGATGCCGTGCCTTGGCGAAAATCTCTTGCTCCTCTGCGTCCAAAGGGACAGTGATCGATTCGATCACCATCCCCGAAGCAATTACAATTTTATTTGTCATTTGTTTCAGCATTCACGCTCTCAACCGTCACTGAAACCATAATGCCGGTCTTATCATACTTGATATTTTCGTTCTTATTGGACTCTCCATACATAGGCGAACCCTCTTGATCAAAAAATGCGATCGAGGTAACGGGCACTGTATGTGTACCCGGTGTATTCATAACGTTTTTATAATCCAGATCAAACGTTACTTTTCCGATCGTATCTACATCCTGTATGGGACCTATCACGGTAATCGTACCGCTCATGGACGTCTGGTCAATTTGATATTTGAACTCCTGCTCGTTGCGGTCTGCGGTCACATCTTTGACCGTGTACTCAATTTGCTTTGCCACATTGACCGTTACCACCGCGGGAGTGATCTCGTAATTCTTGATCTCAGTCTTATTTCCTTGCTCATCCACGAAAAATGCCTTGACGGTTGCCACACCGTTATTGGCTGCACCGACATCTGCGATCAGACGAATACTTTGCGCGTCATACTTGACAAGCTCACGGTTGGTGCCACTGATCGAAATATTTGCATTTTGGACTGCCAGGGAATGCACGTCATATCCCGTCGCTTCGCGGAAATTCTCGCCACCTGTATACTCAACGGGAATCTGATTATAAGTCGTTACACGAATATCATCATCTGTCGCCTGAGCATAAAGCCAGATGCCGCACGCAATGATAAAGCACATGATAAGCGCCGCGATGCTGACGCTTCTTTTTTCCTTAAAAGCCGGTGTCCCGGCGTTATTCGTTTTCATCATGCTTCCTCCCCGCCGTTCCCGTTCTGTTCTTCTACATTGATGGTGTCGGAGACCTTGGCGCTGCCCTGCTGTGCGGGTCTCTTCTTTCTGTAATCCATAAAGCTGTAAAGTGCATCATGCAGGTTCTTATAGTCGTAATTTCTGTAAAGCGAACCGCCGTACGCAATAGAAATGATACCGTTCTCTTCGGAAACGATGATAACCATAGCATCACTGACCTCAGTGATACCGACACCTGCGCTGTGACGTGTGCCCAGATCGCGCACAACCTCTTCGTTTTCCGAAAGTGGCAGTTTGCAGGCTGCCGCAGCTACGCGGTCGTTCTCAATGATGACCGCACCGTCGTGCAAGGGGGATTTATTGACAAAAATGTTGCGCAGCAGCTTTTCCGACACCCTTGCATCCAGTCTTTCGCCCTTGTCCATGTAATCCTGCAGCTTTGTGGTGCGCTGTACCACGATCAATGCGCCGTAACCTTCCGAGGAAAGCGAACAAGCAGCAGATGCAATATCCGCAGATACGTGATCGATCTCTGCAGCAGTACCCACGCGCTCACCACCCAAACGTCCTATGCGCAAGGATGTACTGCCGACACGTTCCAGCGCGTCACGCAATTCCGGTTGAAAAATAACCACTACAGCGATCAGACCGACTGTCAAAAAGTTATCCATGATCAAACCGACCGCCTTCATATCCAGCACGCTGCATATCATAAACAAGCCAAACAAAGCTGCAATACCGAGCAGCAATTTGCCCGCCCTGCGCCTTCTGACAAATCTGTATAAATAGTAAAGCAATCCCGTTAACAGCAAAATATCAAGAAGATCGGTTACGGGATGCATATTGTTGATTGGAAACAGAATATAGTCTTCAAAAAAAGAACGCATGGCATTTATCAGCTCCTGCCATTCGATCATTCACTCCACCGCCTTTGCAAAAAATTCCTTTCTATATTATATCACAACAGTTCGCAGATTTCAACACTTTCTATAATATATTTATAAAAAAGTTTAAAATCATATACTGTAATAATACAGAAGCACCCAAGACCTTACACGCGGTCTTGGGTGCTTTTACATTAATATCAGTTCCCTGCAGCCTGATCGACCATTTCTGTAAGCAGAACCCGAACTGCGTGCAGATAATCGTCATCATTGGTATACGTGATAACGTCCTTGGTTACCATCGCAACCATTTCATCAGCTGCCTGCTTTCCTTTTGCCTGCTCCAGCATATAAAGCATCTGATAATCCTGGATGCCGAGGCGGATGTTCTCCAATCTGAACGATGAAACAGCTTCATATACGCCAACCTCCGCACCGCTGTAAAGCAGCACACCGTCGCCGTAAACACTGTTAATTACAGTAGAAGCGAGGTCGTTATAGGGGTCTGCAGACCAATATGTCGAACCCCAGTAAAGCACACCGGTCGCTTCAGTCATCTTGCACTGCCAAATGCTTATAACAGGTTCGGTACCGTCGCCGGTAGCCAGCCAGTTAGCGTAAGGTTGATTTGGCTCCCAACAGAAATACAGCCACAATTCGTCACCGCCCGCGACCTCTGCCTTCATGCGCTCTGCAAACGAGCCGTACTTTTGGTCTTGCAGCTTGGTGGTCAGATATTGCGCCCCGCCAATGATTGCCTTTTCTCTGGGGGTAAATGCAAATACTTTCGTACACCATATCTGCGTATATGGCTGCATAAAGGTGATCTGATCCTCATCCTCTATGGAAATGTTGGTAAAGAAGGGAGAGATCTGTCTGTAGCCGGGATATACCGACGCAAGGCGTTCACCGTGCGATTTGAGCTGATACAAAAGATCTGCATTGGTAGGCTCGTCAACGTAGTAGAAGTATCCCTTTTTCAGCCATTCGGGCTTTTGAGAAAGCAAGGCGTATGCGCCCGCCTCGTCGCCACCATTGCTCTCCTTGATGCTGAATGACGTTACTCTCGGATTATCCAAATATTCAGTCACGCGGCTGTCCCACAAGGAATACGGCAGGTTATAACAGGAAATGCGATTTTCCAGCATGAAATCGTAGTAGATCTTATAAATTTCCTCATCGGAATAGTCATTCATGCCCTTTTGCGCATACGAATTTGCGATCACCCAAGGCGACATCTGCACGGCGGTCTTGAGCGCGGTATGCTCGGATAGTGAGAAGCCGTATACTTTAGTGTATACATTTGCAGTCTTGATGCACGCTCCCGTATCCGCATCGTAAATATTGACGGTTGCATTGTACAGCCCCGCAGGCTGATTCTCCTCCGCCCACACCTTGAGCACAAAGCCTTGTGAACAATTATTTTCCACGCTGATGTTGCCTTCCACAGGCGGAAGCGCATCTGGCACCCAATCATTGCCTATCTTGACATAATGCTCGCGCAGCAGTTTGGTCTTAAGTACGTTGCCCTGTCCATCTTTCATGTCCGTGATCTCAACGCGAATATGCTTTGAAGTTGCAGTAGGAGCAACAAAGAACTGGCAATTTTCTATAGAATTGCCCGCCATGTGAATAACGTAAGTGTTCAGATCGGAAGGAGTGATACAATCACGGTAGGTCTTTTCGGTCATATGGTCAAACCAAAGCAGTACAGATGCATCTTCATCCGCTGCAGTCATCTTATCGTAATTGACTCCATCCACCTTGTCTTCTTTGAGATCGGAGCCCTGACCGGGACGGGTCATATCTACGTCGAAGTTTTGGTAAGCTTCTTCGGCGGTCTGGTACATATCGATGGACGCAATATAGACCGTTTCGCCGCCGCCCGAAGGCGCAGTCAAAAAGTCAAAACGGAACATATTGATCTTTCCTGTCCAGTCTGCAGCCTGTGACAGATCAAAGATCACGTATTGCCACCCCGTGTTGGCTTGGTCAAACGTGGCCACCTTACTGTAACCGCCAAGAGGTCCCGTCATTTTGCCTGCAGCATAAAACAGCTCAAAAGCGTCACTTGTCACATTCTCTGCCTTGATCTTGATCACGATGTATTTATATTCATCGGCATTGGCAGCACTCATATTGAATTTTCTGACATAGTCCTTGTAATTCAGCATTATAAAGGGATCGTTTGCGCCATCATTGGTGGTCAGCTTAAGCACATAGCTACATTCCGCGTCCTTTACGATCTCATATGAACACTGATTAGCGTTTGTCAGCATCTTTTTCCAGTTGAACGTATCATTTCCCGTAAATGTGATACTTGTGGGAGATATTGGATCATTAAACTCGTTAGTTGTGGTCAATTCCTCAGTCGTCTGCTCTTCCGAAGTCTGCTCATCAGTCGTGGGCTGTTCGGTTTGCGAAGGGTCGCTTGTTTGTTCGCCATCTGTTGCATAGGTTTCTCCGTTTCCTTCAGACGGACCGTTGTTACACGCGGCAAAAACCACGCATCCAAGCGTGAGCAATGCCAGCATGACCAGTAAAATTCTTTTGAAGTTCATGTTCGCCTCCCTGATATTTGTTATCTGCGGTTTCTGAGCATTTCGTGTTTGATATCCCAAAGTTTTTGCGAAAGGTCCACGTAATATTTATGGGGATTGGTGAATCTGCGTACCTCCTCCCACATACCCGCAATCTCTTCCTGACAATGTGCCTTGATCTGTTCAAGCGTGGGAAGTTCATAAATCTGCTCACCCTTTGCAAACACAGGCACCATCAATTCGGTTGCTGTATAGTCCTGCATCAGCTTGCGCTTCCAAGTATGCTCGGGATCAAAGATCTCATAGGGCTGCGAGTCATCAATCACCTCATCGTGCAGACAGATGACATCAGCCTCCGCTTTCCCGGTACTCTTTCCGCGAAGTCTGTAGATCTTTTTGAAGTGGGGCGTGGTGATCTTACCAACGTTTTCGCTGATCTTGATCTTAGGTTGTATGGTGCCGTCCTCTTTCTCTACTGCAACCAACTTGTATACACCGCCGAATACGGGTGCTGAAAGTGAAGTGATCAGTCTCTCGCCGACGCCGAACGCATCCACGCAAGCACCTTGGCGGATCAACTCACGGATGATGTATTCGTCAAGAGAATTGGATACAACGATCTTACATTCGGTCCAACCCGCAGCGTCCAACATCTCCCTGACCTTCTTTGTCAGGTAAGTGATATCACCCGAGTCAAGACGCACGCCGCATTTAGAAATCCCCTGAGGCTTTAGCACCTCATTGAATGCGCGAATGGCGTTGGGTACACCGGATTCAAGTACGTTATATGTATCGATGAGCAGCGTAGCATTGTTCGGATAGATCGAACAATAGGTCTTGAATGCAGTATACTCATCATCAAACATCTGCACCCAGGAATGCGCCATGGTGCCGGTTGCGGGAACACCGTACGCAATATCCGAGATGGTACAGGCAGTGGCAGATACACCGCCAATATATGCAGCGCGCGCACCGAGAATGGCTGCATCACTGCCCTGCGCACGTCTGGAGCCAAACTCACTGATGGGTCTGCCCTTGGCTGCACGAGCAAGTCTTGCCGCCTTGGTTGCGATCAGCGACTGGTGGTTGATCATCATAAGCACGTATGTCTCAATAAACTGCGCTTCAATTGCCTTGGCACGCACGGTCATTAAAGGTTCCCCCGGAAACACCACTGTGCCCTCAGGAATTGCCCAGATGTCCCCGGAAAACTTGAAATTTCTAAGGTAGTCAAGGAACTCTTCGCTAAAGCAATTTTTGTCTCGCAGATATTGGATATCCTGCTCGTCAAAATGCAGATCATTGATGTACTGCACCACCTGCTCAAGTCCCGAGACGATCGCATAGCCGCCGTTGTCGGGATTGGATCTGTAAAACACGTCGAAATAGGTGATCTTATCCTTGAAGCCGCAAGTAAAGTAGCCGTTACTCATGGTCAATTCGTAAAAATCACACAGCATTGTAAGATTTCTCGAGATGTCTTTCATTTCATCAGCCTTCTTCCTGTAATTTATTGATTTCATTATATCAAATACAGCCGGAAAAGTCAATGATTCTTTCAAGATTTCGCGTTTTTTTATGCCAGCTCTTGCAATCACGCCATTATCGTGATATAATAGGATTATGAATATGTTTTTTTGGAGGGTTCCATGAAACACGGATTTGTCAAAGCAGCAGCCGCTGCCCCCGAGATCAGACTTGCCGATGCGGCTTATAATGCACAGGTATTGGCTGATACTGCCCGCGCAGCATACGAAAATGACGGCACGCGCGTGATCGTATTCCCCGAACTGAGCCTGACTGGTGCGACCTGCGGTGATCTTTTCTTTCAAAGCACGCTGATCAAGGCTGCAAAAGAGGCACTTGCCACATATCTGGAGCTGACGGCTGATCTTGATGCGATCAGCTTTGTGGGTTTGCCCATGCAAATGAACGGCAAGCTGTATAATTGTGCGGCGGTCTGCAATGCGGGCACGCTGTTGGGGGTCGTACCCTCAACGAATAGCGGCAGGCACTTTACTAAGTTGGATAATGCGTCATACGCATTTGATCCGTTTGGTGACGGTATACAGATCTGCAACTTTAGTAACAACACCGTATTTTCCTGCGCCGAGATACCAGAGCTGAAGATCGGTGTATGCGTGGGCGAGGGCGATATTGCGGATCTCTGTGCCGCAGGTGCTACGCTGATCTGCCGTCTTACGGCAACACCCGAGGTGGCAGGACAGGATTGCAAGCTGTTTAACGAAGCGCAATATTTGTCTGTTGTAAACCATTGCGCATATCTGTATTGCAACGCCGGCAGAGGCGAGTCCACCACCGATGCCGCCTATAGTGCACGCGCGATCATTGCAGAGGAAGGCAATATTCTGAAGAGCAGAAACCCCTTTGACTTCTCTGCGGATTACGTATGCACCGAGATCGACGTACAGCTTTTGACAAGCGAACGCTGCAAGGATTCGGCATTTTCCAACAAGACGGGCAACCGCGAATTCGCCGAGGTGGATTTCTCGCTTGGCTACACCGATACCGTGCTGACCCGATTTGTTGATCCTCTCCCCTTTGTCGTTCCCTTCAATCATGATGCAGGCTGGGAGAACATCATGCATATTCAAGCCGAGGGCTTGCGCACACGCATCAAGGCGGCGCACGCTGATACGCTGGTGCTTGGCATTTCCGGGGGTCTTGACTCCACGCTTGCCCTGCTCGTAGCCGTGGACGCGCTGCAATCACTTGACCTGCCTGCAAGCAAGCTGATCGCCATTACCATGCCCGGATTCGGTACGACAAGCAGAACCAAAAACAACGCGACCATGCTTTGCGAGCAGCTGGGTGTAGATTTCCGTGAGATCCCGATCGGTGAGTCGGTTGCCTTGCATTTCAAGGACATCGGGCACGATCCGAGCAATCATAACGTCGTATATGAAAACAGCCAGGCACGCGAGCGCACGCAGATCTTAATGGACGTTGCCAATCAATACAACGGGCTAGTCGTTGGCACGGGCGACCTTTCCGAGTCTGTGCTCGGCTGGGCAACCTACAACGGCGACCATATGTCCAACTACAGCGTCAACTGCGGTGTATCCAAGACCATGGTACGCAATCTGGTTGCATATGCTGCAAGAAAGCACAGAAAGCTCGGAAATGCGGCTATCGCGGATGCGCTTGACGACGTTGTCGGCACACCCGTCAGCCCCGAGCTGCTCCCTGCCGACGAGCAAGGCAATATCGCGCAAAAGACAGAGGATCTGGTCGGTCCCTACGAGCTGCACGACTTCTTTATCTACAATGCCCTGCGCTACGGATTTGGCCCCGAAAAGATATACCGCCTTGCTTGCTACGCGTTTGCAGGTCAGTTTGATGCAGAGACCATCGCGCGTTGGCTCAAGGTGTTCACGCGCAGACTGTTCACCCAGCAGTTCAAACGCTCCTGTATGCCCGACGGTCCCGCCGTCTGCGACGTGTCTGTCTCTCCCCGCGGCGCGCTTTCAATGCCCTCCGATGCTGCTATGAACGCGTGGATGAGGGAGATTGAGAATATCTAACTACTATGCTGTACGCGCAACACTAAAATTCTTTATAATGTTGCAATTACAATGTAACAGAGAACCGTCACCTGTTACACTTACAATAGAACTCGGGAAAGGTGTACATTGATATGAAGAAATTGACCACTCTCTTAATTATAATACTTGCTTTAGGCTTGACTTTTGCGGGTTGCCAAAACGGTATGCAGGACGATCCCAATTCGTCGGATCAGTCGACAAACATCGAAACCTCTCAACCTGTAAAAAATGAAGTATTTTTGCAAAGCGAGGTGATCGAAACCACGCCCTACGGAACGACGCGCTATCAAATGGAGTACGATAGCATGGGACGACTGATTACGCAAACAGTCTATGCTGACGGTCAAGATCCGACAGTTTATACATATACGTACGATGCATTTGGATATTTGAACAGCGATACGCGGACGGGGAGCATTGAATATGCCGAGCAATGGGAAAACGATGAAGATGGAAGAATACTGTCCGGAAGTATTGTTATCAAATCCTCTTTTGGTACAACAAAAACTTCCTACACATACCAATACGATGAAAACGGTCGCGTTTCCGTTTACACACGGACCAGTGAAGCCGGAGAAATTACACAAAAGAAAGAGTACGAATATATAGATTCCAATGGCAGTTATTCTGTCACAGAAACCGGTGCAGGCATGCCAACACAAACAACGACATATATGATAGATCCCCAAGGAAACCTCGTGGAGCAAACCACAAAATCAGGGGATCGGGAAATCTCTCAAACAAAATATGATGCATACGGAAACGTTATCCAATCAGTCTCCAACGGCGTTGTCACCTACTCGGAAAACACCTACGATCAAGGTATGCTGACACAGGTTAAGGTATTTGACGGAGAAGGAAACCTGATGCAACAAAGGGTATCTACCTATGATCAAAACAACTTGCTTGTATTGGCTGTGATTACCGATGCGTCGGGAACGGTTATCAGCCAAACCGAAATAAAATATACCTTATGCGTAATCGAACAAGAATAATTATCCTTGCCGGAACGTGCCTTTGCTTGCTTGCATGCTTCGCATGTCAGACACATCCGGAAAGCAATACACCCCCGATCACGGAAACTACCGAGTCCGAAAACGAGCAGCCTTTATACGTGCAGTCTTTAGAGGTGAATGAGATTGGTGTTCCGTATGAAAAGATCTCACCAAAGGCAAGAGTTCCTTGGGATTTGT
The DNA here is from genome assembly GCA_045586845.1 of Eubacteriales bacterium. Taxonomy (GTDB): domain Bacteria; phylum Bacillota; class Clostridia; order Oscillospirales; family CAG-272; genus SVQP01. Next base: position 11,187 of record JAZNBB010000057.1, read on the forward strand.
GCTTATATCAAGATTATCTGTATGTTGGGGCAGGAGATTATGATGCCAACCTTTCTCCAAAGGTATTTCAAAGATATCACACAGAGAACGGCGCATGGGAAAGCTGTGGTAAGGTTTATGATGAGCAAATTCATCGCTTTATTGAGATTGGCGATCAATTATGTGTTCCGGGGGCAGATCCTTTGGGAGATTGGTCCAAAGGCAATTACTATATTCTGCAACAAGATGCTTTTTCCTTGCACAGAGTTATTCCGAATGCGATTCATACTTTTGATATAGTTGAATACGACGGAAAGCTGTTTGTGGGAAACGGTGTTTCTGCCGGTAAATATCCGGTTGAAGTATCGGAAGTCGGGAGTGATTCGTTTACACAGGTGATCTTTTATAAAAATGATCACGCTCTTGATACTCGAGCATTTACAGAAATCCGAGTGTACGATTTCTTTATTTGTAATGATACACTGTATGCCTTCTTGACATTGGATGCGGAGCGTTCTGTTTACCGTTATGAAAACGGTGCATTTGTTTATGATAATCTGTGGACGTATAAGCTTGTTTGGGTTCGGGATGAAATTCATGTCCCGATTTGGGCAAAAGTCTCTCATAACAATACCGTATATTTGACCACGGGACTATTGTATGCGACGAACGATTTGAATACGTTAACCGCTTTGGACGTTGGCAATACACAACGGATCACAGACATTCTTGTATATGATGACGTTGTCTATGCTTTGGGACATTGCAAGCTTGACACGGGGATATATGAAAATCGAATATTCAGATTATCGGAACAGCAGGCTGTCTTAGTTGCATCATTCCAAAATCAAGCTCCTGCCATATCCTTTGCCCGTGATGAATCCACGTGGTATTTCGGATTGTCAGCCCCTGCGGCGGGTTGCATTATATCTGCAAGTATTAAATGAGGTAAAAAATGATTGACGATCGAAAAGAATCTTTATGGATTCATTGTCCGATCTGCCAAGGAAAAACAAGGACCAAAGTATATGAAGATACTGTTCTTGTAAAATTCCCGTTATACTGTCCGAGAAGTAAAGAGGAAATTCGGATAGACGTTGTGAAATTGAAAATGGTGTTAAGCAAGTGAGCCCGACATAAAAGTGCAGAGCCAGCTTTCCGTTCAAAACGGATAAGCTGGCTCTTTTTTGTTGCATCAAATGCAACCACTCTTTGCCAAATTCTTGCATTTGGCGCAACTTTTTTTCAAAAACATCTTGCAAAAGTATGCCAAATACTGTATAATGTACATTGACTATATATGTTCTCTAAAAATATGTACATATATCAATTCAGGAGGAAACACAAATGAATCAACGCTATGAATCCGCAAAGCAGATCTACGCTAAGTACGGTGTTGACACCGAGGCTGCGATCTCCAAGCTTTCCGACATTCGCATTTCCATGCACTGCTGGCAGGCAGACGACGTTCTCGGCTTTGAGAACA
>JAZNBB010000058.1:0-86320 GCA_045586845.1 Eubacteriales bacterium
ACATTAAGCAATAAAAAAGCAGACGCCGCAAAGCGTGATGTTCTTAACGGAGAATTTGCGTGCACAAAATGTCGGCAGAGAACTTGTTTTCTCTGCCGATTTGTGGTATAATGGGGTTAGCAAAAAAGCCTTCCTCCGGGAGGAAGGTGGCACGCGGAGCGTGACGGAAGGAGCCCGCGTGACTTTAGGTTTGTACTAATTTCATTGTAACGCACTCTCCCTCACCCGACTCCGTCGGGAGCTCCCTCCCGGAGGGAGCCTATGGTACGCTCATGCATCTTTAGGGGTATGGGCTTTGCCCGAAGCCCGCGTTGCAAGCAACGCCGTAATACAAAGGCGAAACTGGCGATAAAACAGAACGATAAATAAGAATTTGACGAGGTGAATATTGATGATTATTACATTGGAAACAAGAACTGCTGATTCGGTTCGAACCTATTTTGAAAAGGCAAATAGACCCGAAATCAAGCAGGTATTACCCCAAAAGGCAAAGACAGTTGAAGAAGCATTGGCGGACTATGAGGAAACCTTGTTGACGAATGCAACAAGCTTTGGTCAGACAGTGTATGTCGATGGAAAATATGTCGGTGATGTTTGGTGCTATTGCATTGATATGGATGATGAACCAAACTGTATGCTTAGTTTCTGCATTTTTGAACTGGAATATTGGTCTAAGGGTATTGCTACATCGGCTGTAAAGATGTTTATTAAGAATGTTTGTGAGCGGTACGATGTGAGAACCATCGGTGCATTTACCTTTGCACACAACAATGCTTCCATAAGAGTTTTGGAAAAGAACGGTTTTGTAGTTATAGAAGAATTTGAAGAAGATGGAGTTTTGTCAAAGTATCTTCAGTATGAGTGCAATTTATCGAATAGCAAACGCAGACAGATCTAAAGAAATCTGTCGGCGTTCATTATTTGTTTACTGTGGAGTAATTCTGCGCAATATGAGAAAATGATTCGTGATTTCTCCGCTAAGGACATCTCCCTTTTCCGCGGGCGCATTTTTTGTTTTAGTGCTTTTTCTTTTTGGTCAGGAGAGCGAATGGAACGGGTACAAGGCAAGCGAGCACGATCATGCTGCCAACCAAGGACTTGCATCCGCCCGGTTTGGTTTGGTTATCCGGTACGCTTGTTCCGGGATCGGTCGACTGCTCACTCGGCACATATTGCTCTGCTGTTGCCGGGTCAATACAGTTTTGGAAGGTGTAATTAAGTCTGCCCAGGGGAGCTGTATCACCGTCGGTGTAGAACTGCTCCATAGTGGTCATCTTGCTTTCGCTGTCTACCCACTTAAAGTTAAACTTGATACCGTTCGGGTTGGTAATGCCAAGCATTTCAAGCGGTACCGCTATCATCATTTGGTTTTCTTTTGCGCGGTAGTTGATCTCGCCCACTACCTCAAAGGAGAATGCACCGTCCGTGCCGTTGTAGCGTGCCACGGTGGTGGAAAATTCGTCCTTGGCACCGTAGTTGATGATAAAGTCATAGCCATACCAGCCGGTCTGTGCGTTGCTGTCCGCGTCAAGAAACAGCTGCATCCAGGAGGAGTCGTTATCGTACATTGTGATGTATTCTTTGGTTTGCACGTAGAAATAAAGGTTTTTGGTATCAGCGGTGACTTTGGAGGAAACGATGTCGTTTCTTCCCGTGTCATTGGTGTATTTAACTCTGCCAAAGCCATAGGCATCGCGGTGCATGGTGTCCTTTTCGGGGTCGGTATAGTTGACGATTACTTTATCCCAAATGCTGAAATCACCCGTTATGTTGACCGCGTTGCGCGCGTCCTGCACGATGATAGGCGCAGCCCCCTTGAGTCTTTGAATATTGTAAGCAAGCTGCATATAGTAGTTGTCAAAGTAACCGCCCTTCATCATTTCGATATCACGGGAGAACTCGTCGGAGGCGCAATCAACAAAACCGATCTTATCGGGGTAATCCTGTCTTTGTGCCATCCATTCGTTCCAACCGGTCACCAGCACATAGGGTACATCAGCCTCCAAGGCTCTGTCCCACTGGGATTGGAAGTTAAGACCCTGTACGAACAGGTTGGGGTCTTTTTTGAGCTTTAAGAAGTAATCGGTGCGCGTTTTTGCGGAGTTGACCTTGCCCGAAAAAGATCTGCCAAGGTTGCTCTTATTACCGTATAGTGCGGAATCCGAAAAGCAAGCGGTGCCCAGGTGCTGAGCAACAGAAACGTTGATCACACTGGGGTTACCGTTTGCATCGTTGTAGATGCGCTGAGGCCACTCAAAATCCATCCAGGGCCAGCCGTTTTCCTTGGGATCCTCCGTAGGCCATTGGTTCAGCTTGATGGTAAAGAAATCGTTTACGTTTGCCTCGTAGGGGGCAACGATTGCGGGTTTGCCGTCAATCATGTACCAAGTATCGGGATAATGTCCAGGTGCGTAGATCTCGTCATAAATCTGTTTGGTGCGGAGCACAGCGTCTGTATTGGTGTAAAACATGACTTCGGGTGCGTCGTAGCCTTGCTCGTTGAACTCATGTAGGATACTCATCAGCTTAAGTGCTATGCTTGCGTAAGTGGACAGATTAGTAGTGTCAAAATAGAGAAAATCAACGCCTGCGTTCATCAAAAGCTCAACGTGCTTTCTCATAATATACTCGTCGTCAATGTAGTAGTAGCCGTAAAGCGGCTCGTTCCAGAAATGCCATGTGTGCACGTTGCCCCAAAGCGTGCAGTTCACGTCGCCCGCAGCATCGCCCGCCTGATTGATGATCTGTTGCATATTCTGTACGCCGGAGTCACCGTGCTGACCGTGCCAGAGGAAATAGAACAAGCCAACGTCGTGATCCTCGTTTACAACGCCTACCTGTGTTGAGTCAAACAGGGAACGGTCCAAGTCATCCGTGCCCGCATAGCCGCCGAACAGATTGATTTCGTTGTTGGGTACTGTATAAGAAACCGCAGTTTCACCTTCCCCATAGGAAATGGTGGCATATTTGCCATCCTCAGAGTAGGAGATCTTCAGAGTGCCCGCATAGTTATCATCCGCACTTGGCACGGTTTCGGTGAAGGTAGGATCGGGCCATTCGGTCTTGGGCAGGGTAGCAGCCTCCTGCTCGCTCAGCTGCTCCTGCTTTGCGTATTCCTTGTAGGCAGCAAAATCAAACGCCTGCGCCTTTTCCTCGCTGTCAAAGAGTGCAAAATAACGCAGATCGATCGCGTCACCCTCCTTGATACCTTGATGCATATGTAAAGGGTCAAATCGCAGCTGTGAGAAGGAAACGCCCTGTACGCCTGACCATCCCTCACAGGGAACGATCAGCTTGTGCCACTGCCCGTCTGCCTCCCAGTTCCATTCCAGGTGCGACTCGGGATCCTGGGAAAAGTTAACGCCATCGGTTCTTGCGATATAGATCTCGCCCATGACCTTGGCAGTCGTTTTGTATTCAATGACCAGATAAGCCGCCTTGTCGACCGTGATTTCGGGTGTAGGCATACTCATTGAGGGATCATTTGCAGATGCTGTAAAGGTGCAATGCTCACCGTCAACCGCTTCATATTTCATATTGCCGATGCTTCCAAGCTTCTTTGTCTCCTGTGCGTCGGTAAAGTCGAAAATGTAGGTAGGGAGAGCATCCTGTACCTGCGCAAATGCCGGAATGGAGGAAAGCACACCAAGCAAAAGGCAAATGCATAGCACGAATGAGAGAATGGAACGTTTCATGATCTTGACCTCCTTGATCTACGGGTTGTTTTTTTAGCAAAAATCCAAAAGGGAATGGGTATCAGCCAAACGAGCAAGGACATCGTGCCCATGATCGATTTGCATCCGCCCGGCTCGGCAGTATCATCGGTTGCCGGGTCGCTTGGTACATACTGCTCGGCTGTTTCTGGGTCAATGCAGTTTTGGAAGGTGTAGTTGAGTCTGCCCAGGGGCGCGGCGTCACCGTCGGTGTAGAACTGCTCCATGGTTGTGATCTCGCTTTGGCTGTCCACCCACTTGAAATCAAACTTGATGCCGTTCGGGTTGGTAATACCCAGCAGTTCAAGCGGAACGGCAAGCATCATTCGGTTCTCCTTGACGCGGTAATTGATCTCGCCGATCTCTTCAAAGGCGTAAGCACCGTTTGTCCCGTTATAGCGAGCAACCGTGGTAGAAAACTCGTCCTTGACACCGTAGTTGACGATATAGTCGTAGCCATACCAACCGTCGCCGCCCGTGGAAAGGAACAGCTGCATCCAGGAGGCATTTTCCCGTGGTTTTGTAATCTCATTTCTGGTTTCTACGTAAAAGTACACGTTTTTGGTGTCTGCCGTGACCTTGCAAGCCACAATATCGTTGTTGCCTGTCTCGTTGAGGTAAAGGACACCGCCATATCCGTAGGATCGGCGGGTCAGCATATCCTTGGCGGGATCGGTGTAAGTGACGAGCACCTTATCCCAAATGTCAAACGAGCCTGTGACGTTGACTGCATTGCGTGCATCCTGCACGATGATGGGAGCAGCCCCCTTAAGTCTTTGGATATTGATGGCAAGCTGTATGTAGTAGTTATCAAAATAGCCGCCCTGCATCATTTCGGTGTCACGGGAAAACTCATAGGAGCAGCAATTTGCAAAGCCGATCTTGTCTTGAATATTTTGTCTCTGTGCGATCCATTCATTCCAGCCCGTAACCAGTACGTAGGGCGCGTCTGCTGTAATGGCTCTGTCCCATTGTGCCTGAAAATTGATACCTTGTTCAAACAGATGTGGATTTTCCTTGAGCTTCTGATAGTATTCGGCACGCGACTGCACGGAGCTGAGCTCCGCACCAAAGGATCTGCCGAGATTGGTCGTATCCCCATAGAGCACGGAATCGGAAAAACGACCTGTACCGACGGGCTGTGCGACCGATACGCTGATGGCACCGGGAAGGCCGTTTGCATCGTTGTAAACGCGCTGAGGTCGTTCAAAATCCATGAGAGGCCATGCGTTTTCTTTAGGGGCTTCGGTCGGGGATTGATTGAGCTTGACGGCAAAATAGTTATCCGCATTTGCCTCGTAGGGGGCAACAATGACGGGCTTGCCGTCCAGCATATACCAGGTGTCCTTATAAAAACCGAGCTTGTAAATGCTCTCGTAGATCTCGCGCACGCACGCTTCTGCGTTAATGTCGGTGTAAAAAACCACCTCGGGCGCATCGAATCCCATTCTGTTAAAGTCGTGCAGGACTGCCATGAGCTTGAGGGCGTTAGTTGTATAAGAGTGCCCATCAGTCACATCAAGGCAAAGAAAATCAACGCCTGCGTTGGTCAGCAGCTCAATGTGCTTGCGCATGACCCAGTTATCGTCGGTGTAGTAGTAGCCGTAAAGCGGCTGTCCCCAAAAGTGCCAGTCGCCCTCGTCCCCCAAAAGATCACAGCTTGGCTTGCCCACTTGTGCAATACCTGCCGTGTCAATGATCTCTTGCATATTGTAAATACTGTCGTCCCCGTGCTCGCCGTGCCACAAGTAATAGAAAATACCAACCTTATGGTCTTCGGTCACAACGCCCACCTGCGATGAATCATACAGGGAACGACCCGGATCGTCCGTGCCCGCATAACCACCGAACAGATTGATCTCACTGTTGGGGACGGTGTAAGTAATTGCATTCTCTCCCTCTCCGAAGCAAACGGTGGCATATTTTCCGTCCTCGGAGTAGGTAATGCGTAGCGTGCCGGGTGTATTATCATCCGGATGAACCTCTATGTCTTTGTATTCGGGCTCTTGCCAAAGCGTAGTGGGCGGACGCACGCCCTCGGGGGTTACGATACCGTTTTCGGCTATGTATTTTTGATAAGCTGCAAGATTGAAATCCTTGGCGGACTGTTCATCCGAGAAAAATGCAAAAAAGCGAATGTCGATTGTTTCGCCGTGGGATTCGACAAGTCCCAAACGCATGGGGTCAAAGCGCAGCCCGGTGAACAGAACGTCCTCTCGCTCTGCCCAGCCCTCGCAATACAAAATCAGCCTGTGCCATTCTCCGTCGTTGATCCATTCCCATTTGAGTGTAGATTCGGGGATTTCGTCCATACCGATGCCGTCATCGCAGGAGATATAGAGCTCACCCTTGGGATTGTTCTCGGTCTTGTATTCAATGCAAAGATATTTCGCGCTGCTGACATAGATTTCGGGACAAACCATCGGAAGCTGCGGATCTCCGCCAAGTGCAGTGAGAGTGGTATGAGAGCCTTCGCTCATCTCACATACAATATTGTTACTGCCCCCCTTGATATCAGCAAAAATGCCTGCGTTGGTAAAGTCATAGATCCATGAAGGAAGGATGACCTTATCCTTTGCGTTGGCAGAAAGCATTGATGAAACGCTCAACAGCAGAACCAGGGCGAGCAGTAACGGCACAACTCTGAACTTCATATAAGTAGCTCTCCTAAACTCACGTTACTGTTACTACCATGATTATATCACAGCATGAATTGCCTGTCAATGCGGATATATTTAAGGTATTAAATTTTGGTGAATTTGCAAAAAGCACTTGCGCGCGAGGTATGCAAACTGCTATAATAGAGGGGACGAATTGCAGGGAGGAAACTCATATGAGCAAATATCTTGATATGTTGTGCGCCGAAGCGGCACGCGTCGGCGGTACGTTTTATAAAATCACCGAGATTCACAAGGGTGAGATCGAAACTGCCGCACTCAGCGCGGGCAACGCTTGCCAAAACAGCTATTCGGTCGCAAAATCCTTTGTAGTGACTGCGATCGGTATGCTTTATGACCAAGGGCTAATAGACCCTGACGATCGCATCGTGGATATTTTTGCGGATGAGCTTCCCGGTGATATGGACCCCAATTGGCATCTGATGACCGTGCATCACGCCATGACGCACACCTGCGGTTTTCCGCTTGGTTATTTGGATATTGACGCCATAGACGCAAGCAAACTCGGAACTGACGATTATCTGACCTATCTTTTCAAGACAAAACTCGACTTTGTGCCCGGTGCCAAATGGGCGTACAGCGATGCAGCGTTTTATCTGCTTTCGCGCGTAGTCAGCAAAAAGAGTGGGGAAAAGGTGGATGATTTCCTTTGGACGCGCCTGTTCTATCCCTTGGGCTTCCGCGAAATGGCGTGGAGTAAATGCCCAAAGGGCTATCCCATAGGCGCGACGGGACTGTATATTTACACCGAGGATATGGCAAAGCTGGGCGAGCTGTATTTGCGCGGCGGCGTATGGCAGGGCACGCGCATCCTGTCCGAGGAGTGGTGCGAGATGACGCGCAAGCGCGGCTATGAGTTTCACAATATCTGTTCGGGCAAGGCATACGGCAAGGGCGGCGCGTTCGGACAAATGCTGCTGTATATCCCGGAGCAGGAGCGCGTGGTTGCATGGCATTCCTTTGGCGGTGGAGATCTGCTGCCCGCAGTCACACTTTGGAGAGATGAATGATCTACGACAGTATTGTACAAGCTATCCCCATCAATAAGGGCTGGTCGGGGGATAAAAAATACAGAGCGGTCACCTCTGATGGTTCTGTGTATTTGTTACGCATAGCTGCGCCCGAGCGGGCGGAGCGTAAAAAGCGCGAGTTTGCGCAGATGCAACGGGTGGCAGAGCTGGGAATTTCCATGTGTAAACCCATTGAATTTGGCGAATGCGACGAGGGTGTTTACAGCCTGCAAAGCTTTATTGATGGCTATGATGCAGAGGAATACATCCCCACACTGCCTGAAGAGAAACACTACGAATACGGCTATGAGGCAGGGCAGATCCTGGCGCGCATCCACACGTTGCCCACGCCGGGCGGCGTATCCGATTGGGAGAGCCGCTTTAACGCCAAGATCGACCGTAAGCTTGCCATGTACCGCGACTGTCCCTTGAAATACGACGTGGATATTCCCATGCTTGACTACATCGCGCAGAATCGTCATCTGCTCCAAGGTCGTCCGCAGAGCTACCAGCACGGAGACTACCACATCGGCAACATGATGGTCGACAGGGAAGGACGGTTGGTCATTATTGACTTTGATCGAGACGATTACGGCGATCCTTGGGAGGAGTTCAACCGCATCGTTTGGTGTGCGCAGGCAACACCCGCTTTTGCATCGGGTATGGTGGACGGATATTTTGACGGCAAAGTGCCCGATGCATTTTGGCGTTTGCTGGCACTGTATATCTGCTCCAATACGCTCAGCTCCTTGCCATGGGCGATTCCGTTTGGAGAGCAGGAGATCGAGACTATGAGAAAGCAGCAAGCCGATGTGCTTGCATGGTACGACAATATGAGAAAAACGGTACCGACTTGGTATCAAACGGAGGACAAAAAATGAAAAGCAAAAAAACATTGAACATTATACTCATCGTACTTGGCAGCTTAACAGCAATTGTCGCGTTGGTGCTTTGCGGTGCAATCTGCTATTTCAAACTGCCCGTAGCATCCTACTATGTTGCATCCGAAAAGGCGTTCATCATTCCCGATATCATGGACGGCTATGTACCGCAGGGTATGCACTATTGCGAGGATGAGAAAGTTCTGCTGCTCAGCGGCTACCGTGCAGACGGCACAGCGTCACCCGTTTACGTTGTAAATGCAAGTGATGGCAAGCTGCTCAAGCAGGTTATACTGCAAAACGAGGATGGCAGCGATTTTGTCGGTCACGGCGGCGGTATTGCCAAATATAATGACTATGTGTACGTTGCAGGCGATGAGGCGATCCTGTATGTCTACTCATATGCCGACATTATGGCAGCAGAGCAGGGCGGCAGTGTCAAGTGCAAAGGCAATATCAACCTCAAGGTATCCGACGAGGATTACCTGATCCCCGCATTTGTCACGGTGTATAGAAATACACTGGTTGTGGGCGAGTTTTATCGTGAAGAGGTGTATCCCACGCCCCAATCGCACCACATGACCACTGAGGCAGGGGATGTGCACTACGCCCTTGCCGTAAGATTCTTGCTGTCTGAGAGTGCAGAGTTTGGTATTGTGCCCACTCCAAATCTTGCGTTCAGTCTGCCCAACCAGGTGCAGGGTATGACCTTTTCCGAGAATGGCGAGCAAGTGTACTTGTCTACCTCCTGGGGGCTTTCGTTCTCTCATATTCTGGAATACGACATGAATGATCTTGTGAGACAAGGAGACGTGACGATGCTTGGCAAGTCCATTCCGTTGTACGCCATGGACAGCGCATCCCTTATCAAGGACCATAAGATAGCACCTATGTCTGAGGAAATGGCAATCATTGACGGCAAACTGTACGTGCTCTCCGAGTCTGCCAGTGACAAATATATTTTCGGTCGCTTCACAGGCGGCAAATGGTGCTATGCCACCGATATGGAGAAAATGAAATAAGACGCAAAAACGGCGATGATCAAAAGTCATCGCCGTTAAATATTTGATTGACAATAATTTGCACGTAGGGCAGTGGCTTGCTCTCGTAGTGTATGCAAGCTCAATCTCCATTCTCCAATTTTTCCAAACGGCTCTCCAGCTCATCCACGCGGCTTTCCAGCTCATCGCAAGCATCTTCACAATCGTAGCGCACGGAGGACAGATCGTCTACCTCGCTGCGCAAATCGTCCATATCCTGTTCAAGCTTTCTGATCTTTTCATCCAGGCTGTTCACAAATCCGCTTAACCTTACCTTGGTTGTGCCCTGTACAAGCTCGATCTGCGCAAGCTCAAACGTCGCACCTTGATTTTCAATGGGATCAAGGCGCAACCCCGTAAGCGTTCCGTGCCAAAAGCCGTTGGCAGAGGTGTCAATATAAATATCCTGCATTTGTCCCGTTGCCAGATAATGCACACTGAATTTGCGCTGTTCGGTGTAATCCTCGCATCCCGGTGTTTTGAAGTAAAGTTTCATTTCTGCGTTGTTAGGGATATTGTTGTTATAGTAAACACGCCTGTTCTGATCAAATAGTGTGGCTTTGATTCTCAGATGAATATATCTTGCGCGATCAATGTTTAAATTCAGATCATCGCACGAAAGCATGGGATCCCATACCTCTCGCATGATCTTGACCGGCTCGGACAAAAGGGTAATGCCCGGCAGCTCGGGACAAAGCTTGGCATTTTTCAGAATGGGTCCGGGGGATTTGAGATCGTCAAATTTTGCATCATTTTCCATGTGCATAACATATTTTTTGCATATCTCGGCATCCATTTCGAAAACCACCTCGCCTTGCGGTGTCAGCAACATGATCGATTCGATCTCAGTTCTGCCGTCGCCCTCCGCGAATGGGTCAACGCGCAGTCCTGTCAGTACGCCGCGAAACAGGGGATGATTGATACTAAGGTCCAGCGTCATTTTATTGCCCGTGGGATAGCCTGTGCGTATCGATTTGTATTCATCCCAGTTCGGATTTTCACGCGTGATAAAAAACACCTGCAATGCGTGATGGCTTCGATTACTCACGGTGGCGAGCTTGATGAGAATACGCGATACACCGTCAAGCGGGACAGAAAGTCCTGCAAGAATGAATTGCGGATCCACGATCATACCAACAGGACGCTTGGCGGGCACTGCCTTCATGCAAAGTGCACCGCTATCATCCATGATGTGCAAGCCGTCCGACTTCCATTTCTTTTTATCGACCGCGGACATTTTGGCAAAATCAAAGCATACAACGCGCGGTGCTTGGCGGAGCATGATCTCCCTGGACTCACCCTCGTCCTTGGCGGTCAGCATTTCAAGCAATCGCTCCAAGGAGGCAACGCGCTTTTCCAATTCGCTCTCGGGTACCTTGGGTGTGGAAAGCCCCAAAAGCTCGTCGGTCGAAATGCCGAACAGCTTGGCAATGCGGGGAATCAGCTCTATATCGGGATTGGCAATCCCGCGTTCCCATTTGGAGATCGCCTGAGCAGAGATTACAAGTTGCTCTGCAAGCATTTCCTGTGTCATGCCGCGATCCTTGCGCAGCTGACAGATTTTTTCACCAATATTCATGTTCCGTAGCCCCTCTCATCATTTCGGTCGGTCGTGATCACACATTCATTGTACCACAACCGCCCAAATTCGTCAATGACTTGTTTTTCCAGTCGCTAAACCGTGGGTTTAGAAGAAAAAAAGAGAGGCGAAATGCCTCCCTGACGAGTATGTGTGAAATATTTACTGTAGGTGCAAGCAAATTCGACTTTGACGAAATTGCTCGCACCTACAAGACATCCGGAATATTTGTTGCATTATTATCCCTCTGCCAGATCAATGATCTGCGTACCGTTGATCATAAGATAATGCTTTTTGACGCAGCGCAGGGAAGAGATCCAGCCGCGCACGATCACTGTGCGGAAATGCCCCGTGTCGTAGCCCTCGGGCCCCATGTTATCCCACAGCCATGAAGGTGTGGGCCACAGGCAATACGTGGGGCGAATGACCTCATAGCATTCCTTTTCAACGCCGCCCTGACCGTGATGCGCCATTTGTACGTAGTCAGCACGCAACAGGGAATGATCCACAGTGCCGATCAGCTCCTTGCCTCCGTCCGGTTCAAGGTCGCCAAGGAACAGAATACTCTTTCCGTCAGCTTCAAAGCGGTAAACGGTAGAGGAATTGTTGATATATTTGAAAGCAGTGTTATAGGTACGCAGTACGCGTACGGTCACGTTGCCGCTGTCAAAGGTGTACAGGTCGCCCTCAGTCGCGGTCACGATGGGGACCTGCCGCGTCGCTATCGCCTCGCGGAACTGCTGCAGCCATACCTCGGTGGGGTTATGGCTCTGCTTTGGTTCCCAGCGCACGAGATATTCATCGGGCGGAAAGTTGAAATACACCGCCTCCACCGTAATATCGGGATGCTTTTGCAGCATTGTGATAAAGCATCCAAAGTGGTCGTCGTGAAAATGAGTCAAAAACCAAGCAGTGACGTGTCCGCCCAGCCCCTTCAGATACTCATAAAGATAAGGTTCTTCGCTCTCAAAGCCGCCGTCAACCACAAGCAACGTGCCGTTTGACTCAACAACAAATGAGGTATTAATAGTGTCCGTCACCGATTTGAGAAAATGTAATTTCGCCATCAGATCCTCCTCCTCCTCCTCAGCCTTCCTGCTCAATGCGAGACAGCGTCACAACAACCAGCTCGGGTCTGTTGTTGAAGCGCAGAGGGAATGAGCTCGCGCCAATACCGCGGCTGACCACCATATTTGCATTCTCGTGGGTGTAAACGCCACTGTCGTACTCGGGAAGTACGCCTTGTCCCGGTGCATAAAGACCGCCGATCAGCGGCAGACGGAATTGTCCTCCGTGCGCGTGACCCGAAAGAGTCAGATCGATCTGTGCCTCGGCATAACGCCAAAAATATTCCGGGCGGTGCGAGAGAAGCACGGTAAATCCGTCCGTACCCGCGAGTTCACGCAGTTGCTCCGGCGAATGTAAAACGCCTTCGTAGTTCTCATCATCCACGCCAAGCAGCGTCATGTGTGCATCGCCACGTGCGATTGTGACTGCCTCGGCGTGCAGAATGTCAACGCCGATCTCGCGCATCTGTGCTTCGAACTCATAATAATCCGATCGGGGAAGTGCACATTCATGATTGCCCGTCACCATATAGCAGGGTGCGATCTGTACGCAGGCTTGTAACAGCTCAAGCACTACGGGCACGTTCGGGTTGCGCGCGTCGATCGTGTCTCCCGTGAACACGATGATATCGGGCTGCGCTTCTGACAGCATGGAAAGCAGCTTTTGGTTGTCCTTGTCGTATTCCGCACAGTGCAGATCGGCAACCTGTGCTATGCGAAATCCATCAAATTCCTGTGGAAGACGCGTGCTTGCGACGGTATAGTCGGTACGCTCGAGCGCTGTGTTTGCCCAGATCACCCAACCGCCAAAGGCGAGCGATGCAGCGATCAGGATACACAGCGCCGAGAGCGCAATTATCTTTTTGTCCGTCATTACAGGTTGTAGTATTTTTCAAACTCAGCGGGATGAGGAATTGCTGCCATAGCTCTGCATTCCTCGCGCTTTGTCTTAATAAAATTGTTGATGAGCTCAATGGGGAACACGCCGCCTGCAGTCAGGTAGTCGTGGTCAGCCTCCAGCGCGTCAAGTGCCTCGGGCAGCGAGGTGGGCAAATGGCGCAGCTTTGCCTTTTCCTCGTCGGAAAGATGATAGAGGTTGACGTCGTAAGGACCCCAACCATTTTTGTGCGGGTCTATCTTGTTTTTGATGCCGTCCAATCCTGCCATCAGGATAGCGGCATAGCAGAAATATGGGTTGCAGGTCGCATCGGGATTGCGCAGCTCAAAGCGACGCTTGTCGGGCGACTTTGCATAAGCGGGGATGCGAATGACTGCAGAGCGGTTGGAGGTAGCATAGCCCACCGTAACAGGTGCCTCAAAGCCGGGTACCAGACGCTTGAACGAGTTGGTGCTGGGATTGGTCAGCGCGCAAAGGGAAGCGATGTGCGAAAGAATGCCGCCCATGAAGTAGTGCGCGGTCTCACTCAGATGTGCGTAGCCGTTATCATCTGCGAAAATGGGCTGCCCGTCCTTAAACAGCAGCATATGCACATGCATACCGCTGCCTGCCTCACCTGCAATGGGCTTGGGCATAAAGGTGGCGGATTTGCCGTATTTGAGCGCGGTGTTATGAATGATATACTTGATCATCATGGTTGCATCCGCCATGTGCACCACCTCGCCAAGCTGCGGTTCGATCTCAAACTGACCGGATGCTGCCACTTCGGGGTGATGATAGTTGATCTCAATCCCCGCGTCCAGCATATGCATACACATTTCGCTTCTTGCTTCATACGAACGGTCAAAGGGCTTGGCAATATGGTAAGCTTTCTGCTTGGGAACGATCACGCCGTGTCCCTGGCTGTCGCTGTTCCAGTAGGATTGCTCTGCGTCCACGTGTGCTCCGATATAATTGGGGGAGACCTCCCAGCCCACGTTGTCAAACAGATAGAACTCAAACTCGGGCAGGATCTTCATGGTGTCGGCAACACCGCACGCACGCATATAAGCAACAGCCGCCTTGATGATATTTCTGGGGTACTGTGCAAGCGGCTTGTTTTCCGGGCTGGCAATGATCATAGCGTCGCCGGTCATGGTCAGCGTGGGAATATCGCAGAAGGGGTCGATCTGTGCGGTGTTCGGATCGGGAATAAACACCATGTCGCTCTTTTCCACTACAGCGTAGCCGTAGTTGGAGGCATCAAATCCAATGCCGCTTTTCATGGTATCCTCTGTAAAGTTCCGGGCGGGAATGGTGACATGGCGGTATTGACCGTTGATATCCACCATTTTGAAATCCACCATTTTGATGCCGTGCTCACGGATCATGCTCATGATATCCTGTACGCTTTTTGCCATTTTTCCATACTCCTTTACTTTGGCTTATTAAATTATATACTCCTATTATATCATATTTTCGTCAGCCGTCAATAAAAACCGTGAAATTTTTAGCCTTTTCTCTTGACAAAAACAAAATTGTCGACTATAATTGGATAAGCAACTATGGTTGTTTATCTTTGGGTATAAAACAGAGAAAGGAGCAAATATGGATCTGCGCATCATAAAAACCAAAAATCAGATCAAGCAGGCATTTTTGTCGCTGCGCAATAAGTATTCACTGGAAAAGATTAAGGTCAAGGACATCTGTGAGCTTGCCATGATCAATAAAACCACGTTTTATAAGCATTATGTGGATTCATTTGCACTTGCCAATGAGCTGGAAGAGAGCTGCATGGAAAAGCTGATGAACGCATTTTCCGAAAAAAAGAGCTTATTCGAGTCCCCCAAGGCTTACGTAC
This sequence comes from Eubacteriales bacterium, assembly GCA_045586845.1. Classification (GTDB taxonomy): domain Bacteria; phylum Bacillota; class Clostridia; order Oscillospirales; family CAG-272; genus SVQP01. The sequence goes on from JAZNBB010000058.1 coordinate 14,707, forward strand.
AGGGCTTGTTGGGTGCGACCGAAAAATATGCAGAGGAGCTGCGCCAGGTCTACCGCGACAGAAAGGACACCTTTGTCTCCAAGCTTGAGCAACGGCTGATGCAGGCTTGCGAGAGCGATGAGAGCAGCGAACAGCGTATTGCAGCTACGTTTATGATCAGCGGCACGGCGCAGGTGCTTGGCCAATGGTTGTTCGGTGAGGAGGGCAAACGCCCCGATCTTGGTGCCATTGCGACATACATTGAACGCATGTCGGGAAGCCTGATTCCCGCAACCAAATAAAGGACGGAGATTTATGGAAACGATAAGAATTGACGGCAGCGTCATTCGCACGCTGCTGATGGGGAGTGTGTGCGGTATCCGTATGCATATAGAGGAGATCAATGATCTCAACGTTTTTCCCGTGCCGGACGGCGATACCGGTACAAACATGACCAAAACGCTGGAGGGTGGTCTTTCAAGACTTGACGAGCAGGGAACGCTTGGAGAGCAAATGGGCGCATTTGCTAAGGGCTGTGTGCTGGGTGCACGCGGCAACTCGGGTGTCATTCTTTCACAGTATATGGCGGGGGTGGCGGCTGCCGTTGCATATAAGGAAAGCATCAGCGCAGGCGAGCTGGCGCACGCATTGACCGCGGGGGTTGATCGCGCGTATGCAGCTGTAGCGAACCCTGTGGAGGGTACGATACTGACCGTTTTCCGAGAAAGTTCGGAATACGCGGCACGGCACGCGGATGAGAACACCACCGCTGAACAGCTTTTGGAAATGGTGATAGAAAGTGCCAAGACGGCACTTGCCAAGACCAAGGAAATGCTGCCCGTGCTTGCACAGGCAGATGTTGTCGATAGTGGTGGCGCAGGGTATCTTGCTATGCTTGTGGGTATGTATGATGCGCTGACGGGTAAGGTTACCGATCTTGCCGGCTACGATCGCACCGAGAGCGTAAAGACCTCGATCAATTACGATTTGTTTACCACAGACAGCGTGCCGGAGTGGGGGTACTGTACCGAGGCATTGGTCAGATTGCAGCGTGCCAAGGGAGACCCCGAGACATTTGATGTGGATGCATTCAGGGCAGCACTCGAAGCAAAAGATTGCAACTCTATCGTTGCGCTGCGTGACGGTGACTTGCTCAAGGTGCACGCGCATACCATGACCCCCTCCGATATACTGGTACTGTGTCAGGTATATGGTGAGTTTTTGGAGGTCAAGATCGAGAATATGAGTCTGCAGCATTCCGAGAGAACGGTTGCAGCGAAAAAGAAAAAGGTGCACAAGCCCTATGGGGTGATCGCTGTTGCAAGCGGTGATGGTATGCACGCGCTCTTTACCGAGCTTGGTGCAGATATTATCATTGATGGCGGACAGACTGCCAACCCAAGCGCTGAGGATTTTGTGGACGCGATCAATCAACTGGACGTCGATCACGTGCTGCTTTTGCCCAATAACGGCAACATTCTGTTGACTGCGCAGCAGGCTGCAGGGCTTTGCGAGGATATGGATGTGCACGTTGTGCCCACCAAGTCATTCCCTCAGGGTTATGCAGCACTGGCTGTTTTCAATGCAGCTATTGAGGACGCAGACGAGCAGGTAGCAGATATGACCGAGGCAAAAAGTGCGGTTGTGTCGGGTGAGATCACCTATGCGATCCGTGACACCGTAATCGGTGACGTAGAGGTCAAAAAGGGCGAATCGATCGGTATCCTTGATGGCAAGTTGGTGTGCTCATGTGTCGATGAGAAAGCTGCTATGTGTGAGATGCTCTCGCAGATTAAGGACATTGAGGACAGAGAGATACTGACCCTGTTTGTGGGTGCGGATGTGACAGAGGAGCAGAGAGTGGCAATGACCGAGGCGATTGAAGAGGCATACGAGGACTTGACCGTAGACGTGTTCACAGGCGGTCAACAGGTATACCGCTATCTTGTCGCAGTTGAATAATTGAACATAAGGAGTGTATTATGGCAACATATAAGATCGCAATAGACACACTGGGCAGCGATAAGGGTCCCGAAACCATCGTGCAGGGGGCCTTGATGGCACTTGCCGAGAATCCCGAGCTTTCGGTGGCGCTGTTCGGTGATGAGCAGGTCATTCGCGCATACCTTGAAAAGGTCGAGCATGATCCCGAGCGTATCGAGATCGTGCACGCCCCCGATGCCATCACCAATTATGATAATCCCATGGAAGCCATTTTCAAAAAGACCGACGCATCTCTGGTCAAGGCACTGCAAGCACTTGCCGCACGCGACGATCTGCTGGGGTTGATCAACGCGGGCAGTACGGGTGCGCTGATTGCGGGTGCTTTGCGTTACGTACCCGCCAAGCCCTTGCGCAGACCTGCGCTGGCAGCCATTCTGCCCGCAGCAAAGGGCGGCTTTACCTGCCTTGTGGACACGGGCGCAAACATCGACTGCACAGCATCTATGCTGGTGGACTTTGCGCACATGGGCTCGGATCTGATGCAGCAATGCTACGGCATTGAAAGCCCCAGAATCGGTCTGCTCTCCAACGGTGCAGAGGCGACCAAGGGCAACAAGCTGGTCAAGGAGACCCACGCGCTGCTCAAGGCAGACCAAAAGCTCAACTTTGTGGGCAACATTGAGGGTACAAACGCACTCTCGGGAGACTGCGACGTACTGGTGGCTGACGGCTTTGCGGGCAACCAGGTGCTTAAGAACTCCGAGGGCATTGCAAAGAGAATTATCACGGACATTGTGGTGTACGGTAAAAAGACGGGTAACCCCGAGATCATGAAGCTGGTCGGATACCTGATGAGCATTTACGATTTCAACTCGCTGGGCGGTGCACAGCTGCTTGGCGTTGGTAAGCCGATCATCAAGGCGCATGGAGCCGCAAACGCAGATTCGATCAAAAATACCTCTGCCATCATGCTCAATGTAGCCAGAAACAAGGCGATGTTTGACGGTAAAGACATAAGATAAGGAGACAGGTTATGGAAATCAAAAGAAAAGTGATGTGCACATCCACGGGCTGTATCGAGTACGCCCCCGAACGCTACAAGAAGTACGACATCGACATCATCCGCATTCACGTACATTTCAAGGACAAGGAGTACTTAGAGGGGCTTGATCTTGATCCCGATGCATTCTACAAAGAGCTGGAAACGCTGGAGGATCCCAAGAACAATCTTCCCAGAACCGCAATGCCTACCGAGGACGAGATCAAGGCTTGCTTTGACAAGGCATACGAGGAAGGCTGCAAGGAGGTCATCGTGATCGCGCTGAGTGCATATCTCGGCGGTACCTGGAACCTCATCCGTCTGGTCGGCGAACAGTACAAGGATAAGATGGATATCTACGTTATCGACTCCAAGATCGCTTGCTTTGGCGAGGGTATGCTTGCCATCAAGGCGGCAGAAATGGTGCAGAAGGGCGTGCCCACCGAGACTATTCTCAAGGAGATCAACTGGATGATCAAGCATCAGGAATTTTTGGGCGTGGATGCAAAGCTTGACTATTTGATCTATAATGGCAGACTCAAGGGCGGCAAGGCGCTGATGGGCAAGATGCTCAACATTTGTCCCGTTGTACATTTCACGCATGACGGTGAGCTTTGTGCGCTGCAGAGCGTCCGCACTCCCAAGAAAGCATTGGCAAGAACCTGTGAGATCTTGAAGGAAATGATCGGTGACCGTTCACCTGAGGATTATTTGCTTTGGCACACCTATACCGGTCCCTCGCTGCTTGAAGAACTTGTCGAAATCGAAAAGAAATATGATATTCACACCAATCATGAAAAGGTGATCACTTCTCCCGTCAGCGGTTGTCACAACGGTCCCTGGCTGGCAGGCTACGGACTTTTGTTCCTGCGCCGCGATGATGAGCCTCTTGAATAATCATGCTTATGGAAAACGTAACGATCAACCGGGTCAAGACATCCTCGCAGAAAAAAGCGTTCGTTCAATTTCCTCTCAGACTCTATAAGAACAATCCGTTTTTTGTGCCGCCCTTGTATGGGGATGAAATGGCGCAATTCAAAAAGAATCATGCCTACAGTGATACCTGCGACACCGCGTTTTTCCTTGCCATGAAAGGAAAAACGGTAGTGGGTCGCATCCAAGGTATTTTGCAGCGGCAGTCCAACGAGCTGCGAGGCGAGAAGCGCGTACGCTTTACCCGCTTTGACGCCATTGACGATCTCGCAGTTGCCAAAGCGCTGTTTGATGCCGTGGAAAACTGGGCGAAAGAGCAAGGCATGGATACGGTCTGCGGACCTCTTGGTTATAGTGACTTGGAACGAGAAGGGCTGCTGATTGAAGGCTTTGATCAGCTTTCTACTTTTGAGGAACAGTACAATTATGACTACTATCCCAAGCTGCTCGAGGCTTGCGGCTACGGTAAGGAGATCGACTGGTATGAGTTCCGCCTGCGCGCACCCCAGACCCCCAATCCTATGCTCGGCAGAGTGGCAGAGCGCGCGCTGGAGCTTTCAAAGCTGCACGTGGTGGACAGCTCCAAAATGTCCAAGAAAAAGTACATCCAGACCTATAAGGACGGCTTTTTCGATTGCCTGGACGAGTGCTACGCCCACCTGTACGGTGCCGTGCCGTTCACCGAGAATATGAAAAAGCAGATGATCGACCAGTTCATGCTGATTCTCAATAAAGAATACCTCATGATCCTGTGCGACAAAGACGAGCGCGTGGTCGCGTTTGCCTTGTGCATTCCCGGTATCGGCGAGGCGCTGCAAAAGAGCGGGGGACGGCTGACCCCGGGCGCGCTCGTCCGTGTGATGCGCGCTGCAAAAAAGCCGCGCACGCTGGATCTTGGGCTGATTGCGGTGCGCCCGCAATACCAGGCAGCAGGCGTCAACGCCGTTATGCTGCACCGCATGATCGAATATCTGCAGGCAGGCAAGGTCGAATACGCCGAAACCAATCTCAATCTCGAAACCAATACGCAGGTCATGGCGCAATGGAAATATTTTGACGCTACCCAACATAAACGCCGCAGATCCTATATTAAAACAATTTAGCCGTAGGGACCGGCGTCCTCGACGGTCCTACTCTACAACAAGAAAGGATACAACTATGCTTGAAAAACTCACCGAAATCATTGGTCGCGTGAACCCCGGAATTGACGTTTCCACCGTCACCCCCGAGACCAAGCTCATGGAAGACCTTAAGTTGGACTCTCTGTCCATTATGCTGCTGGCTATGGAGATCGAGGCAGCGTTTGGCTTCCAGTTCAACGAGCCCGTACAGTTCGTCACCGTACAGGACGTGTGCGATTACCTTGCCGCTAAAGCGTAATATCCCCAAAAAGAACGGTCTGCATGGTGCAGGTCGTTCTTTTTGCTTTTAAAAAATGAATATCACAACTTGTAGGGAGCTACATCGCGCCGCGTTTTTGAAATATTCCCGAAAAATCTTGAGTGCTCTTGATTTTACGGAAAATATTTGATATAATAGCATACAACGACAAGAAAGGGGAGCGCAATGCTATCATTCGACATTTCCCAAGAGGTCTTTACCTGTGCGGTCTACCCGGGTGATCCTGCGCCTGCGCGACAGGTGCTTGCAAGCCTTGACGCGGGTGACGTGTGCAATCTGACTGCGTTTTCCATGTGTGCGCACAACGGCACGCATATAGACGCACCCGCGCATTTTATCGCGGGCGGCAAGACCGTGGACGCTCTGCCGCTTGACGCGCTGATCGGCAATGCCATCATAATCTCGCATGTGGGCGATATCACGGCGTCCGACGCACACCGCATGCTGGAAATGGCGGGAAATATCAAAAAGCTGCTGATCAAGGGCAACGCCACGCTGACGCTTGAGGCTGCCGAGGTGCTTGCAGAGGCGGACATCGAGCTTTTTGGCAACGAATCGCAAACGGTTGGCCCCGAATCCGCACCCATGGCGGTGCATAAACGCTTGCTTGGCGCGAATGTCGTGCTGCTGGAGGGCATACGCCTTTCACACGTACCCGACGGAGAATATCTGCTTTGTGCAGCCCCGCTAAACCTCGGCGGTGCGGACGGTGCACCCTGCCGCGCAGTTTTGATCGATTTATCTGAGTAAAGGAGAGAAAACATGACTGAATTTCTTGCAATGCTTGAATCCGTTTCGCCGATCTTAGTCTGCTTTCTGATCTGTGCCGCAAAGATCCTGGAGATCACCATTCAATCGCTCAAAACCTGCATGATGGTCAAGGGGCAGCGGCTCAAAGCCGCAGGCTTGGGCTTTGTGGAGTGCATCATCTGGGGTCTGGTGGTGTCGGGTGTCATCGGCACGCTGGGCGATAACCCCTTGCGCCTGGTCTTTTACTGCGCGGGCTACGCCGCGGGTCTGTCCCTCGGCTCTACCATTGAGGGCAAGATCGCGCTCGGCACGTCCAACTTAGAGCTGATCGCAAGCGACGAGAGCACCGAGAAGATCACGGCTTACTTAAAAGAGAACGATCTTGGCTATACCGTCCTGCCCGGACACGGCGCAACCGAGAAGATGAATATGATCTTTATCGTGCTGCCCAGAAAGCGTACCAAGCGCGTGCTTGGCGAGATCCGTAAGTGTTGCGATAATAAGGTCTTTGTAGTCGCATCCGAGGTCAGCAAGTATGCCGGCGGCTACGGTATGGTGAAGTAAAAGCGCAGCTTTTTACAACTGCGGCTGTGCCGCAATATCATATTTGTAGGGACAGGCGTCCTCGACTGTCCGTTTCTGCAATACCACTATGACCACAGGTCACAATATCACTTTGTTATCCGTAGGGGCGACCATCGGTCGTCCGCTATCGCGGCGGCAGCAAGCCACCGCCCTACGACGTGGCTCGATGCGTACGGGCGATCATTGATCGCCCGCCCCTTCGGATAAAATCTACCGAAAGGAGAGCACTATGGCTAATAAGAAAAACAAGAAAAAGCAGCGACTTTTTTCGCTCACGTGGAAATTCTGGCTGGGGTTTATTATTGTGCAACTGTGCTATTTGACAGTGTGTTCTAACGCGGTATATTCGGAGTGGCCGTGTAATGACAGAAATACGCAAACTGTTATTGGAGAAGTAGAGAATATCAGGGATGTAAGCACAGGCTTCAGAATTTATCGCGGTCACGGTTCGAAAGGTTACCTGGAGATTACCGTGAACGGGCAACCGTACCGCTTGTACGTTCAAAGCAATCAAAAGGAAATGAGCACTTCCGATGTTAAAGATAATCTTGCTATCGGTGATAGCGTAGAGATCGCGTACAAGGCACAAATTCGTATGTTCAAAGAATGCAGCGTTGTGGTCGGCATGAAAGATGACACGCAGACCTACCGTACGATAGAGGCTTATAACGCCAATGCCCGCGTGCTTTTGCCCGTATTCTCGGTATTGATGCTGGTCGCCGAGGCACTGTTGTGCCTGCCGCTTTACGCAGAATATTTGCTCAGGTTGATCGTGCTCGTCAGAACCCGAAAAACGGAATGCGAAAAGAAAAAGAAATAGACCAAACGAAAAACCAACGCTTATGACACGTAGGCGTTGGTTTTTGTATGTTTGTGCCCTGCGTTTTAACATGGAAACGGCACGCATATTTCCCACCAATTTTTACATACTAACCAAAGAATGTCTGCGCGCGGGGGAAGGGGACTGCAATTCGACCAAAATTTAGCACTCATGACGTGAAATTAGCAGAGTTCATAAAATATTAACAAAGAAAAAGCACAAAGGGGCTTGACAAACGGGCTGAAAAGTGCTAAATTTATGTCAGCGGTTAGCACTTAGGCGAACAGAGTGCTAAAATTCGTCAAATAATACCCACAAGAAAGGAGATTTGCCATGGCAAGCAAACACGAGGGACTGAGTGAACGCAAGAAGTTAATATTGAAGGCGATCGTCGAGGCACATATTGCCGAGGGTGAACCGGTCGGTTCCAAGTCGCTTATGGCAAATCAGCAGATCGTGTGCTCGTCTGCTACCATTCGTAACGAAATGGCAGAGCTTGAGGAGATGGGATACCTGGTACAGCCTCACACCTCGGCGGGCAGAGTGCCAAGTGAGCTGGGGTACCGCTTTTACGTGGACTCGCTGATCGAACACTATGCCATGACCGCACACGACATCAAGGAGATCGGCGGTCTCTTAAAATCCAAGATGCACGAGCTGGACGAGGTACTGCTGGCGGCTTCGCGTGTTGCGTCAAGCTTGACAAACTATACGGGCATTGCCATCAAGCCCCGCGCATCTGCCGCACGTATCAATCGCTTTGAGGTCATCTATATCAGACCCACCGAGTTTATCGTAGTCATGGTCGCTGCTTCAAGCGACGTCAAGACCAAGAGCATTCATACCGAGAACGAAATTACCGCAGACGTGACCGCACACCTGTCAAGCGTGCTCAATTCCAATATTGCGGGTCTGACGTCGCATCAGATCAATTTGCCTATCATCATGAACATGGAGACCGAGATGGGACAGCACGCAAGTCTTGTATCTCACGTGATCAAGGCAGTTTACGAAACGCTTAATGAGCTGGACGACGGAGAGGTACGATGGAGCGGTATCGATCAACTTTTGCAGTACCCCGAATTTGAGGACCGAGACACCCTCAAGCATGTGCTTGGAGCACTGGAAGGGCAGGACGAGATCTTAGATCTTGTATCTGCAGGTGACCGCGAGGACATCAACGTGGTGTTCGGCGCAGGCGGCATGACCGGACCCATGAACAATTCCGCCATGGTATATAAACATATCGTCAAGGATGGCAAGACCGTAGGTGCGATCGGTATTATCGGTCCGCGCCGCATGGATTACGCCAAGGTGCTGGCAACCTTGGAAAGCCTGACCGGCAATATTGCGGATATGCTGGGCGAGGATACCAAACTTTTGAACGGAGGACAATCCAATGGAACAGACCCAAAGACCGACGGATGAGACTGTAGAGGCGCAAGAACCCGTCACAGAACAGCCCGAGGTACAGAGCGAACCCGAGGAAAAACCGGGACGCGCGGATAAAAAGAAGCTTAAAAAGGCAGAGGCACAGATAGCCGAGCTTGAAAAGCAGCTCGAAGAGAGCAAGGCAGAGCTGGCAGCCGCCAACGATAAGTATATGCGCATGATCGCAGAGTACGACAACTATCGCCGCCGTACCGCAAAGGAAAAGGACGGCATTTACGCAGACGCGTATGCAGATGCGCTGAAGGGCATTCTCCCTATTCTTGACAATCTGGAGCGTGCAGTTGGCGTGAGCGAGGCAGAAGCACTGCAAAAGGGACTTGCCATGACGCTCAAAGGGGCAGAGGACGCACTGGTCAAGATGGGCGTAACCGCTTTCGGTGAGAAGGGAGAGACCTTCGATCCCGAAAAGCATAACGCAGTCATGCATATCGAAGACGAGCAATACGGTGAGGGCGAGATCACCGAGGTTTACCAAAAGGGCTATGCAAAGGGCGACAAGATTTTGCGCTTTGCCATGGTCATCGTCGCAAACTGAAATCAGAAATCTATCAAACACCATATATAAGGAGGAAAAATAATTATGGGAAAGATCATCGGTATAGATTTAGGTACAACAAACTCTTGTGTAGCAGTATTCGAGGGCTCCGAGCCCATCGTTATCCCCAATCCCGAGGGAAGCAGAACCACCCCTTCTGTAGTCGCATTCTCCAAAACGGGTGAGAGAATGGTCGGTCAGGTCGCAAAGCGCCAGGCGATCACCAATCCCGACAGAACCGTTATCTCGATCAAGAGAGAAATGGGCTCTGCCAAGAAGACCAATATTGACGGCAAGGCATACACCCCCCAGGAGATCTCCGCAATGATTTTGCAGAAGCTCAAGGCTGATGCGGAAAGCTATCTTGGTACCACCGTGACCGAAGCGGTCATCACGGTTCCCGCGTACTTCTCGGACGCACAGCGTCAGGCAACAAAGGATGCAGGTAAGATCGCGGGTTTGGACGTTAAGAGAATCATCAACGAGCCCACCGCCGCAGCACTGGCATACGGCATGGACAAGGAGATCGGGCAGAAGATCATGGTATTCGACCTTGGCGGCGGTACCTTTGACGTTTCTATTCTTGAGATCTCGGACGGTGTGTTCGAGGTGCTTGCAACCAATGGCGACACCAAGCTGGGAGGCGACGACTTCGACCAGAGAATCATCGACTGGATGGCTGATAAGTTCCAGCGTGAGAACGGCGTAGACCTGCGCAAGGACAAGATGGTGCTGCAGAGACTCAAGGACGCAGCAGAGAAGGCAAAGATCGAGCTTTCCGGCATGATGTCCGCTGACATCAACCTGCCCTTCATTACCGCAACCAGCGCAGGACCTCTCCACTTTGAGGCAACCCTGACCAGAGCCGAGTTCGACCGCATCACGGCTGATCTTGTCGACCGCGCAATGGTTCCCACCAAAAAGGCACTCTCCGACGCGGGCTTGAGCGTTTCTCAGATCGACAAGTGCCTCTTAGTCGGCGGTTCTACCAGAATTCCCGCCGTACAGGAAGCTGTTAAGAAGTTTATCGGCAAAGAACCTTTCAAGGGTATCAACCCCGATGAGTGCGTAGCAATCGGTGCTGCTATTCAAGGCGGCGTACTGGGTGGCGAGGTCAAGGATCTGCTGCTGCTTGATGTAACCCCCCTGTCTTTGGGTATTGAGACCATGGGCGGTGTATTCAATCGCATCATTGACAGAAACACCACCATCCCCGTAAAGAAGAGCCAGATCTATTCTACCGCAGCCGACGGTCAGACCTCCGTTGAGATCCACGTGCTGCAGGGTGAGCGTGAAATGGCACAGTATAACACCACGCTGGGCAGATTCATTCTGGACGGCATCGCGCCCGCTCCCCGCGGTGTGCCCCAGATCGAGGTCACCTTTGACATCGTCGCAAACGGTATCGTAAACGTTACCGCAAAGGATAAGGGCACCGGCAAGGAGCAGCACATCGTCATCACTTCTTCGACCAATATGTCGCAGGAGGATATCGACAAGGCAGTTCGTGAGGCTGAAAAGTTTGCCGAGGAGGATAAGAAGCAGAAGGAAGCCGTTGACGTACGCAACCACGCAGAGTCCATGGTATTCCAGATGGAAAAGACACTTGGCGAGGTAGAGGGCAAGGTCAGCGCAGAAGCTATCAACGAGGCGCGCGCAGGCATTGACAAGCTCAAGGAGACCTTGAAGGGCAGTGATACCGAGGCGATCAAGGCAGATACAGAGGCTTGTGAAAAGGCATTCTACAAGGTATCCGAGGAGCTGTACCGTCAGCAGAGCGCACAGGGCGGCGATCAGCAGCAGGGAGGCAACTACAACCAAGGCGACGGCACCTATTACGACGCAAACTACGAGGATAACTCCAACAAGTAATCAAAAATGGCTAAAGGCTGTCGCACCATGTGCGACAGCCTATAGCAGGTTATAAAGGAATTTGAACATGGCAGACAAAAGAGATTATTACGAGGTACTGGGTGTTGATAAGAACGCATCGGATGCCGAGATCAAAAAGGCATACCGCGTGCTGGCGAAAAAGTACCACCCCGATATGAATCCCGGCAATGCCGAGGCTGAGGCAAAGTTCAAGGAAGCAAACGAAGCATACGAGGTGCTCTCGGACAGCGAGAAAAAGGCAAAGTACGACCAGTTTGGTCACGCAGCGTTTGACCAGGGCGCAGGCTTTGGCGGAGGCGGCTACAGTGGCGGATTTACCGATTTCGGCGATATCGGCGATATTTTCGGGTCGTTCTTTGGCGGCGCATTCGGCGGTGGCGGACAGAAGCGACGCAACGGTCCTCAGCGCGGAGACGATATTCAGATCCGCGTGTCGCTGTCATTTGAGGAGGCGGCGTTCGGTGTCAAGAAGACTATTACCTATACAAGACTTCGCAAATGTCCCGATTGCGGAGGCAACGGCAGTGAAGGCGGGCAAGCCCCCGAGACCTGCTCGGCTTGCCGTGGCACGGGTCAGGTGCGCACGGTACACAATATGGGCGGCATGCAGTTCCAGTCCACAGGCACTTGCGAGAAGTGTCGCGGTACGGGTAAGATTATTAAAAATCCCTGTTCGCGTTGCCGCGGTGCGGGCATGGAGCGTGAGAACAAGAATTTGACCGTGGATATTCCCGCAGGTATCGACCACGGCGAAAAGATCGCGTTGCGTTCCCAGGGCTGTGACGGCAAAAACGGGGGTCCTACAGGTGACTTGATTATGCAGGTCAACGTACAACCGCATAAGATATTCAAGCGCGACGGTGCCAATATCTATTGCGATGTTCCTGTTACGGTTTCTGAGGCGGTGCTGGGAGCTGAGATCGACGTGCCTACCTTGGAAGGTTCGCACAAGTTCGATCTGCCCGAGGGTACGCAAACCGGTACTTCCTTTACGCTGCGCGGCAAGGGCATTCCCAATTTGGGCAACGGTTCACGCAGGGGAGATCTGATCTTCAGAGTGAGCGTTGAGATTCCCACAGGGCTTTCCTCCAAGCAAAAGGAGGCAATGCGCGTATTTGCGGAGGCATGCGGCGAGAGCAATTATAAAAAGAAGAAAAACTTTTTCAAGAAGAGCAAATAAAGGGTAAATAAGTATGGTAGATAAGGATTACGTTTGCGAGGATTGGGGTGAGACTACCCAATGGACGCAGATTCGCGTCACGGTCAAGCTTGAGCAGTTAGACGCGCTTGTCGCGGTTATGAGTATGATCAATAACAATCTCATGATCGAGGATTACAGCGACATCGATCTCAAGACCTGCTACGGCGACCTGATAGACGAGAGCATTCTCAACGCGGATAAGACCATCGCGTCTGTGTCGGTTTACTTACCCGTGGAGCGTGATATCCGTGAGGACGTGGAGTTTTTGCGCGAAATGCTTGCAAAGGACGGCATTGAGGGCGAAATCAAGATGATCGGTCTTAATGAAGAGGACTGGGCAAACGCATGGAAGGCGTATTATAAGCCGATCAAGATCGGCTCCAAGATCGTCATCGTGCCCGCTTGGGAAAAGTATGAGGCTGCAGAGGGTGAATTGATTGTGCGTATGGATCCCGGTATGGCGTTCGGAACGGGCACGCACGAGACCACCAGATTGGTTATCGGTCTTTTGGAAAAGTATACCACCCCCGGCGTGCGTATGTTGGACGTGGGTACGGGCAGCGGTATTCTTGCCATCTGTGCCTCCCGTTTGGGTGCAGGGGAGTGTAAGGCGTACGATATCGATCCCATGTCGGTGCGCGTGGCACGCGAGAACATCAAGGATTCTGGTCTCGACAATATCACCTGTGACCAATCCGACCTGTTGCGCTCGGTGGATATTGCGGGCGGCAAATACGGACTTGTGTGTGCCAATATCGTAGCGGACATCATCATTCGCATGACGCCCGACGTGCATAAGTACATTGCAAAGGACGGCGTGCTGTTGGCTTCGGGTATCATTATGGAACGCAGTCAAGATGTGGTTAATTGCTTTGAAGCACACGGCTTTGAGATCGTTGAGCGCGCCGAGGAAAACGGTTGGTGCGCACTCGCGGTCAAATTAAGAAAATGATCGAATATTCGCTGATCAGATCGAGCCGAAAAACCATCGGCATACAGATCAAGGATGGCAAGGTAATCGTGCGCGCCCCCCGGCGTCTGCCCAAAAGAGCGATCGATGCATTTGTGCTAAAGCATGCGGACTGGGTCGATCGGCATCTTTCCAAGGCAAAGTCAGGGCAGGAGCTGCCAAAGCTTTCCGAGAGTGAACTCAAAGCGCTTGTCGCACAGGCAAAACAGACCATTCCCGCGCGCGTGGCGCATTACGCAGATCTGCTTGGTATAGAATATGGGCGCATCACGATCCGCACGCAAAAAACGCGTTGGGGCAGTTGTTCGTCGAAAGGAAATCTCAACTTTAATTGTCTTTTGATGTTAGCCCCGCCCGAGGTGCTGGACAGCGTGGTCGTGCATGAGCTGTGTCACCGCAAGCATATGAATCACTCAAGGGACTTTTATGCCGAGATCGCGCGTATCATGCCGGACTATAAAGCTCGTCACGCGTGGCTTAAGCAAAACGGCACGGCACTGATGGCAAGAGCGCATGGAAATTGAATATAGAGTTGCAACAAAAAGCATACAAGTAGGGGCGTTTAAATAACGCCGCAACGGATACAAAAATCGGCAGAGGGATCGTTTCCTCTGCCGATTTATCTATTTGTTTATTGCGGAGTAATTTTCTCCTTATACGCAGGAGAGTCCCGCGGTCGTTCGCGGACGAACGTATTTTTGGCTTTACAGTAATATTTCGTCTTTGTCGTGTCATTACAAACATTCTTAGGAGAATGTGTCTTAATGATCGGCTTTTCTTTGCTTTTACACTTGCTGTTGCTTATTCATGGCTTGCACAATGCGATAATACTCAAAGAACTTATAAACGTTGTACCCCTCGGGAGCGGTCATTTCGCAATAGGTCTTGCCAAAGCTGAACAAGAGAAAGCGTCTGCCGCGCATGGAAAGTTCTGTGATCTCGGAGAAGGGTACGTGCCAATCACCGCAGGTAATGCCGTAGGGGGTCATGATAAAGCGACCTTCGGTAAGCGTATGCTCCTCGTGGCTTTCCACAGTATATACTCTTGCATTCTCGGCAAAGATTTCGGTACCGTTTTCCACAAGCGACTGTGCCGCCGTGTGCTGTCTTGCCGCAAGAGAAGTCAGGGTGGTGTCAGGTGCGCCGTGCAGCATACCATAAGTGTCATAGGTAAAGAAGCCTTGGCAAGCGGTACATCTTACGCGGTCTCCCTTGGAGTACAGCGTATCGATCTTGCCGCAGAAGGGGCAAATATACAGCAGGTTTTCCATGCTCTCGGCAAGTTTCTTCCCCTTGTATTTGCAAGGCTTTTGCGACTGGCGTGCGTACGCGTCCTCAAAAAGATCCTCTCGAATGATGCGGTTGACCTCGTCCTCGCTCATAGCGGCGATCTGCTCTGCGGAATAGACGTTTACGGGCTCACCGTGCACGTAGCCTCTGCGTGTGTTTTTGGTGCTCCACATGGGGCTTGCAAAGTAGCCGCCCGAGATGCGGTAGGTCACAAGTCCGCAGCGTGCCGCCTTGACAAGCCCGCCCGTGGTAGGTGCGATGTGCCCTGTCAAGCCGTCCCAGGAGCGCAATCCTTCCGCAAACATACACACGTTTGCGCCCTTGCGTACCTTGCGCAAAATATCAATGATGGCGGATGCCGCCGTGGTGCCTTTCTTGCGCAGAATGGGTGCGAGCAAGTAATTAACTAACTTATATCCATGCTTCCAGCGTGCAATGTGCTCGCTTGCCACAAAGTACATTTGTTTGGGAAAGGAGCTGCTCACGAATAATGGGTCATAATCGGTGACGTGATTAGAAAGCACGATATAGTGATCGGGCAGGTTTTTTGCCACCTTGCAGGTATATCCGAATTTGATAAAGCAGAAAACTCTGACCGGGAAGCGCAACAGCCTCCAAAATAAATTGAGTCGTTTTTGCACGGAAAAATCCTCCGTTTATTGATGATTTTGCCCGTCAGGGCATGAAAATGCTCCCGCGCGGGGCAGGAGCATTTATTTCGGTTGCCTTATTGTGCCAGCAGTGCACGCTCCAGCCAGATAAGCCCCATGCTGAATGCATCATGCAGACCGTCCTTCTGACCCTGCTTAATGATCTTGGTGGGGTCCTTGGAGTTCAATACCTGGATCAAGATCTTGCCGGGCACCTCGTCGCCCTTTTCATTTTTGACGTAGGACATGATCTCGAGAATAAGAATACAGGGCTCGTTCATGTCGCCGTAGCAAATGGTGTTGCCCTCACGAACCAAGGGCTTGTCTTTATAATATAGGTATTCGCCGCCCACTTGAGCGCGTGTTTCGTTTGCCATGATGTGTCCTCCTTGAAAATCTATATAGGAAATGGATATGCTATCAAATTATTATAGCACACAATGTATGCTCAGTCAAGGTTATTCATAAAAAATTCACTCAAAGAGCCATATAAGGGGAAAACCGCTTGAAAAAACCGCTGCTTTTTGGTTTTTCCATCGCAAGTGTGTAAAGTGCATCGGCGCGATCGGAAAGTTCTCGTTGTCTGCAATCTTGCGCATCGGCGGGCTTGATGACAACCGGTACGGGACAGGTGCGGCGCAACTCGGCAAGAATCTGTCGCCCTTTGGCATTTGTACCCAGTACGGTGAAATACGCGGGCGGACGGCGCAGGTCTTGTTCTGTTACGCCCAGGGCGGCGTACAGTACGGCGCGGCGCACGTGTGCATCGGGCAAAGATTTGTGAGAAGCAAGCGCGTAAAGCTCATCAAGATCGGTTGCGTTTTGTGCGGCGGCTGCAATGCGTGCACCAAGACCTGAAGTGCAGAGTGCGGCGGACGCGATGCTCTCGCGCGGCGCGGTGCGCAGAATGGCAAGCAGCGCGGTTCCGTAGCCTTGACAGTCTCCAAGCAATTCTCCCTTGGCGTGCGCACGTGCAAGCGCATCAAATGCGGGAGCAGGTAAATGCTCTTGCAAAGCGTCAAAGCCTTGCTCGCGGTAAAGTTTGCGCAAAGCCGTAGCACTCGGATATTCGTCTGACAGGGTTTGCGCATTGTACGCAGAGCCGACACGACGCGTACAGCGTGGGGTAATATCGTAATCGCCGGCCATGATCGCCTTGCAGTAGGCAAGACCGAGCAGATCATTGGAAAGCGCGGTAACGTTCTCGCCAGAAACCTGTGAAAGTGCCTTTGCGTAGGCAGCGGCAGTGCCCATATTGGTCTTGATCAGCGCGTCGTATTGCGCCTTGAAATCGGGCGTGAGGGAAGCGACAGCCCAAGTCTTCAGACAATCAATATCGCCGTTCTCGCTGCCAAAGTACAAAACATCACAGCCGAATGCATCCGCCGCAGCAATACCTGCACAGGCGAAAAACTCAGCGCTTCCCGCGGCGTAGGGGAAGGGCAGCTCAATGACAAGATCCGCACCGCAGGCAACTGCCGCCATGGCACGTGCGTACTTGTGTGCCATGGTGGGCTCGCCGCGTTGCGTAAAGTTGCCGCTCATGATGCAAAGGATGCCGTCTGCTCCTGCCTGCCTTGCGCAGTTAAGATGGTATAAATGTCCGCCATGCAGCGGATTGTATTCACAAATGATTGCAAAGCGTGCCATTTTTACCTCCTGCTCGGTGCTTTCTTTGGTCAGTATATCATGCATTGGGGCACTTGTCAAGCAAGGGCTTGGCAGAAAGTGAAAAAAATGCACCAAATCTCAAAAAACACTTGACAAAATGCGCAAGAGCGGTTATAATATTTACTGTCGCTTTTTATGTCGTTTGCAAGGGGGTGTATATTGTGATTCTCGATATGGGTCCCATGCTGCGAGGAGAGGTGGACATACTTACTGTGGATTATATGCTTAAACCGGAGCCTTTGCAGGGTGTGGAATTTACGGCGGATGCTCACGTGGTCGGACAGGTGACCGATACGGGCGGATATATGCGTCTCGTTTTAGAAGCGGATATGCCATACAGTACCGTCTGCGCAAGATGTCTTGATAAGGTGGAAGGTATTTACACAGTCTGCTTTGAGCGTACCGTAGCGGATGAGCATTCCTTGTCCCAGGAACAGATCGACGACAACGTGGATGAGTACATCATTATAAAAGACGGTCAGTTGGATATCGACGAGCAGCTGGTGGAGGAAATGATCCTTTCGTTTCCGACCAAGTTCCTTTGCGATGAAGATTGTCCCGGGCTTTGCCCCAAATGCGGTAAGCAGCTTAAACACGGTGCGTGCGGTTGCAAAACCAAGGAGATCGACCCCAGACTTGCAGTGCTTGCGCAGCTGCTTGAACAGAATGGGGACGAAGAATAATTCAGAATGTAACCGAGTTTCGGTAACAGATATAAGTTTATAAAAAATATTGACATATTCAGGTGTACGAGCCTATTGTACACCGAAGAGGAGGTGTAATTATGGCAGTACCGAAGAGAAAGGTATCCAAGGCACGCAGAGACAAGAGAAGATCTAACAACTCCAAGCTCGCTATGCCCGGTATGGTAAAGTGCTCCAATCCCGAATGCAATGAAATGGTATTGGCACATCGTGTTTGCAAGGCTTGCGGTTTCTACGGCGGCAAGCAGGTAATCACCCTGAAGCAGAAGGAAGACTAATCCTTTTTTACCATCAAAAACCACACAAAAGGATTCATCGACGTATGATCGGGTGAATCCTTTTGTGTCATAAGGAGTAATTATTTATGAAATATTTGTCAGTAGCGGCTTTGCTTGTCGCACTGCTTTTGCTTTGCTCCTGCACTTCGGTGCAAACTATGCTGGAGCAAGAAACTGCCGATCTCACCCCGCCCGCCAAGGACACGGTGGATCTGCTTGACATTCCCGATTATCTTGCCATGCCGCTTGACGATTACGTCACGCTGGGCGCATACACGGGTATGACTGTCAGCATCGATTCCATCAGCGTCACCGATGCGCAGGTCAACGAGGCGATCGAGGGCATCAAAACGCTCAACGGACTTTATGAGAAGATCACCACTCGCGCCGCCAAATGGGGTGATGTGCTCTTTCTTTCCTATACCTCCATGTCCTCGGACGGCGGTACGGGTGTTGGTGAGGTGGACGTAGAGGTTGCACTTGCAGAAGATAGTGACTATCCCTCAGATTTTGTGGAAGGACTTGTGGGGGCGCCCTGCGGTATTCCCGTAGCTGTGACCGTCGAGGGTGAGAATGACGTGCTGACTACCTATACTGTGACAGTTTCCTATATCAAGGGCGATTATGCCGAGCTGACCGACGCGTTTGTGACTGAGTATACGAAAGGCGCGTGCACCAAGGCGGATGAGTTTTTTTCCTACTACAAGGAACAGCTTTGGAACGAAAAGTATTACGACGTGGTCTATGACGCGTTGTGGGAGACTTGCGAGGCAAGCTGTAAGGCAAACGTTGTACCGGACGAAGCAGTGAGCTATTATCTGCAATCCATGGAGGATTATTATCGCCGTATGGCACGCGTAAACGGCGTTTCCTACGAAGCGGTGTTGGCTGCCTTTGATCTGGACGAGATCAAGATGATGAACCTGTCCTACGGATATGCCGAAAAGGATATGATCTTTTACGCCATCGTTGCAGATGCGGAACTGCAGATTTCCGAGCAGCAGTATACCGATGCACTTTTGGAGTATGCTGCCAAGTATTTTGACAACTACGCCGCAGGCGTAGGCAAGGGAAGCGGACAGGGCGGCAAAGTGACAGTCGAGGACGTCGCGGCTTATCTGGACGCAGAGCAGAGAAACATCATCAAGGAGCTTTGCTATGACGAGCTGCTTTACGATTACCTGTACGAAAACAATCACATCATGATGGGCGACGTGCCCATGAATTAAAGAAACAATGATAAAACGCCATTACGAGAAGTAGTGGCGTTTTTTCGTAGAGAAAGCTTGTTGTTTTTGAAAATTTACAGGCTTATTTTTCTTCTTTTGTTGACAAAACCATGTTTCGAGCGTATAATTGGTTATGTAATCAAAGTGAATTATGGGGTGATAGGAAAGGAAAATGAACATGAAAAGAAATGCATTCATATTATTTGCTCTGCTATTGGCAATCACTATGCTGTTTGCTGCGTGCGATCAAGGCGAAGGTCAAGAAGAAATTACCAATGAAGTGATTGTTGGTGGTGACATCGTTACCGAGGAAGATGCCACAACGGATAATGGCGAAAACGCTGAGCCTGATGCGACAACTGAAGATCCCAACCAGCCGCACGAGCACGCATTTGGCGAGTGGACAACGGTCAAGGCGGCAACCTGCACGCAGGCAGGTAAGCAAGAGCGCATTTGTTCATGTGGCAAAAAAGAAAAAATGACTCTTGATGCACTCGGTCATGCCGAAGTGATTGATGCGGCGGTAGAACCGACGTGCTCTGAGCAGGGATTAACAGAAGGCAAACATTGCGCTAATTGTGATACGGTATTTGTGGCGCAGGAGGTAATGCCTGCAACGGGAGAGCATGTGTATGTTAATGAAGTATGTCAGGGTTGCTCGGCGAAACTGCAATACAGTGAAGGCTTGGTGTTTGTATCAAATGGTGATGGCACTTGTTACGTCAGTGATATTGGTTCCTGTACAGATACGGATATTGTGATTCCGAAACGTTCTCCTCTTGGCGATAGCGTGACGAGCATTGGATCTTTGGCGTTCGATAACTGCGTTGGAATGGTAAGCATCACTATCCCTGATAGCGTGACAAGTATTGGCACTCAAGCATTCTACAATTGTACCGGCTTGAAGCGTATAACTATTCCGGATAGTGTGACAAGCATTGGCTGGAGTGCATTTTCTGACTGTACCGGTTTGACGCGTATTACCATTCCGGATAGCGTGGTAGACATTAATACCGGTGCATTCTCCAACTGCACCGGCTTAACGAGCGCTATCATTGGCGACAGCGTGATAAGTATTGGTATTGATGCATTCTGGCATTGCCGCAGCTTGACGAGCATTACGATTCCGGATAGCGTGACGAGCATTGGCAATAGCGCGTTCGGTGGCTGCACCGGCTTGATGAGTATTACCATTGGTGATAGCGTGACGAGCATTGGCAATAGAGCGTTCGAAGGATGCACCGGTTTGACGCGTATTACCATTCCGGATGGTGTGACGAGCATAGGATATTCTGCGTTCGAAGGATGCACCGGCTTGACGAGCATTACTATTCCGGATAGCGTAACGAGCATTGCTTGTCCGGATAGCATGACAATTGTTGGCGATGGGGTGTTCTCAGGTTGCACCAGGTTGACAAGCTTAATTGTTTCGGAAGGAAACACTACTTATCACAGCGCAGGGAATTGCATTATTGAAACGGAAAGCAAAACCTTGGTTGCCGGATGCAATACGAGCATTATTCCTGCGGACGGTAGTGTGACAAGCATTGGTGCATTTGCGTTCTCCGGCTGCGAGGGTTTGACAAGTGTTACCATTCCGGATGGCGTGACAAGCATTGGCATTAAAGCGTTCTCTATCTGCAAAGGCTTGACAAGTGTTACCATTCCGGATAGTGTGACAAGTATTGATACTCGTGCGTTCGATTTCTGCACAGGATTGACGAGCATTGCCATTCCGGATAGTGTGACAAGCCTTGGAGCATTTGTGTTCGAAGGGAGTTATGACCTCATTCGAAAAGAGCAGGGCGTTAGCTATGTGGATGGTTGGGTGGTGGATTGCGACTCTAATGTTACAACAGTTGACTTAACTGGCACGAGAGGCATAGCTGCATCAGCGTTTTATGGGTGCAACTTGACGAGTATTGCTATTCCGGATAGTGTGATAAGCATTGGTGATAGGGCGTTTGAACGTTGTACAGGCATGACGAGTGTTACCATTGGAAACGGTGTGACAATGATTGGCGAGTATGCGTTCTCCGACTGTACCGAATTGACGAGTGTTACCATTGGAAACGGTGTGACAATGATTGGCAAGTATGCGTTCTCCGACTGTACCGGCTTGACGAACATCACGATTTCGGATAGCGTGGCAAGCATTGGTGATTCAGCGTTCAAGGGGTGCACAAATATGACGAGTATTACTATTCCGGGCAATGTGACAAGTATCGGTGATTGGGCGTTTAAAGGTTGCACAAGTATGACGAGTGCTACCATTGGAAACGGTGTGACAATGATTGGCAAGTTTGCGTTCTCCGACTGTACCGGCTTGACGAACATCACGATTTCGGATAGCGTGACAAACATTGGATTTGCTGCGTTTTCTGACTGCACCGCCTTGACCGACGTGTATTTCACCGGTACCGAGCAAGAATGGGCTGCAATTGAGCTTGGAGACTTCAACGACGCTCTTTCAACCGCCACCATCCACTACAACTACGTTCCCGAAGAATAATCAAACATAAAGCAAATCCGCACCGACGGGGCGGATAAATTAACGAAAAAATCGTACAAATCAAGGACTGTATCACTTGGATGCAGTCCTTGATTTTTTATAAATAGTTGTTGCAAGCGCGGGCGATCACAGATCGCCCCTACAACAGCTTTTGTTTTGGGCTTTATCTCGTAAAATCCATACAGAATTTCCCGTAGGGGCGATCTGTGATCGCCCGTTTTTTATATAAAGAACTTATTTACTCTGCGGTAAATACCACTATCCCGTCCTCCACGCTTGCCGTGACACGCTCTCCCGGCTTGATCTTTTCCTCCAACAACGCATTGGCAAATGCGTCCTCGACGCATTCGGTGATCACGCGGCGCAGCTCGCGTGCGCCTTTTTCGGGTGCATAGCCTATCTTTGCCACGTGCAGGGCAACGCTTTTGTCAAATTCCAGCGTTACGCCAAGGGCTTTTGCGCGTCCCGAAACCTCGTCAAGCATAGTACGGGCAATTTGGGCTGCGTGCTCCTCTGTAAGATCGGCAAATACGATGACCTTATCCACTCTGCCCAGAAATTCGGCAGGGAACAGCTCGCGCAATGCCGTGCGCATCTGCTCGTCCGCCTGTGTGCGCTCGTTTGCCGAAAAGCCGATGCTGCGGCTGCGTTTGCCCGCGCCCGCATTGCTCGTCATGATAATGACTGTGTTGGAAAAATCCACGCGTCGCCCCTGACTGTCGCGCAGCGTGCCGTCGTCCAGCACCTGCAAAAGCAGGTGAAACACGTCGGGGTGTGCCTTTTCGATTTCGTCAAAAAGCAGAACACTGTAGGGTGCACGCCGCACGCGCTCGGTCAACTGTCCGCCCTGTTCATATCCAACGTAGCCGGGCGGTGAGCCGATCAGTTTTGATGCGCTGTGCTTTTCCATATATTCGGACATATCAAGGCGGATCATGGCACTGTCCGTACCGAACAGCGCATACGCAAGTGCCTTGCACATCAGTGTTTTGCCAACGCCTGTGTGTCCGAGAAACACGAAGGAGCCGATGGGGCGTCCCTCTTGCTTCATGCCGGTTCTTGAGCGTTTGATAGCAGCCGCCACCGCTCGCGCCGCCTGTTCCTGTCCGATCACGCGTGCGCACAGTTCATCCTCAAGCAACAACAATCGTTCGCGCTCCGAGCGTAAAAGTCCAGTAACCGGGATTTGCGTCCACTGTGTCACCACTTCTGCGATCTCGCGTTCAGTTACGGTGGGTGTACTGAGTACTTGATCCGTATGCAGCTGTGATTGCAGCTGTGTAAGCCGCCCTTCTGCGTAGATCTCGCGCTCACGTATCTCAGCAGCGCGTGAAAAGTCCTGTTCTGTCACGGCTTGCTCCTTTTGTGCAGCAAGATCGGCAAGTTCTGATTGCAGCGATTTGATCTCTGGGGAGGCTTTGCAAAGCGAGAGACGCAGCCGTGCCGCTGCTTCATCAACCAGATCGATCGCTTTGTCCGGCAAAAATCTGTCCGTGATATACCGCTGTGACATGCTCACAGCAGCCTGCAGCGCTCCATCCGATATGGCAAGCGCATGATGCTCCTGATAGCGTGGACGCAGCCCTTTGAGTATTTCCATAGTTTGCTCGGCGTTTGGTTCTTTGATCAGCACTGATTGAAACCTACGCTCCAACGCGGCATCCTTTTCGATATAGCGACGGTATTCCGAAAGTGTAGTTGCGCCGATGACCTGCATTTCACCGCGCGCGAGGGCAGGCTTGATAATATTTGCTGCATCCACCGCGCCCTCGGCGGCACCTGCACCGATAATGGTGTGGATCTCGTCGATAAACAAAATGATATCAGGATCTTGAGAGGCACGCTGCAGCACTGCTTTGAACCGTTCTTCAAATTCGCCGCGGTATTTTGCACCTGCGATCATGGAAGCAAGGTCAAGCGAGATGATCTGCTTGTGCACCAAATTCTCCGGGACCTCACCTGCTGCAATGCGTTGCGCAAGCCCCTCCACCACGGCAGTTTTGCCTACGCCGGGCTCCCCGATCAGACAAGGATTGTTTTTTTGCTTGCGGGAAAGTATTTGAATCACGCGCGCACTCTCCTCGTCACGTCCGATTACAGGGTCGGGGGTGCCCGTCATGGCGATGGCGGTCAGATCTTTGCCGAACCCTTGTAAAACGCCTTCGGTTTTGTCTTTGCCACGTGACTGTTTGCCGCCTTTTTTTGCGCTGTTCATAAAACTATGACAATCCGAGATCAACTCAGAGGTGGGAATACCCATGCCGTCAAGGATCCGTGAGGCAACCGCGTCGTGCTCATTGCAAATTGCCAAGAGCAAGTGCTCTGTGCCGATATAGGTTTGTGTACTGCCTGCACATTCGCGCGCTGCACCCTCAATGATCTTGCGCAACCGCGGCGTCATGTCTTCGGGGGAAACAACCGAATAAGAGCCAACGCCTGTCAGCGATGCAACCGCATCGCGCACGCGTGACAGATCAGCCCCGCGGGCTTGTAAAAGTTTGGCGGCAACGCAGTCGCTCTCGCCCACAAGCCCCATGAGTAAATGCTCCGAGCCAATATAGGTGTGTCCCAACTCGGCGGCGTATTTTTGTGAAAGTCCCAGCGCATTCTGCGCCTTTTTGGTGAATTTGGTGTTCATTTATCTTCCTTTTCAGTGTTTTTATGCGCCCAGACGCTGTTTGACTAGCGCAGCACGGAACAGATCTCGCTCCTGCGCGGTGCGCAATGGCTGCTCGGCAGCGAGCGTCATGGTGCAGGGCATAATTTCAACCAACAGAGTGTTGAGCAGATCAGGGGCAATATTCTGTAGTATGCCCAGACTGATGCCAAATCTCACATCAGCGGACAGATTCAGAAATTCGTCTGCGCCAAGCAGATGCGCACTGCCCAAAATAGCGCGTGCGCGCATGGCACGGTCGGTCAGATACGCGGCACGCTCCTCCTTGGCGCGATCGCACAGCTTGCGCTCGCTGTCCAGGATCTGGCGTGTGGTGTCCTCCATGCGCTCCAGCATCTCTTGTTCTCCAACGCGCAGTGAGGAGCGGCAGGAAAGCATATACAGGCAATTCTGCGTCTGTGTGCCGCTCATCATGGGGCGCAGAGAGATGCCCAGTCCCGAGAGCTTGACCGAGAGCGGCTCTATCTGCGCGTGCAGTGTCAGTGCCGGCAAAAACAGCAGGGCGTATGCGCGCATAGCCGTGCCGCATTCCAAGGGATCAGAGCAAAGATAGCCAAGGCTACCGTCAAAGGCGTAAGCCTCCTTTTCGTCAATCAGGTCGTCCATCTTAAATGCGTTCGCCGCTGCATCGTGCAGCGAAAGCCCGGGCAGTGTGCAGCAGATCTGTACATGATCCTTTCCGCCCAGCATGACAGAGAGATTACAGGGCTCATTGAGCAGCAGGGCGTGCGGTAGGCTGATCGAAGCAAATTCTCGTGTCACATAGTATTTTTCCGCATAAGATGCGGCTGCCGTGGGAGAAATGTCCGAAAAATTGATCATAGAAAAGCCATTGCTTTCCAGCATACCGCCCACGCCCGCAATGATCTCAGCCGCTTGTTTGGGCGATATGCGTTGTGAGAAGGGGTATTTTTCCAAGTTTCTCGATAGTGTGATGCGCGAGAAGATTACGGTGTCGTTTTCATATCCGGGTGTGTTGTACCAAGCCATTTTCGTCTTTCTCCTTTACTCAAATCTGCGCCTTGAGCGTATGTATCTGGTCGCGGAGCAGCGCCGCGGTCTCAAAATCCTCGGCAAGCACCGCCTGCTTCATTTGTTCACGGAGCAGTGCGGCACGAGCCTCTCTTTCACGACGCAGCCTGAAATTACGCGGCATGCGTCCGGGGTAGGGCGTGCCCTCGGGCAGTGCGTGCAATGAGCCCGATATTTCGTCTCGAAAGGTCTTGTAGCAAGCAGCGCATCCCACGCTGCCGCTCTCAGCAATACCCGCCAAGGTCGAGGAGCAAACGGGGCAGGTGCGCACGGCGGCAATGTTGTGCGGTACGGTAATACCGCAAAGATTGCCAAACATGGCGCTTTCACTGCACCCGAACGCAGAGGACGCCGAGGGAATGCGCACATCCTCCAGTTCACCTGTACGGCGCATAGCCTCTGCACAGTCGGCACAAAGTGAGCAGGAGCGCGTTTTTCCGCCTAAGTTTTCGTTGTAGAAGACCGTAGCCTTTTTCTTTTTACATTTTTCACATAGCATAAAAGAGAGTCCTTTCTTTTTCATTTAGATAGCTTCATTATAAACGCCCCGATGCGAAAAACGTGTCGCATCGGGGCGTGTGGAAAATTTATTCTGCTTCGCTTCCAAAGGGCAGGGCGTTGAAGCGGTCTGCAATGGCGTTCCAGGTCAGAATGTCCACAAGACCGTTTTGCTCCATGCCGAGATAGCCCTGCATTTGGCGCACAGCCTCTGCGGTGGTGGCATCGTACCTTCCCGTCACCTCAGGCGGCGTGAGCAGATAGAGCAGCGTCAGCTCTCCAAGCATGTATTGCAATACAGCGACGTCAATGCCCACTGCACCGAGGTCGAGATATCCTCCGGGCGGTGTTTGCAAAAACAGGGAAACCGGTGTGGGCGGTGAATACAGCGCAAGCGATGCCAGGTAATCGGCGTAAAGCCTTTCCCAGGTAACACGGTCTGCCGTGCCGGTCACAGGAAGACCTGCCGTACGTTGATAGTCGGACAACGCATTACGCGTGGCAGACTCAAAAATGCCATCTACCGGCACTTGACCGATGCCCTCGGTATGATAAGCAAGCTGTCGCAGATACCGTTGCAGATTGGCAACGGCGGGCGAATAATTGGGATGATTGCTTTGATCGGGCATAATTGCTCCTTTCATACATTCAAAGCTGATAAATTATAAGATATTATGAAGAATTGAAATTTGCCATAAAGCAAATTTTTCCGCAACGTTCCGCCCGTGGCGGAACATATCACTCGCGCGTAGCGCGAATATCACTTTTGCGATAGCAAAAATATCACATATCGCCTACGGCGAAATATATCACTGCAATGAAAGCATGGCTTTCATTGCTCACCAACCGCAAACCCGGGGTACTGTCCGTCCTGCAAGGAATCCGAAGCGATCAGATCGGCGTACAGATCGGCAATGGCTGTCCAGGCAATCGCATCCACCACACCCGAAGCGGGTAAGCCGAATTGCGTGCGGAATGCGCGTACCGCTTGCTCGGTCTGATTGCCGAAATACCCCGTGGGTGTGACAGAGGGAATGGACGGATAGGTTTGCGAAATACGGTTCAGATACTCCTGCAAAACGCGCACAGAAGGCGAGTCCGCCCCCTGTCGCAGTACCACGCCCGGGAACGGTATCGCACCGCTGACCGTGTATTCCTCGGGAACGGTGCCCACAATGCCCAGATACGCGCGGTACATGGTCTCCCAGGTCTCGGGACCTACGATACCGTCGGGCACAAGACCAAAGGTGGTCTGCAGATCTGTTACGGCTGCTTGCGTGGCTGGACCGAACGAGCCGTCTATGGTTACGGGGGGAATGGTGTTGTAGTAGGCGGCAAGAAAGCTCAGGTAGTATTGCAGACTCAGCACACCCGTGCCGCTGTCGCCCTCGCGCAGCACCTCGGGAAATTGCTTGGTGATCTCTTCAAGTCGAATACCCTCGGAGTCAAGCTCGTTAAGACGCTTGACACCTGCGTAAATTGCCTGAATGGCAAACCAGGTGGCGCGTCCCACAATACCGTCTGGTGTGAGGTTGAAGATCTCCTGAAAAGCACGTACCGCCGCCTCTGTATCCTCCACAAAAATACCATCGGTCTGCACGATCTTGGGAATGGCAGGGTAGTTTTGCGCAATACGGTTCAGGCGGATCTGGACAGTGCGCACGTCGTCTCCCACATTGCCCACGCGCAGGGGAAAATCGGGGGGCGAGATGTCCAAGCCCTCGACGGGTACGTCGGTGACAATATCAATGTCGTCGCCGTAATAAGTAGTCAGAATTTCGTAAGGAGAGAGGCCGCGGTTGGCAAGATCGACCGAGCCCCATTGCGAAAGTCCATTGCAGGTGACCTCAACGCCGTCGCAATAAGCGGCGAACAGAGGCTCTATACTGCCTTGCCTGCGAATGTAGCTGTCAAATATCTCTCCCGCGATCTGGCGGATGTTATCAAAAATGTCGCGGCCGTTGACAAAGGATTGGTCAATGGTCGTGGAGTTGGTAATGTCAAAATCATAGCCGCGTGAGCGGTAGTATTGGGTGTAAATACGGTTGAGCGCAAACGAGATCTGCGCGTATATATTGGCGCGTATGGCGTTTTCGGGCCATGTGGGGTAAATCTCGGAGGATGCTACGTTGGTCACGTAGTCAAGAAAGGGCAGTGTTACGTTTTGCGCAGGGGTGTTCGGTGCACCGAGATGTACCGTAATGGTTTCGGGTATGACGGGTGTGTCGGGCATAAGCACCTCCATTATAGGTCGGGGTTGACCGATTCGAAAAATATCTGCGTGTCGCGCCCTGCGTTGTCCGTAAATTCGTTGTCGGGCAAGGCTTGCAGCACGGCGGGCTGTACGGCAACAATGCCGTCAAAGATGGGCACATTTGCGTAGTAGTTTTCATAGTAACGGTCGGTCTTGACATCTATGCTGTAAAGTGCATAAGGCAAAACAGCAGATCCGGGAGCTTGTGAGAGCGTACGAGACGGCGCAGGCAGGGGAAGAATTGGTGTTTTTCCGCTGCGATCGGTGACCATGGACGAGATCACGTTGCCCACGTCACCACCATTTTCGGGATCGTAATCGCGCACGGTCACAATGGCACCGGGCAGGGGAATGGCACCGCCCGCAGTGCTGACCTGCACGATCAGATACCCCTCGCCCGACGGAATGCGAGAGGGAGAGCTGTTGTCCATATAAGTACCTCCTTGTGATATTTTTTCTGTATTATGATATGTGTCAAAGAGGTGTTTTGATCATAGACACAACGCACTATTAGAAATCAATAGACAGCACAAACGAAAAAAACGGATGGGCATCGGCGACCTGCTTTAAAGCAGATGCGCCGATGCCCGATGGTGGGACTTGCGTCTCGGCACTGCGACGCAAAAGCCACGGTAGAGTCCGTTTGCGCGCCCTGAAATAGTAGTAAAAATAAGTTCTTGCCGCAGGCGTGGGACTTACGAACCCCTATTTGCGCCCAAAGTTGCAAAGTGTGGGTAAGGCAACCTGCGCAAATATGCCGCAACGCGCCTATGGCGCGCAGCGACGGGGTTCGGCGTCGCAAAGCGCGGGCACCAAAAAAGAGGGATCCAACCTGCGGTTGAGCCCCTCTTTTGTGGTGCCGGTGGTGGGACTTGAACCCACACGATGTTGCCATCGCCAGATTTTGAGTCTGGTACGTCTGCCGATTCCGTCACACCGGCATCATCGACCTATATATTATAGCAAATCAAGGACATTCTGTCAAGGACTTTTTTAAAAAAATAACAAAAATTTTGGCGTTGCAAATCTCTCTTAATTATGCTATAATGAAGAAAATCCCCTAAGGAGGTAACCATGTTATTTTTCTACGTCCGTCACGGAGATCCTGTTTATAATCCCGACTCTTTGACCCCACTCGGTCATGAGCAGGCAAAGTCGCTTTCCAAGCGGTTTGTGACCTACGGACTTGACAAAGTGTTTTCCTCGCCCTCTGTACGCGCCATACAGACCGCGCAGCCTACCTGCGATTTGTTGAAGCTTGAAAAAAACGTTTGCCCTTGGGCTGACGAGGGGCTTGCATGGCAGGATTTTTCAATAGATGCCTCAACGGGCATCCATACCTGGTGCTTTTACGACCCGGAGATCCTCGCTCTTTTTCGCTCACCCGATGTGCGCGCGTTGGGGGACAGGTGGTACGAGCACCCCAATCTGGTCCAATACAACTTTGGCAAGGGTGTGGCGCGCATCAATGCGGCTGTGGACGAGTTCTTTTTGAGTCTCGGATACCGACACGACCGCGAAAATTGTCGTTACGAGCCGGTCAACCATAACAAGGACCGTGTGGCGCTGTTTGCGCATCAGGGGTTTGGAATCGCGTTTTTTGCGTCCATGCTGGATATCCCGTATCCCGTGATCTCCACGCACTTTGATTTTGGTCACAGCTCTATGAGCGTGATCAATTTTGAACAAAACGGTCAATTTGTCTATCCAAAGGTGTTGCAGGTTTCCAACGATGCGCACCTGTATCGTGACGGCTTGATGTCGGGCTACCACAATCATTATAAATTCTAAGGAGCGTATTATGGCTTTTATTCAACTGCAATTTCATTCCGATGCCCTGATGGTGCAGGTGTCGGTCAACGTTATTCTGCCCGAGCGTGCTACTACCATGATCGGTATGGACGCCAGCGGCGAGGAGACCTTCAAAACTCTGTATCTGTTCCACGGACTTTCCGATGACCATTCGATCTGGATGAGAAGAACATCCATTGAGCGTTATGCCTCCGAGTACAATATCGCGGTGGTCATGCCCGCGGTGGGCAGAAGCTGGTATACCGATACGGTGGGCGGTGAGAAGTATCTGACCTTTGTCACCGAGGAACTGCCGAACAAGTGCTGCAGCTTTTTTAAGGGAATGTCCGATAAGCCCGAGAATACCATTGTTGCAGGGCTTTCCATGGGTGGCTACGGTGCGATCAAGTGTGCTCTGACGCGCCCCGACCGCTTTGGTATGTGTGCATCGCTTTCGGGGTCCTTGGATATTGCCGCGCTGGAGCGCGCGGGTCTGTTGCAGGAGTGGCGTTGCATCTTTGACCACAATATGCAAAGCCCTGCAGAGCTTGCGGGCACCGAGCACGACCTGTTCTGTCTGGCGGACCGGCTGAAGGAGCAGGGAAAGCGTTTCCCTAAGACCTTTATCTGGTGTGGCACCGAGGATTGGCTGTTGGACTCCAACAACCGCTTCTCGGAGCACCTTGACGCGCTCGGCGTGGAGCATGAATACCAAACGAGCGAGGGAAATCACTCGTGGAAGTATTGGGATATGCATATCCAGAGTGCGCTTGCCTATTTGCTCGGATGATTTAATCTTGAACCAAGGCACCAAGGGCGGTGGCTTGCTGACGCCGCGCCAATCAGACCGCTTGCCGAAAATACAGAAAACCCGACAGATTGATTCTGTCGGGTTTTTATCTCATAATTACTTGCCGTAAGTCACTGCGCTCTCGTCCACGCCTTCGATGCGCAGAAGCAAGCCGGCTTTGTCGTTGACAACCTTGCCGCCGCGTACACAATCGATGAATTTGACCCCCAGGATCTTGCCGCCTTTGGTCGAGCGGTTTTCCACTTTGAGCTCGGTGTCACAGTAAATGGTAATGTCCTTGAAGGTCACGTCCTTGATCTGTGCGGTCGAATCCTCGTCCATAGAAACATTGATGGGGTACTTGGTCGAGCTATATACCTCAATGCCTTCAAAAGAGATATTAGAGAGCACTGCGTCGTCGTGCAGGAACACGATCAAAGCGCCAAGATCGTCCATCCATTCGGGGGGAGCAAAGGCTACCGAGCCGCCGATAAAGTGTACGTCGGTAATATCGCGTGCGCTTTCGTAGATGATACCCATGCCGCGAGCCTTGTCGGGCCATGCATTGTTGTTCTCAAACACAATGTTTTCGATCTTGATCTGGCAGTTGCCGTACATCGACTTGACTTCAAACAGGTCGTCGCCCGAGCGTGCAAAGCAGTTCTTGATCACTGCGTTTGCGCTGTCCACAATGGCAATGCCGTCAGAATTCTGTCTGTAACCGAACAGCATGACCCGGTCCACCGTGATATTCTTACTTTGCGTGAAATACATCGTCCACTCAGCTGCATTGTTGAGCGTCACGCCTTCTACGGTGATATTCTCACATTGGTCAAACTGGATGTGCGAACGAGCGTGCCAATCCATGCGCGTCAGATCGATATAGCCGCGACCGCTGATGCGTACGTTTTGTACGTACTGACCCTGGAACAGGGCTCTCCAACGCGTCATACCTGCCCAGTCGGATTCCATCAGGGGCTTTTCAACCGAAGCATCGGGCATGGTGGCAATGATGTGAGCACCGGGCTCGAAATATACCTCGGTATTGGACTTGAAATTGAGAGCATAACGCATCTCGTGCACGCCCGCTTCAAAGTACATGACCTGCTTTTCGGCAGTAAATTCCAAGGGCTGATCATGCGCACCGGGCGCGACTTTAATGACCTCGTATCCTTCGGGTGCAATGTATTCCTGCTTTGCGCGCACGAATACGGTCAACGCATACTTAATATTGTCATCGGGTACTAAGGTGTAGTTGCCTACGGAATCGATCTCTGTGAAAATGCTTCTGCCGTTTGCCTTGGCACTTACGCCGTAAGAGAGCGGCATGACCTTGTACTCGTTAGCGTCGAGCTTTGCCTCGATCTGTACCGAAAGAGGGAAGCTCTCGTCGGTTACGTCAAGTTGCAGGAAGGAATGTGCACCACGCGAGGTACGTACGCTGTAGCAGGGAACCTCCTGTCCGTTGACCTTGACTGTATAATAGGGAGAAAGGATAACACCTACATCATGAGCCTCGTTGTTATGCGAGCCGTCAGCATAATCCACTTCCTTAATAAAGGCAGAAAGTGTGTTGCATTTGGTGATCCCATCATAGGAAATAGGATAAATGGGTGCTGTGTTGATGATCATTTCTGTTTCTCCTTCTGTCGTTTGCTCATCAGTTTGCTCGGTCATGTCTGTAATCGGATCGGAAGTGCTTTCGGAGTCTGTCGTATCCGGTTGATTCTCCGGGGTACACGCACAGAGCAGCGTGGTAACGACAAGCAAAAGCAGTATCAGCTGGATCATGGCTTTGCGCATGCTTGAAAATCCTCCTGTCAGTCTATGTAATACGTTTATTATATCACATCCACTCTCGGAATGCAAGAGCAAAATGCCTTTTTATCAACCAAAACAAAAAGGCTTGGGGCACGGTGCCCAAAGCCTTTTTGTTATTTAGGTTAAGAAAGGGCTCAATTCCTTTCCTCGGTGTACATGTAAAAAGTTATAAAGAATTAGTCCTTCTTGTAGCCGATGTTCTTTTCCTTAGCAGGATCGAACATGAAGTTGCAGATGGAAGCAACCAGACCGTAAATGTTGAAAGTGATGATGCCGAGCAGGAAGTATGCCCAGGATCTGGAGGTGAAGCCCTCGGGCTTGAGAGAAGTGTGGTTGATGATTACGCTACCGATCCAACCAAGGAAGAAGGTCAGCAGGAAACGAATAAGCTTCTGAGTATCCATAGTAAATCTCCTTATAGAAAATAAAAATGAATTTAACGAAATGCAGAGTATCCACACCGAAGAGACACCCAAAATTTTCGTTATGAACATTATATCACGTAAGTCCCTCGATTGTCAAGTGCTTTTCTGTTCTTTTTTTTATTAATTTCGAACAATTTTAATAAACCTATGAGGATGATTATAAATATTCTTCGTGAAAGCGGATATTTACGCTGATTTGTACACAAAAAAGACATATGCAATGTACAAAAGATTTCCGCTTGACAGACTGTTTCGGATGTGTTACAATAACGTATGGGGTACGGCTGCGCGCATCACATATTGCCGTACGGAAGGAGTACATATGTTTAAGCGAATTAACTGGTTAATTATGTGGTTGGTCGGTGTGGTCACGTTGGGGATCTATCAGATCATTGCGTGGTATCGTATGACCAAGCAGCAGAACGTAATGGCAAAGCGTATCGGGGAAAAGAAAATTATGAACTTTATTGTTGTGCTTTTGCTTGGTATTGTGACCTGCGGCATTGTTCCGCTGATCTGGTCGATCGGTTTCTGCAAACAGCAAAAAGCTTTGGCAGCGGCAAAGGGCATAAATCTGTTTCCCGTCTCCAATACTTTCGTGCTTTGGTTGCTTTTGATTGTACCGATTTTCAAGCATTATGTCGTATGTACCAATCACAACAGACTTTGCGAGGTATATCAGGATTAATATCAAAACGGGGCTGAGTCAAATCAGCCCTGTTTATTATCGTAAAACAGCAACGACCCCACGTCGCGCAATGCGTGCGAGGCGAGTGAGACCGGGAGTTTGCCGTGCCGTCTGCAAAAAGCCGCAATACGTGCGCCATCGGGGTGACGCGAAAGATCACCGCAAAAGAAGACGTGTGTGCCGTCCGTACCCGAAGCACCGCCGATAAATCCATAAGGATAGCCGGGCAGACTGACACTGCCGGGATCGATCTGCAGAACCTCTATTCCCACACTGCGCAAAGCGGATGTGATTGAAGCATCCTCGCTCACCGCAGCATACTCGGATACCACGCAAAGGTTGCACTTTGCGTAGCCTTGGCGAACAGGCAAGACGATCAATCGTTGCGTGTTTGCATACCTTAAAATTTCGCTTGCCACAGCGTCGGGACGGCATATAAGATAATTACCGATGCATGCCGCATTCATCAGCACGTCATACGGATATCTGCGATCGGGGAATTGCTTGATGGGAATGAGCGGCAGACCGTTTGCATTGGTTGTATGATCTCTGTGCACAAAAACCCCTTGTGCAAAAGGGAACAGCAGCATATCTGGGTGAGAGGCAACGGCGGGATCAAGCGCGGGATGCGGCGTACAGGGAATAGGCGTGTGCCCATAAAGGATAAGCGTTTTCAATGCCTGTTCCGAAATGCGTGGATCTGTAAAAACGTACATTGATCAATCTCCTAGCAAAAATCGAAGGGATGCCGCATGGGCATCCCTTCGATTTGATTGTTTGTGCAATCAAGCGCGGGTAACCTTGTGAGAACGAAGGCAACGAGAGCATACGGCAACGGTCTTAGGGGTACCGTCAACGATTGCTTTTACCTTGCGAATGTTGGGCTTCCAGGTTCTGTTGGTCTTGCGGTTAGAATGGGAAACGGTAGCACCGTAAACAACGCCCTTTCCGCAGATACTGCATTTTGCCATGTTTGACACCTCCTTCTGCACAATTTGGCAGTGCATCTATTCAAGAAAACTTAATACACAGTTTTGGCTGTATAATACAGCACAGCACGAGATATTATATCACAACAGATTGAAAAATGCAAGAGGTTTACGAAAAAAAACTAAAAAATTTTTATCCTTGTATATTTGTCCAAATCTGCGCGTCTGATGCGCTTTTTTTTATGAATTATGGTCGGAGACCTCCGCGTTTTCACAAAGATCCCTTTGCTTGGATACGGCAATCAATTCACCCTCAAGAGGTGCGTCGGTTTCCACTAAGAAAGCGCAGACGTGCGGCGTATCAAGCACCTGCATACCATGGGGATTGAGAATGACGCCGCAGCTCCCGTCTGCCGCTTTGGTCAATTCATCAGCGGGCGTATTGCCGCAAAGGTAGCGTGCACTCTTGATCTTACCCTCAAGCAATGCCCGGCGCAGATAAGCGATCAGCGCACGCAACTCACTCCACACGGGCATACCGTTTGCATCTGTTTGAGACGCAAGCAGATAAAGCTTGCCATGTCCCTGTAAGCGTTCGGAAATGACCATATCCGCGGGCGCACTTGCAAGCACGGTAACACCCTTTTGATCAGGTGCAAGCTCAGCATCCGTATGCACGGGTACACCGAGCTCCATGGAAAAGCGGTAAAGCCCCAGCAGGGTACAAAGCAGATCGGAAGCAGCAGTCGACACGGATACCCGGCTGTCCTGACATATGTGTGAGTTCAGCCAGATCCGTTTCGGGTCGCTGCCTGCAGCAACGGCGGTACAGTAAGCTTTGAGAGCACAAAGTGCAGCAGCACGGTAAGAGGTGTCCTTTGCATATGCCGCATTACGCGTACGCAGGGGTGGCAGCGTGCGCAGCACAGCGTCACGCTCGTCATAACTCTCGTCGATGGCATCGGCGGGTGCTTTCAATGGCAGCATCATGGGCGGCGCATCAACGGTTTTTTCTTCCATGTGAAGCGTGTAGGATCGGATAAAGCAAATGCTCTTGAGATAAGACGCATCCAACGATAACAGTGCTTCCTTACCGCGTTTGACAATCAGATATCCCGCGTGGTCAACAAGCCCTATTTCATAAGCGCAGAGCTCAGGCGATTGCGTCTGCTGCAGTAAGAGC
This sequence comes from Eubacteriales bacterium, assembly GCA_045586845.1. Taxonomy (GTDB): domain Bacteria; phylum Bacillota; class Clostridia; order Oscillospirales; family CAG-272; genus SVQP01. The sequence goes on from JAZNBB010000058.1 coordinate 50,631, forward strand.
GAAAGGGCAGCATCCTGCGGCAGTGCGAGTAGAAGCCCTGTGCACGGTGCAGTCAGTGTAAGCGGATGGTCAAGCTGTTCGGGCAGTCCCGACAAATTAAGCACCGCGCCCGAGGTCACGCGCAGCACGGCGTGCGCCACGCTTTCGCTTGTCATATCGCAAACGCAGTGGATCTTTTTGCCGAGCTCACTGCACAGCAGCGCGGTTACGGCACTGTCAAAGGCGTTGGGCTGTGCGTCGTGAGTCGGGCGGAGCAGCACCAGCGTGTCTGCATATTCCGCGTGTGCTTGGATAGTGATCGGAAGCGGTTGCAGCACATCAAAATGTCCGCACGTGCTCTCCAGAGAAATTTGTGTGCTCATGCCCTTTGCGGCATACTGTACCGGTGTGCCTCCAAAGCCGATCGGCTCTGTGATATCCTTTTGCTTGACGGCTGTCGTATATCTTACCGAAAGATTTGCAACGTCGCGCAGCGTAAAGGGCTTATCGGGATCTTTGCCCAGGGCATTCAGTTTGGATACCGCATCTGCAAAGGTTTTTGCAATATAAGTGTGATCGGTCAGCAGCTCGCTCAAAGCGATCTTGTCAAGCGTCGTGCGCTCGGGGCAGGCAAGCGCGTCGATAAAGCGCAATGCAATTGTGCTGATCTCTCCGGAACCTCTGCTTTTGTAGTGACGGGCACAATAAAGCAACTCGGCGCGGCTCATTTTCAGCCCAAGCCTTTGCCCCAGCAGCTCCAGCGATTGCGTCGGCAGTACGTTGAAATTCTGAATTACATTGAGGTCTTGTTCCATATTTATACCTCCAAATCGTGTGATGTATCGCAGATGATCGGATCAGTCGGTCAGCACACCCTCACAGCCCGCATCGATCCTGCCTGTCAGGCGCACCGTACGTGTCGTACCGCAAAGCGGTGTACTTGAGAGCACCTTGACCTCGAGAAACTCGGGCGTGTGTCCGATCGCGTAGCCGTTGCCGTCGGTCTCGAAAAGCACTTGCTTGCAGGGAGACTCGGTCAGTATTTGCCCAAGCAACTGCGTGCGGATCTCGTTTTGAACTGTCTGCAGCCTATGTAAACGCTCGCGGCGCACCTGCATGGGAACCTGGTCGGGCAGGCGGATGGCAGGGGTATTCTTGCGCCCCGAGTAGGGAAAGGCATGAATTTGCAAAAAGCGCGCCCGGCGAATGAAATCAAGCGTCTGCTCGAAATCCTCCTCGGTCTCCCCGGGGAACCCTACGATGATGTCAGTTGTAAACTGCACGCCCGGGATGCGATCGCGCAAAAGTGTCAGCGCAGCCATGGCTTGCTCTGCGTTATATTTGCGCTTCATTGTCGCCAACGTACGAGAGCATCCGCTTTGCAGCGAAAGGTGGAAATGCGGTGCAAGAGAGGGGAGAGAAGCGATCTTATCTACAAAGCGGGGCTTGATCAACGAAGGATCGAGCGAACCGAGACGTACACGCCCGATGCCCTCAAGCGCGTCGACAGCACAGAGCAGATCGCCAAGATCGCCCTCGTCAAGATCCTTGCCCCACGAGGCTGTCTCAATGCCCGTCAGTACGATCTCCGCACAGCCGTTATCGGTCAGCACGCGCACCTGATCCAGCACCTCGGATAAAGGCTTGGAGCGCACGGGGCCACGTGCACCCGGAATGGCGCAATAGGTGCAATGCGAATCGCATCCGTCCTCGATCTTGACATAGGCACGGGTGCGATCAAACGAGGTGATGTGCATGGGTTCAAAACAGCCTGCCTGCTTGATCTCGGAAACCTCGATGTAGGCAGTACAGTTTTTGTGCCCCTGCGCAAACAAGCTGTCCATGATCTCCACAACATGCATTTTTTCTGCGTTGCCGCATACTGCGTCCACGCCGTCCAGTGCCGCCCCTTCGGGGTCAGCCTGTGCAAAGCAGCCCGTGACTATCATATAGGCATCAGGGTTTTGAGCAAGCAGTCGGCGGATGAGCTGTCTGCCTTTGCGGTCGGACTCTGCCGTGACCGTGCACGTGTTGACGATATACGCATCGCACCTTGTCTCATGCGGGCAGATCTCATATCCGCGGCTGATCAGAGCCTCTTCTATGGCGCGGGATTCGTATTGGTTGACCTTGCAGCCAAGCGTGGCAACGCCAACAGTTCCTTTTATACGGGCCATTGCATCTTTCTCCTTGGTACAGTCACGCTTGTGACCATATTTTCTCACGATACATTTTAACACACACAAAGCAAATTGTAAAGAACTATTGCAAAATTTACACTTAGTACTTGAAAAACAAAAAAAAGAGTAGTATAATAGGTTCAAAGATATTAAAACAAAGGAGAATTATCATGGGTCAGTTTCATTTGATCGACCATCCTCTTATCACTCATAAGCTTACTATCATGCGTAACAAAAAGACGGGTTCCAAGGATTTCCGAGAGCTGCTCAACGAGATCTCCATGCTCATGGGCTATGAGCTGACCCGTGATCTTCCTCTGCAGGACGTGACTATTGAAACGCCTATTACTAAGATGAACGCCAAAATGGTGTCGGGCAGAAAGCTGGCTATCGTGCCCATTCTGCGTGCGGGACTTGGTATGGTGGACGGGATTCAGTCACTTGTTCCGGTTGCGAAGGTAGGACATATCGGTCTGTACCGCGATCCCGAAACACATCAGCCTGTAGAGTATTACTGCAAGCTTCCCTCGGATATTCAGGACAGACTTGTCATTCTGGTTGACCCCATGCTGGCAACCGGCGGTTCTGCCGTGGATGCGCTGACCATGCTCAAGAACAAAGGTTGCAAAAACATTCGTTTTATGTGCCTGGTGGCTGCTCCCGAGGGCGTTTCCAAGGTGCTTAAGGCGCATCCGGATGTGGATATCTACGGTGCTGCGTTGGATGATCATCTCAACGATCACGCCTATATCGTGCCCGGTCTTGGTGACGCGGGCGACAGAATTTTCGGAACGCTGTAAAATCACGCGAAATCTACGGGGGAGAGGACACCTTCTCCCCCTATCTTACATCATGGAGGTACTATGCGTACCATTACCGTTAAGAAAAACGACGCAGGACAACGTCTGGATAAGTTTTTGTCCAAGGCGGTCAAGGGGCTGCCCATGTCATTGATGTATAAATACATCCGAACCAAAAAGATCAAGGTCAACAGGGCAAGGACAGAGCAGAGCTATATGCTGTGTGAGGGTGACGAGATCCAGCTGTTTATCCGCGATGAGTTTTTTGGGTCGCCCGAGAAGGATACCGGGGCACTTACTCGCATCGTGCCAAAGCTTTGTATCGTGTACGAGGACGAGAATATCGTGCTGCTCAACAAGCGACCGGGGGTGCTTGGGCACGAGGATGCGGATGCCAAGGATAATACGCTGCTCATGCACCTGCAGGCGTATCTGGCGCAAAAAGGGGAATATGATCCCGAGAATGAGCAAAGCTTTGCGCCCGCTATGTGTAACCGTATCGACCGCAATACGGGCGGCATCGTGATCGCTGCCAAGAATGCGGCTGCATTGCGTGAAATGAACGAGCATATACGTGAGGACCGCATCGGTAAATATTATCTGTGCGCCTGCCACGGTGTGCCCGCGCAGAAAAAGCAAACGTTGCGCGGTTATCTGCGCAAGAATGCGGCGGATAATATGGTTGAGGTGCGTGACAAACCTTTTTCGGGCGCGAAGGAGATCATCACCGAATATCGCGTGATCACGCAAAAGGGCGGCAATTCGCTCCTGGAGGTACATTTGGTTACGGGCAGAACGCACCAGATCCGCGCGCATCTTGCACACATCGGTCACCCTTTATTGGGGGACGGGAAATACGGCATCAACAAAAGGGACAGGGAAAAGGGCTACAAGTATCAAGCCCTGTACGCTTACCGTCTGCGCTTTGATTTCGGCGGCAAGGGCGATGTGTTGTCGTATCTTGACGGTAAAGAGTTCAAATTGCCCGAAAGCGAGATCTGGTTCTTGAAGGATTTTCCCAATTAACCGAGAGCGAAATCCGGTTCTCAAACGATTTTGCGTATTGATTTTATGATTGACAGGAAAGGAGAGTGCGTATGCAAGATCTGATCAAAAGATTACGCTACCCGTTGCTGATTTTCAGCGGTATGTTGGCAGCACTTAGCGTGGTCTATCCCGCTTATTTCGGCGCATTGGCATGGATAGCATTGATCCCTGCAGCACTCGTGCTGCTGGCGCTTATGTCAAAGGTCAAGCTTGGCAGTCTGTACCTGTACGGGTTTGTGTTTTACCTTGTTTATTACGTCATGGGGTATCATTGGTTTATCTCCATGTATCCCATGGATTTCGCGGGTATGACTCCCGGTGCCGCCATCGGAGTGATCGCACTTGCCGTTTTCGGTATCTCTGTATTCCAAGCGGCGTTGAGTGCCTTGATGTTTCTGATTTTCGGATTGTTCAGCCGTACGGCTCTCATGCGTCGTTTCCCGGTGCTGCTGCCATTGCTCATGGCTTGCCTGTGGGTGGTCAACGAGTGGTCGCAGACCATCGGCTGGACGGGGCTGCCCTGGGTAAGGCTGTATCTTTCGCAATGCGAGGTGCTGCCCATGGCGCAGAGTGCGTCGCTGCTTGGCAGCTTATTTGTGTCTTTTTTGATCGTGGCAGTCAACTATTCGATTGCGGGAGCAATCGTACGCCGTGAGTACCGCTTGTCATTTGCATTGCTGGGAGGCTGCTTACTTGGAGGAAATCTCTTGTTCGGGCTTGCAACAATGGACGCCATACATGGGAACGCACTGCCTTGGCAGCTCGGTTTTTTGATCACCGCACTGGCAACTATTCTGCTTGCCGCAATATATGGACTGTGGCGCAAGCTGCATACCGACCCCCGCTTGCTCAAGGTCTTTTTATGTATAGGTTTGACGCTTTGCGTGCTTTCCTCGCTTGCTCCCGTGCTTGGCGGATATGCCAATGAGGGTACTCCGGTCAAGGCAGCCGCGCTGCAGGGAAACCTGTCCTCCAAGGACAAATGGGCGGACGATTCGGGGTGGCGCTCCTTCAATGTGTACGCGGGCTTGACCGAGCAGGCGGCAGCAAAGGGGGCGACCTTGGTCGTGTGGCCCGAGACCGCGCTGAATTATTATTTGTTCAACACGCGAGAAACCTCTCAACTAAACGCACCTCTTTCGCAGGTGTACGATCTGGCAGCGCGCACGGGTACAACTATGCTGATCAGTACCTTTTTGACTCCGCAGAATTTAGATCCGGAAGCTGCAAGTACAGATAGCCTGAATACCGTGATCGTGATCTATCCCGACCAAACCTATGATCAAAACATTTACATCAAGCGTATGCTCGTGCCTTTTGGCGAATACGTGCCGTGGCGTGATTTTCTTGTCGGCATCGTGCCTGTGTTGGGGGAGATCAATATGCTCAACAGTGACCTTGGCAGAGGAGAACAAGCAGTTTCGGTGGATACAAAAACGCTCGGTATGTCGGTAGGGCCCATCATTTGCTTCGATTCGATCTACGAGGAGCCCGTGCGACAGACCGTGGCAGCCGGTGCGCAGATTATCACGCTCTCAACCAATGACTCCTGGTTTTCGGATTCTGCTGCCGTGTATATGCATAACAATCATGCCAAGTTCCGCGCCATTGAAAACGGCAGGTATCTTGTTCGTTCGGCAAATACGGGAGTTTCCTCAATCATTGCCCCTGACGGTCGTGTGCTTGGGCAGCAGGATGCGCTGACTACGGGTATGGTGGTTGCTGATGTGTATGCACGTGACGTGCAAACACCGTATGCCCAAACAGGATATTTGCTTGTATGGCTGTGCTTTGCAGTACAGATCGTACTGATTTTGACACAGATTGTATACGGAATCATAAAATGTGTCAAATGTCACAATACGAACAAGAAATTTAATAATTCTTAATATATTCCTGTGTAAAAACAACGAGAAAACTGTTGACAAAAAGTGCGAAAACTGCTATAATGTACACATGGGGATCACCCCAAAACATTATCTAAAGGAGATTTATCAACTATGAAAACTATGACCAGAGTTGTAGCAGTTGCTCTTGTAGCTGTTATGATGTGCATGATGCTGGCTTCTTGCGGCAACACCATCAGCGGTAAGTATACCGGTAAGGGCGGCGCAATGGATGCTGTTACTTACACCTATGAATTCAGCGGCAAGAAAGTATCCGTGAAAGTCGTTACCCCTGCTTTGATTGGCGATGATAATATCCGCCTTCAGGAAGGTACTTACGAAATCAAGGATGATATGATCATTTTCACTTGGGAAAGCAATACTGGTGATGGTTCCGAAGTTGGAGCAGGTCCTTACACCTATGCATCCGGCGACGGTTTCATTATGATTGATGGCGATAAGCTGGACAAGGAATAAACTACTATGTAAAAAACTGTTGCAACTCTCTGCATTTTTAACTGAGGATTAGCAGCACGAAAACTTCGGCAGAGAACTTGTTTTCTCTGCCGATTTGTATTATAAACAAAAAAACCGTCCGTCTTTCGACGAACGGTTTTTTCTCACATTGCAATCTGCAATCAGTCGCAAACGTAGGGCAGAAGAGCAGCCTGACGAGCACGCTTGATAGCGGTGTTGAGCTCGCGTTGGTGAACGGCACAGGTGCCGGACATTCTTCTGGGCAGGATCTTGCCGCGCTCGCTGATGAACTTGCGAAGCTTAGCGGAATCCTTGTAATCGATATATGCAACCTTATCGGCGCAGAAAATGCAAACCTTCTTTCTTCTGCGAACCACGGGGCGCGCAGGACGAGAAACGTTTTCAGTCATCTTATGAATCCTCCTGTTTGATTTTGGGAACGATCGGCTCAGAAGGGCAGATCGTCGTCTGTTTTGATCTCCTCGAACTTAGGCGCAGAGCCTGCGGGGGAGGAGTAAGCGGGTGCACCGTAAGCATCGGGTGCATAACCGCCTGCCTGTGCATTGGGACCTTCGCTGCGGCTGTCCACAAACTGGACTTCTTCAGCGACGATGTCGGTCATGTAGCGCTTCTGCCCCTGTTGGTCGGTCCAGGATCTGTTCTGGATAGAGCCGATCACACAGATGGAAGAGCCTTTCTTAAAGAAACGGTTGACAAACTCAGCAGTAGAACGCCAAGCGGTAACGGTAAAGAAATCGACCTCAGGTTGCTGACCGGACGCTGCGTCACGGGAAGCGAATCTGCGATTGACAGCCATACGGAACGTTACAACGGCAATGCCGCTCTGTGTCTGCTTCAGTTCAGGATCAGCGGTCAATCTGCCGCCGAGGATGACTTTGTTCAGATTAAAATTTGCCATGTTCTTTTGACCTCTTTGTGCGCCTTACTCAGCGTCAGCTGCCACTTCGGCAACTTCGGTAGCTACAGCAGCTTCAACAACTTCGGTGGCTACAGCAGCTTCGTCAACTTCGGTGGCGACAGCAGCCTTAGCAACGGGCTCGAAGTCCAGCTTGATGGTCAGAGAACGCATAATGTTCTCGTCGATCTGGAACAGACGGTCGAGCTCGGAAAGGAAGTTACCTGCAGCCTTGAAGGTCACGACTACGTAGTAGCCTTCGGGCATGTCATTGATAGGATATGCCAGGCGGCGCTTGCCCCACTGTGCAACCTCAATGATAGTGCCGTTGTCAGCAATCAAAGAAGTGAACTTGTTCACAGTTGCATTGGTTGCTTCCTCACCGTTGGTCACGTCAACGATGAACAGACTTTCATAAGAATTGAGTACCTTTTCCATGTGTTTTTACCTCCCTATGGACTTTAATTAGACCGCGCCACCTCTTCAATATTATTTGTGCGCGGTAGAGAGACGAACTGCTTTGCAGTCCGCATCGAGGATATATTATACCACAAACAGGAAGTCTTGTCAATCCTTTTTGTAATATTATTTTTTACAAAAAATCACAAAATTCTTGCCAAAACCATGGAAAATATGATATAATTACATATAGTAAATTGTAATGGAGGTTACTATGGCACAGACCAAAAAGAGAAAAAAGAAAAAGGGAAAGAAGATGCCAAAGGCGTTGCGCATTTGTATGATCATGTTGGCGGTGCTTGCCGTGCTGATGGTTGTTGCGGTGGTGCTTGCCATGACCGGTGTTATTCCCGCTAACACGGTAGAGGACTTTTTGGATGGCTTTGTCGGCAAGGGCGTGGAGAAGGCATTGGATAAGATACTGCCCAACGACCTTGTGGATGAGATATTCGTGGATAAATATAAGGACTTTGTGGATTTCGTCATGGATCTTTTGCCCAAGCCGGAGCGCGTGGCGCTTGACGGTCAGATCATGGTATATTTCTTTGACGTAGGGCAAAGTGACAGCATTCTGATCATGGCACCCGAGGGTAATGTGCTTATTGATGCCGGTGATAACGATTGTGAGGAGGATCTGGAGAAATATCTGGATGACCTTGGTGTGACTACGCTGAACTGCGTGATCGCCACCCATCCGCACGAGGATCATATCGGCAGTATGGATATGATATTTGAGGAATTTGAGGTCGCCAATCTGATCATGCCCAATGCAGAGGTGGATAAGGATACGTTTACCGAAACAGGTGACTACACAAGTATGATGAAGGGCGCGCAAAAACAGGGAACGGCAATTACCTATGCCAAGGGCGGAGATTCCTTCAGCTTTGGCGAGCTGCAGTTCTTATTCCTTGCGCCCAATGCCACTGATTATAACGATCTCAATGACTGGAGCCTTGTCACCAAGGTGACTTACGGTTCGACCTCCATGATCCTGACAGGTGATGCCGAGAGTGTTTCCGAAAAGGAGATCATCAAGAAGTATGGCAGCAGTCGGTTGGACTGCGACATTCTCAAATCGGGGCACCACGGCTCGTCCTCCTCGTCCTGCGCCGAATTTTTGGATGCGATCGACGCGGAGATCGCCATTATCTCCTGTGGCACCGGCAATAAATACGGGCATCCCAATCAGCCCGTCCTTGACAGATACGCCGAGCGCGATATGACCGTGCACCGTACCGATCTGGAGGGCACCATCGTATACACCAGCAACGGCGCGGAGTTTACGAGGGTGCCGTAAGCAGCCCTGACCATATAGAAAAGGAGCGTTTTTCGCTCCTTTTTGCAAAATCAGGAATAATTTTCTGCAAATGTGACAGTTTTTTGCAAAAAACTATACTTTTAGTAATGGAGAGTATATTCTATCAACTAAAGGAGAAGTTCCATGAAAAAAACAGACACCCCGGATACCCGCCCGCTGCTGGAGGATCAGAAGATCATCGATCTGTATTGGCAAAGGGAAGAGAGCGCCATTACGGAAACCGATCGCAAGTACGGAAAGTATCTGATGACCATTGCCTACAATATCCTGCACAACGACCCCGACAGCGAGGAGTGCCTCAACGATACGTATCTTGGTACGTGGAACGCCATTCCGCCAGCCAAGCCCACGCTGTTTCAGGTCTTTTTGTCCAAGATCATGCGCAATACTGCCGTGGTACGCTACAAAAAGAACCACGCACAGAGCCGCGTGCCAAGCGAGATGACCGTTTCCTTGGACGAGTTGGAGCAGTACATACCCTACGAGCCCTCGGCAGAGGACGATTACGACGTGTACAGGCTCAGTCGACTGCTCAGCGACTATTTGCGCAAAATGTCCGAAAAGCGCGCGTTTATCTTTATTTGCAGATACTATTGTGCCGATCGCATTTCGGATATAGCCGCCATGCTGCACGTCAGCGAGAGCACGGTCTACCGTGAGCTGGACGAGATCAAAAAGGGCTTGCGCGAAATTCTGATCAAGGAGGGATATCGCAATGCGTAAGGATAAAACTGAATTTACGCTGGACGTGGTGTCCGGTATTGATGAGGAGATCGTAGATCGTAATCTTGCAAAACGCTATAAGTTGTGGCAGAGAAGAGGCAAGCGCAGTCGCGTTGCGCTGATCTCGCTTGTGGCAGCACTTTTGAGTATTTGCCTTGTCTTGGGCGCATTTATGATCGTGCCGCTCTTTGGCAAGCAGGTACCTGTATACCAAGGTATGACCGTATCTACCGAAGCACCCGTCGTGCCCGATTCTGCACTTGCGTTGCCCGTGCCCATGACCTCTGTGCTGAGCACGTCAAGCACGCTGCCCGCATACGGACTTGTGCCGCTTGGAGAGCAGGAAACGCCTGAACCCCAAGCGAACCCCGAGGACGAAACCGAACCTGTCATTTTCGGCAAGACGTATTACGCGCTCAAAAATGAGGATATTTACATTCATATTCACATTTCCAACCCGGACGGCTTTGAGATCGTTTCCTTTACGCTCAACGGCGTCAAGTATACGAACTATATGTTTGAGCCGGGCTCTGATCTGGAGACGCTGATCCTCAAATACAACGTAGGTGACGTGGACGGCTTGCAGGAATACACCATCGATGCCATCAAGTACATCGACGGAGAAGCGATCAAGGACGTCCGTATGAAAGGTGACAAGACGGTTAAGGTCTACGTTAACGACGATACGCAGGCGTTGCGATTTGAGGCGGAGCAGGAGTTTACCACCTTGACCTTTACCCCCGTGTGGAACGAGAGCTTTACAGGGGAAAAGACCATTCAAACGCTTGCACTCTACAAGGGTGAAGAGCTCCTGCGCGAGCTTTCACCCACCGATACCGAGATCCGGGATCTGCCCATGGAAACGCGCCTGATGCTGGTTGCCACCTATCAAGATGGCGACACAGTCAAAACGCTGCGTTACATATTCGATACGCCTAAATATTCCGAGGGGCTGCAGTTCAATAACGGAGTGATCGTTGGAATAGGAGCCTGCACCGATTCCGTGCTGTATCTCAATGCTCCGATCGGGGAAAAAGCCTTTGAAAGCAACAACGGTATATATACCGTATATCTGGGTCCCGGCGTCACGTCGGTTGGCAGCAACGCTTTTCACGCTTGCACAAAGTTAAGCAAGGTCGTGCTGTCGGAAAGCCCTATCAGCCTTGGCGAATGGGTTTTTGCAGAGTGCATCAGTCTTGCGGATGTCAGCCTTTCCGGTCAAGTTGCAGAGATTCCGGATTATGCATATTTTGCATGTGAAAGCTTGGAGAGCATAGTGATCCCCGAGGGCGTAACAAAGCTTGGCGTGGGGGTGTTTGAGGCATGCGGGAAGCTTAAGAGCGTTCAACTTCCGGAGTCATTGAAGTCTGTCGGCGCTACTTGCTTTAGTCAATGTGGGGTTCTGGAGAGCATAGAACTGCCGGACGGTATTACTGAAATTGGCGCGAATCCTTTCAACAGTTGTTATAGCCTTAAAAGCATCAAGCTCCCCGCAAGCCTTACAGAGATTCCCGACAGTATGTTTTCCGGATTAAATAATCTTTATAGCATAGTGATTCCGGAGAGCGTAACATCTATCGGTCATATGGCATTCATCGGTAGCGCGCTTGGCAAGGTTGAATTTCCGGAAAGCGTTACTTCAATCGGGATAGGTGCTTTTCTTGGCTGTGAGAATCTTCGGAGTGTAACGATCCCGGCGTCTGTTACGTACGTTGAATGGACTGCGTTTTCGCAATGTGAGAACTTGAAGACCATGTACATCGAGGGAAATGATACCAAATTCGTTCTATCGGGAGCTGCACCGGGACAGGCACCCTTTGAAATTCGTTACTACCTGAATGACGTGCATTATACGGGAACCATGCAGGAATGGCAAACCTATTACGGGAATGCCCCCAGATGGGCAGAAATGAAATGTACCGTTCACTGCACGGATGGCGATATTGCGTATTGATATCAGTACAGACAACTACATTGAAGGCTTGACCTGCTGTACTCCCGCTCGGATTTTTCGGGCGGGAGTGCTTTTAGGCAAAGAAAGGCAGGAATTTTGAAAAAGCACTTGACATTTGAAAAAATACACAGTATAATATATAAGTCGTTTTGACGGGCTATTAGCTCAGTTGGTCAGAGCTACCGGCTCATAACCGGTTGGTCCGGGGTTCGAGTCCCTGATAGCCCACCAAAAAGAGCAAGGGGGTGCTTGTGCACCCCCTTGCTCTTTTTGGTGTACTTTCCCGACTCAGAACCCCGCACGCGCGGCTTTGCCGCTCGTGCAAGGTTTGCGCCGGAAAAGTGAAGAAATATCACGACTATTGGCGCAAACATGGGTTCTGAGTCCCTGGTGTCCCATTCAGACGCCTATCCCAATTCGCCCCACGCGCGGCTTTGCCGCTCGTGCAAGGTTTGCGCCGGAAAAGTAAACGGTAAGGGCGTGCGATTGCGCAAATGTGCAAGCGCGATGCGCTTGCGATGTTCTGAATCCCTGGTGTCCCATTCAGACGACTATCCCGATTCACCCGCACGCGCGGCTTTGCCGAAAGACTCTTTCACCCGCGTTGGCACAGGCTGAGCAACCCGTCTTTTTGTAGGGGACGACGTCCTCGACGTCCCGAGCAGGTGCAATGAACTTGTAACATTGTAAAAAAATTGTTTATGCAGGACGGTGCGTCGAGGACGTCGCACCCTACGGACGGACGTATTACAAGACCGATGCCATTGCAGGCAGGGAATACAATCCCCGTATTTTTCATCTTTTGTCTTTACTTTTTCTCCAAACTGTGATATACTATTAAACTGACATACTGTTGTGAAAGGAGAAGTACGATGGATCAATTCAAGCTGCACAGCCCCTTTTCCCCCATGGGCGACCAGCCGCAGGCGATCGCACAGCTGGTTGAAGGACTTGAGCGCGGTGACCGCTATCAGACGCTTTTGGGCGTCACAGGCTCGGGCAAGACCTTTACCATGGCAAATATCATTGAAAAATGCAACCGTCCCGTGCTGATCCTTGAGCCAAATAAGACCTTGGCAGCACAGGTCTGCACCGAAATGCGCGAGTTTTTCCCCGAAAATGCGGTGGAATTTTTCGTGTCATACTACGATTATTACCAGCCCGAGGCGTATATCCCGGGCAAGGATATGTATATTGAGAAGGATGCGCTTGTCAACGACGAGATCGACCGCTTGCGACACAGCGCCACCTCCTCGCTGTTTGAGCGCCGTGACGTCATCATTGTCGCGTCGGTCTCCTGCATCTATACCCTCGGTGACCCCGTGGAATACCAGACGCTGCAGATCTCTCTGCGCCCGGGTATGCTGATGGACCGCGACGCGCTGATCCGTCGCTTGGTGGCGATCAGCTATTCGCGCAACGACCTAAACCCTGTGCGTAACAGCTTCCGCGTGCGCGGTGACACGGTGGAGATCATGACCGCAAACGTGTCGGATAAGCTCTTGCGCGTGGAGTTCTTTGACGACGAGATCGACCGCATCTCGGTTATCAATCCCGTCACGGGAGAGCTGGTGCGTATTTTGTCCTACGCTGTCATTTTTCCCGCAACGCACTACGCCGTGTCCGATGAAAAACGCGACGCAGCGCTGGAGGAGATCCGCCGCGAGATGGTGGACCGAGCCGCATGGTTTGAGTCCGAGGGAAAGCTGATCGAGGCGCAACGCATCACAGAGCGCACCAAGTACGACCTTGAAATGCTGCGCGAGGTGGGCTTTTGCTCGGGTGTGGAAAACTACTCCCGCGGGCTTGCGGGCAGAGAGCCGGGTTCGACTCCCTATACGCTGTTGGACTATTTCCCGGACGATTTTATCATGTTTATCGATGAGTCGCACGTGGCTGTGCCGCAGGTGCGCGGCATGAGCGGCGGTGATACCGCAAGAAAGAAAAACTTGGTGGATTATGGTTTTCGTTTGCCATCGGCATATGATAACAGACCCTTGTATTTCGAGGAGTTTGAGGACAAGATCAACCAAGCCGTGTTTGTCAGCGCCACGCCGGGTCCTTATGAAAAGGAGCACGCCGAGCAGGTGGCAGAGCAGCTGATCAGACCCACGGGCTTGCTTGACCCCGAGGTCGAGGTGCGCCCGATCGAGGGGCAGGTGGACGACCTGCTTGGAGAGATCCGTGACCGCGTGGAGAAAAAAGAGCGCGTGCTGGTCACCACGCTGACCAAGAAGATGGCGGAGGATCTGACCGAATATCTGGAGCAGAACGGTGTGCGCGTGCGCTATATCCACTTCAACGTAGAAACCATGGAGCGTATGGAGATCATACGTGATCTGCGTATGGGCGTGTTTGACGTGCTGGTGGGCATCAACCTTTTGCGCGAAGGGCTTGACCTGCCCGAGGTATCCCTGGTGGCGATCCTGGATGCCGACAAGGAGGGTTTCCTTCGCGGCGAGACCTCTCTCATCCAGACCATCGGACGTGCCGCGCGTAACGCGTCGGGTAAGGTCATCATGTACGGTGATACCGTAACGAGATCCATGCAAAGCGCTATCACAGAGACCGCGCGCCGCCGCCAAAAGCAGGACGCCTTCAACAAGGCAAACGGCATCGTGCCGCGTACGGTCGTCAAAGATATCCGTGACGTGATCGATATGGCAAGTCCCGCGGGTGGCAAGCAGGGCACAAAGGCTGTGGAAACCGCTAAGGGCAAGATGAGCCCCAAACAAAAGGACAAGCTGATCGCAGAGCTGACTGCAGAGATGCGCAGCGCGGCAGCCAAGCTGGAATTCGAAAAGGCTGCGTATTTGCGCGATCGCATTAAGCGTATTCAGGGAGGAGAAGAGATATGAAGCAGACAAAGAAAAAGCGTATTCCGTTAGTTAACGGCAAATATTTGTGCTGGACGCTGCTGATATTGGCAGGCGAGTTGATCCTTTTGTGCGGCGCGTACCTGTTTGGCGTGCTGGATAATGTGATAGGCTATATTATTCTGCCGTTTTTCGGCTTTTTGACCCTGTATACCGCCTATGAGGCATTCATGCTGGCATTGGAAGCTATCAGCATTAGCAGCGACGGTGTCGTGGTAGCAGGTAAGGACACAGATGGGCAGACCGTACATTTTGAGTTGGATACGCTGATGTATGTTTTTCCTTGTGATCAAAAGGGAAATCCGCTTCCTGAGAATCAGGATAAATATGAAAATATCGGGCTTGCGTTTCGCTTTAAAAACGGCAAGCAAAAGATCAGACAGACTTCCCGTCTGACGCAAAAGCAGCTTGAGCGATTGCGTGAAGAGCTGGGCGTAATGTACGTACCGGAACAATAAACCATCAAAGAAAGACAAAGTATGAAACAAGAAAAAATCGTTATTCGCGGTGCACGCGTCAACAATCTCAAGAATATTGACGTCGAGATCCCGCGTGATCAGCTGGTGATACTGACAGGGCTTTCGGGCTCGGGAAAGTCCTCGCTGGCGTTTGATACCGTATATGCAGAGGGGCACAGACGCTTTGTCGAGTCGCTGTCCTCGTATGCACGTATGTTCCTCGGTCAAATGGATAAGCCTGACGTGGATACCATCGACGGTCTGAGCCCCGCCATTTCGATCGACCAAAAGACCACCTCCAAAAATCCGCGCTCTACCGTGGGCACCGTGACCGAAATTTACGATTACCTGCGCTTGCTCTACGCACGCGTGGGTGTGCCGCATTGCCCGGTCTGTGGCAAGGAGATACGCCGACAGAGCACAGATACCATCATTGATAAGATATGCGAGCTGCCGGAGGGAGAGCGCTTTTTGGTGCTTGCACCCGTTGTGCGCGCACAAAAGGGTATGCACGAAAAGGTGCTGAACGATGCCAAAAAAAGCGGCTATGCCCGCGTGCGCATCGATGGCAGCTTGTACGATCTTGGCGAGGACATCTCGCTGGATAAGAACAAAAAGCACGATATTGAGGTCGTAGTGGACCGTCTTGTGCTCAAGGAAGGTGTGCGTTCACGTCTTGGCGACTCGGTGGAGACCGCGTTGAATCTTGCCGAAGGGCATCTCTTGATCGTGACCGTACCGCGCGGAGAGGGCAAGCCCATTGAGCTGTCATTTTCGCAAAGCTATGCTTGTGAGGAGCACGGTATTTCAATCGGAGAGCTTGAGCCCCGTATGTTTTCCTTTAATAATCCCACGGGCGCGTGTCCGGCTTGTGCGGGGCTTGGTGAGATGCAGACGGTATCTGCCGCCAAGGTCATTCCCGATAAGCGACTGTCGCTGCGCGGCGGTGCCATTGCGGTCAACGGCTTTAAGACCTTGGAGGAGGACAGCTGGAACGGTCCTTTGTTTGCCGCTGTGGGTGAAATAGTGGGCTTTACCTTGGATATGCCCATCCGCGAGTACAGCCCGTCTGCGCTTGACGCGCTGCTGCACGGCACGGGCGATCGCGTCTATCGCATCAAGCGTCATTTTGCGGGCGTGGATCACGAACAAACGCTGACCTTCCACGGTATTCTTGAAATGGTGGAAAGCCGCATGAAAAACGGCGGAATGTTCGGCAAGGAGTATTATACACAATTCGTGCAAGAGGCGGATTGCCCCGTTTGCGGCGGCAAGCGACTCTCTCCCGTGGTGCTGGGCGTGACCGTCGGCGGACTCAACATTCACGATTTCTGTGCTATGTCGGTTGAAAATGCACTGGCGTTTGTCGAGTCTCTGCAGTTTTCGGGCGGTGAAGCGGTCATTTCGCGTGAGATCCTCAAGGAGATCCGCGCGCGTTTGGGCTTTCTTGTCAGCGTGGGACTCGGTTATCTGACGCTGGGGCGCAAAGCGGGCACGCTGTCGGGCGGTGAAGCGCAGCGCATCAGGCTTGCCACGCAGATCGGCTCTGCGCTGACGGGTGTGCTGTATATTTTGGACGAGCCCAGCATAGGTCTGCACTCCCGTGACAATTCCAAGCTGATTGCCACGCTCAAAACCTTGCGTGACCTTGGAAATACTGTTATCGTGGTCGAGCACGACGAGGAGACCATGCAAGAATCCGACTATATCATCGACGTAGGTCCCGGTGCGGGCGTGCACGGTGGTCAGATCGTTGCTGCGGGCACACCTGCCGAGGTTGCGAAAAATCCCGATTCGCTGACGGGCGGCTATCTCTCGGGTAGACTCTCTATACCCGTGCCGACAGTGCGCAGACCGGGCAATGGCAATTTCCTTCGTGTTTTTGGCGCAGAGGAGCACAACCTGAAAAAGTTGAACGTGGAGATCCCGCTGGGTTGTTTTGTATGTGTCACCGGCGTGTCGGGATCGGGAAAATCCTCGTTGGTCAACGGTATCATCCATCCTGTGTTGGCGGATAGACTCAATAACGCCATCACGTACCCCGGTAAACACGAGCAGCTGACGGGCGACGAGCATCTTGACAAGATCATCTGCATCGATCAAAGCCCCATAGGCAGAACGCCGCGCTCCAATCCCGCCACCTATACAGGGCTTTTTGCCGATATCCGCGATCTGTTCGCACAGACCAAAGACGCGAAGGCAAAGGGTTACGGACCGTGCAGATTTTCCTTTAACGTCAAGGGCGGACGCTGCGAAGCCTGCGAGGGTGACGGCGTGCGCTGTATTGAAATGCACTTTTTGCCCGACGTTTACGTGACGTGTGATGTATGTAAGGGCAAGAGATACAACCGTGATACGTTGGATGTCAAGTATAAAGGGAAGAACATCAATGACGTGCTGGAAATGACGGTTGAGGAGGGCGTTGCCTTCTTTGACGGTATGCCGCGTATTCTGCGCAAGCTCAAAACGCTGCAGGACGTCGGACTTGGCTATATCAAGATCGGTCAGTCGTCCACCACGCTCTCGGGCGGTGAGGCGCAGCGCGTCAAGCTTGCCACCGAGCTTTCCAAGCGCGATACCGGCAAGACCATCTACGTGCTGGATGAGCCCACCACGGGTCTGCACACGGCTGATGTGGCGCAGCTGCTGGGTGTGCTGCAACGTCTTGTGGACGGTGGAAACACGGTGCTTGTCATCGAGCACAACATGGATGTCATCAAGTGTGCCGACTATATCATAGACCTTGGTCCCGAGGGTGGAGACGGTGGCGGCACCTTGGTTGCAAAGGGCACACCCGAGCAGGTCGCGGAGTGCGAGAGGTCGTATACCGGACAGTACTTGCAGAAGGTAATAGGTAAGAGTGAAAAGTGAATAAGTGTTGTAGAAAACCCTTGCGCCGCAAGGGTTTTCTTAAATCTAACGTAGGGGCGACCATCGGTCGTCTGCCTACATCGCTGCCACCTGTAAGGTTATCCGTCCAACAACAACTCTTGTAGGGACCGGCGTCCCCGACGGTCCGTAGATACGCGAACCGTCCATCGCTTGGCTGTTCGCTGCTTGCAGCTTGCCATCGGTAAAAAACGCAAAAAATTATTTTTTTCATCCAAATGTGTTGTCAAACGCAAATTTTGTCGTTCTTATGGGTGAAGCACATGTGCAGCACCCGAGCCCGCGCAAAAGCGGGCAGGGAATGCTTGGAAAGGAGAAGGACGTATGATCCTTGATCAAAAAACGTGGGATCGCATCCCCGATGACGGCGAGATTGTAGAGCTTTTGTGCCGTCGGGATGAATTTGCTCTGCGGGCGGTCATGACCAGATACGGTGCACTCATGAAAAGCATCGCGGTGCAGATCACGGGCTCGGAGCAGGACGCGGAGGAATGCGTCAACGATGCCGTGTTGGAGCTTTGGAATTCCGTTCCCCCCGCGAGTCCAAAGCAGCTTTCGGCATTTGTAGGCGGTATCGTCCGAAGACGCGCCATTGACCGCGTGCGCTACAATCAAGCAGAAAAAAGGGCAGGGAGCGAATACTGCAGCTCACTTGAGGAGCTGGAGGAGTGCTTGCCCGACAGACAGAGTGAAGCAGAGAGCGATTCGGACGAGATCATGCACGTCATTCGTCTTTTTCTTGACAAGCAAAAGCCGGACGATCGAGATATGTTTCTGATGCGGTATTTCCGCTTTATGTCCAACGAGCAGATCGCGCAGCAATTCGGCATGCGCGAAGCAAGCGTTGTTATGCGCTTGGTACGTATGCGGAAGCGATTGCGAAAGGCGCTGGAAGAAAACCACATCCGATTGTAAGGCACACACTTTGAAAAGGAGGATCTACATGAACAATAAAACAGACAAGATCATAGACGCTATTGGAAAGCTGGACGAGGAGCAGATCGCTGCTTGCATCAAGCCGCGCAGACGTAAAGGATTTTTGCAATCGGGCAAGACGCGCATCGCACTTGTGCTGGCGGCAGTGTTGCTTTTCACCACGCTTGCATCTGCCCTGATCGTTGCCCCCATGATGCTTGGTGACGACAAACCCGGTGAGATTCCCGGTATTCTCCCCGGCACCGAGAGCACAGGAACGCTGCCCGATGATACCGCTGTCAACCCTCCGGTAGACGCTACCGTGAAATACCCGGGTATCGCGCAGCTGCTCAGCCTTAGTACGATTTCATACTCGGGGTATACCGTATCTGACGAAGGAATTATAAACTTACCCGGCAAGGATAGCAATGCATCCTTTACCGAAACCGAGGATTATTTTT
Source organism: Eubacteriales bacterium (assembly GCA_045586845.1). Classification (GTDB taxonomy): domain Bacteria; phylum Bacillota; class Clostridia; order Oscillospirales; family CAG-272; genus SVQP01. The sequence goes on from JAZNBB010000058.1 coordinate 69,969, forward strand.
CTGCCCCCATTCCGATTATTACGCTCAATTGCGGTGAGAAAAACACCGTTAAGATCAGTTGCGACTACGGCGTGGTCGGAAAGGTGGGACGCACAAGGGAGTACGGAGAATATGTTTATCAATACGTGGACGATAATGGCGGCAGATGGGATATCAATTATTCCTCACATTTTGGAGACAGTGAGCTGACCATCAAGGGCGATGAAAGCTTTTTATGGTTTTATGATGTTGAAACGGGAGTTTATAACAATACCGGCTGTAACCGCGACACTTTTATCGATTATACCGTGTACGATCCGGACGGCGAGATCATTGCTGCGGGTAGCATTTACGTTGCGGCGTTCCGTTATATGTTTGCACACGACCTGCGTTTGATGACAAGTATCCCTTTTGACCGTGCGCTGTCTAACTTTGAAATCTTTGAACGGCAGGCTGCACAGTATACCGTCCGCAAGCCGATCAATCTGTATGCAGAGTCTTTTGTGGATGAAAACGGTTTGATCGATACGGAAAAGCGAGAAGCATTTTTTGATTATCACGAAACGATCAAGTGTGTTCGCAGCACCGCATCCAAAGACGAATGGATCAATACCGCTCTCTATCCGAGCGAAGAAGACGGATATGATATCTCCGATCTTGCACGAGAAACTGAAGAGATTTGGGTGAACCCTTACGCATATGATTTTGGCGGCGGGCAAGGCAAGCCTACCGAAGAAGTGCTTGCAGAGTTTAATGAAGAACAGCTTGCGTATTATCAGGATTTTCTTGAGAGAAAAGCACAAGCACGCACAGAGGCAGAAAAAAGCTTTACCTCTCATGATCTGCTGATGAAGGGATTTGCCAAGCTGTGTAATGATAAGATTGGTTTTCACCCATGGAACGATAAGTACAGTGGCGGTATCAGCTGCGGTACTATGGCGATCAAGTCCGATTATATGGTATTTGAGGTGCGCGGCTATGATGATGAGCATGATACAGCAGGCTGGTGGCTGGTCATCAATGACAAGTATTATAAGGTTCTTGAGAGCAGCAATGAAATGCACGAGGGCGAGGATTATAGCTTTGTCGAGCATTATATTCTTGAGGATGGCATAGAGGTCTATTTCTACTTCAGCGATACCTTGGAAGATAAAATTGAGGTCATCATTCCTTAATTGCCCCCCGATCGGCACACCGATCAATAAAATACACCTTTGATAATTTGATAAATAGTAAACTTTCATGATTTTCCCCTCTTCGGGTGTGCACGAGGAGGGGATTTTTTCTTGAACAGAGGTACTTAAGGGGTGATTGTTTTGGCAGAACCAAATGAGATCGCGCGCCAGCCCCTACCGATCTTGGGGAATCAGGATAATTTCAAAAAAAGCCGTCAATCCTGTTGACACGCCGCATCAGTAATGTTATAATAATAAATACTATCATTTATTATGGGGGCGTGCGGCTGCAGCGCGTCCGAAAGGACTTTGAAATGAACCGTTTGGGTTGTAGATATATCTCACTTTTGATGATCTTTGCGCTGCTTTTGTCGGCGCTTTTGCTGCTTACGGGCTGCACAAAACACATGACGATCGAGGCAGGGCAAAGCATCACTCCCGCAGACCTGACGGGGGATGCGTCCGCCGCCTTCGGCGCAGATTTTGACCCCGATTGCGTCAATCACGCGGGCAAGCACACCTTTTCGGTGATCAGCGGCGGCAAAACGGTCAAGGTCAAGCTGACCGTCAAGGACACCACAGCGCCCGCCATGCAGGTACAGCGCGTTTATTGGGCGGTGGGCACCAAGCTGCCCGATCCCAAGTATTTTGTAGCTTCCACTACCGAGGTGGATAACTATACGGGCGAATACGTGGGCGAGCTTCCCGAATTCACCTCGTATATCGACTATGCCGTCAAGGTGCAATATACCGATGCCAGCGGCAACAAATCTCCCGTTTACGAAGTGACGTTGACCCCCTGCAAGGACGACGTACCGCCCACCATCGAGGCGCGAGATATTGAGTGCCGCATGGGCGAGGGAATCGTGTGGCGCAATCACGTCACGCTGTCCGATAACTGCGCAGGTGAGGTCAAGCTGACTGTCGATTCCTCCAAGGTGAACGTCAACCGCGAGGGTAGCTATCCTGTGTATTACACCGCCACCGATGCCTCGGGCAACGTGACTAAGGCTGAGGCAACTGTGTTGGTGGTGACCATGAACGTGACGGATGAGATGCTGTACGCCGAGATCGATAAGGTCATTGCGCGCATCATCACGCCCGACATGGATAAAGCGGCGCAATGCCGCGCCGTCTACACGTACGTACAGGGCAATATCGCTTACGTCAGTACCTCGACCAAGGGGGATTGGAAATATGCCGCATATATGGCACTGTTCTCCTCCGGTACGGGAGATTGCTACAGCTACTTTGCCGCTTCCAAGGCGTTCTTTGAGCGTTTGGGGATTGAGAATCTCGATATTCAACGTCTGCCCGGATATACCGACAATACGCATTTCTGGAGTCTTGTCAATATCGGAACTGCCAAAGATCCCGTGTGGTATCACTACGATTCCACGCGCCTGACTGCCGCCTATAATGTCAGCGGTTGCCTTTTGACCGACGCGCAGGTTGAAGCTTACGACGCATGGCGCGCAGGGGATTACTTCCGCATCTACGATAAATCCAAATATCCTGCGACCGACACGCGTGTTATCACCGCCATCCCCGAGCTAAATCCCTATCTCAAATAAAGGACATTTTCTATGCAGACCAACATTCTGGAATATTTGGAGCACACGGTAGCCCGTGTGCCTGACAAGATTGCGTTTTCGGACGGTACGGATCATATGACTTTTTCCGATCTGTCATTGAGTGCGCGTTGCATTGGCTCGTATTTGCTCGCTCACGGGCACGGCCGCGGATGCGTTGCGGTGCTTATGGACAAGCACCCCGTACAGCTGGCAACTTTTTTCGGCGTGCTGTATGCGGGTGGCTTTTACGTAGCTCCCGATGCGACAATGCCGCCCAAAAGATTGCAAATGATCATGGATACGGTAAAGCCGCGTATGATCATCTGTGACAAGAAGAATATGGTACTGGCATATACACTGGGGCTGCCCGTGGCACTTTACGATGATATTTACCGCTTCCCAATCAAGGAGGAGCTGCTGGCACTCGCCCGAGCCACACATATCGATACCGATCCGGCTTACGTTGTGTTTACCTCGGGCTCAACAGGTGTGCCCAAGGGTGTTGCCGCCTGTCACCGTTCGGTCATCGACTATACCGAAACGCTTTGCGAGGCGATAGGATTTGATGAGCATACCGTATTCGGTAATCAGACTCCGCTGTATTTTGATGCGCCGCTCAAGGAGATCATGCCCACCATCAAGTTCGGCGCGACGGCTTATCTCATTCCCAAGCAGTTGTTCATGTTTCCTGTCAAGCTGTGTGATTACCTCAATGAGCATAAGATCAACACGGTCTGCTGGGTGGTGTCTGCGCTTACTATGATTTCTTCGTTGGGGGTGCTGGAAAAGAACCCTCCAAAATATCTGACAACCGTCTGCTTTGGCAGCGAGGTGTTTCCGAGAAAGCAATACGATCTTTGGAGAGCTGCTCTGCCCAAAGCACGCTTTTTCAATCTCTACGGTCCCACCGAGGCAACCGGTATGTCCTGCTATTGGGAAGCAGACCGCGAGCTGGAGTCTGACGAGCCGATCCCGATCGGCAGACCCTTCCGCAACACACGAATTATGCTGATAGGAGAGCAGGGAAAGAGAGCGGAGCAGGGGGAGGTTGGTGAGATCTATATCTCAGGCACCTGCGTAACGCTCGGTTACTACAATAACCCCGAAAAGACCGCCGAAGCATTCGTGCAAAATCCCTTGCAGTCCGCATATCCCGAGACCGTATACCGCACGGGGGATCTGGGCAGATATAACGATCATATGGAGCTTGTTTTTGTTTCACGTAAGGATTCACAGATCAAGCACATGGGGCATCGCATTGAGCTTGGCGAGATTGAAGCCGCCGCGGCTACCGTGCAGGATGTTCATCGCGTCTGCTGTGTCTATCCCGCAGAGCAAAAAAAGATCGTCATGTATTATGTGGGCGATGTCGAACCTGTCGCACTTTCACGCGAGCTGCGCCTTTTGCTCCCACGTTATATGATGCCTGCTGTTGTACACAAGCTCGACACCATGCCGCTGACCGATAACGGCAAGCTCAACCGCCGTCTGCTTTTGCAGATGGCGACTCAAACCGATAAATCATAATATTCAGGAGATATATCATGGAAAAACTGATTGAGATCATGCAAAATCTGCACCCCGATATTGACTTTGCAACTTACGACGGTCTTGTTGACGACGGCATTCTGGACTCTCTTGACATCGTGACGTTGATCACCGATATCAACGACGCCTTTGACGTATCCATTCCCGCAGAAGAGATCCTGCCCGAGAATTTCAATTCGGCGGCTGCTCTCTGGGAGCTGATCGAACGCCTGGATACGGTGTAAGGCATGAATTTTGCTTCAGTCGAATTTCTGTGCTTTTTGGTGCTGCTGACGGCACTTTATTACCTTGTGCCCAAACGGGCGCAATGGGGGGTGCTGCTGGCGGGCAGTGTGGTATTCTACGCCTTTGCGGGTGTGACGTGCTGCCTGTTTTTGCTGGCAGTCATTGCGGTGTCGTACGTAACGGTTGCCGTTGTCGGCAAGCGTCAGCGCGCGTGCGCGAGTTGGCTGGATGCCAATAAGGAACTCCCCAAGGAGCAGCGAAAAGCACATAAAAGCAAGAGCAAAAAGGGAAATCTGGTCATTGTCTGCATAGGGATTTCCGTGTTGGCGGTCGCGCTGATATATGCCAAATTTATCTCGGGGTATTTCGGCGTTAAGGTTACCGAGGGCAGTATTTCTTTCGGTGCATATGCCCTTGAGATTATGGGTATTTCCTACTATACCTTCATAGCAATCGGGTATATGCTGGATGTCTACCGCGAGAAAGCACCTGTGCAACGTAATTTTGCCAAACACGCATTATTTATTGGCTTTTTCCCACAGCTTGTCATGGGTCCGATCAGCAAGTACAGTGACGTGGGTGAGCAATATTTTGCTCCGCACGCCTTCGAGGGGAAGAATCTTTATTGCGGCGGTATCCGCATCATCTGGGGTTTTTTCAAAAAGCTTGTGGTGGCGGATGCCATTGCACCTGCCGTGGGCGCAATCGTGGCGCAGCAAAAGGGCGGTGTGTTCTTTCTCATACTTTGCCTGTTCTATTCAATCCGCATTTACGGCGACTTTACGGGCGGTATCGATATCGTGCTGGGTGCAGCCGAAATGCTTGGCATTAAGCTGCCCGAGAACTTCAATCGCCCCTTTTCATCTAAATCAACCGCAGAATACTGGCGCCGTTGGCATATCACCATGGGCGCATGGTTTACAAACTACATTTTCTATCCGCTGTCCGTAACCAAGGCTATGCAAAAGCTCTCCAAATGGAGCAGGGCACACCTGGGAACGGCAATCGGCAAACGGCTGCCTGTATATATTACCACTATCGTGACCTGGCTTGCAACCGGACTTTGGCACGGCATTGCATGGAATTTTGTGGTTTGGGCAATGCTAAATTGCCTTGTGCTGCTGGTGTCGCAGGAGTTGGAGCCTCTTTACACCAAATTCCGCACAAAATTCCCGCGTTTGCACGCAAGTGCACCTTATCAGACCTTTATGATCGTGCGCACCTTTTGCCTTATGGCACTCATCCGCGTGTTTGACTGCTACATGAACGTTCCGCTTACCTTTCGCAAGTTCTTCTCGGTATTCACTGAGTTTAACTGGGGCAGACTGTTTGACGGAGGGCTGACCTCGCTTGGCGTGTCTGCTTCCTCGTTTGCCGTGATCGGTGTTGGTATTCTTGCTATGTGGGGGGTCAGTCAGCTTGGCAAAAAAAGGCCCGTGCGCGAGCAGCTTTGGGAAAAGCCGTGGCTTGGCAGTCTTGCCTTTGTTGCGGTCGTGTTCCTGGTGCTGGTATTCGGCACGTACGGACTTGGCTATGATGCGTCCGCCTTTATCTACGGCGGCACGTTCAATTAAAGGAGGCAGAGTATGAAGAAGAGAGTTTTACCTGCCGTCCTGAGCGTGGCTTTATTGCTTGTCACGCTGATATTGGCGCAAGCTGTGCTGACCCCGGCACGCTATGATAACCGTGAGGGGCATTTGCTTTGCGGTTACTATGATACCACTGACGCACACGACGTGATCTTCGTGGGTGACTGCGAGATCTACGAGGGCATCGTGCCCGCTGTGCTGTATGAAAAGTACGGCATTACCTCTTATGTACGCGGCTCTTCTCAGCAGACGGTATGGCAATCATACTATGTACTGGAAGAAACGCTGAAACAAGAGCCTGATGTCAAGGTCGTGGTGTTTAATGTGTTGGCACTCAAATACGGAGATACGCCCAAGGAATCGATCAGCCGTATGACGCTGGAGGATATGCGTTGGTCCAAGTCGAAATTCGACGCGATCAATGCCTCCATGACCGAGGACGAATCGCTGCTGTCGTATTTTCTGCCTATCTTGCGCTATCACGACCGTTGGAGTGAGCTGACTGCCAAGGACCTTGCATATGCTTTCCAAAAGCACGAGGATATTTCGCACCAAGGATACTTGATGCAGACGGACATTGTACCTGTTGATCATACCGATACACGCAAGCCGGATGCGTTGATCGATCCCGATCTGCCCGTGCGCAGTATGGAATACCTTGAAAAGATGCAAACGCTTTGCGAGCAACACGGAGCAGAGCTGGTGTTGGTCAAAGCTCCTACCAACTCGATCAAGTATTATTGGTATGATGAATGGGATGCACAGATCGTGCAATATGCGAGTGAGAACAACCTTACCTATTACAATTTCGTAGGCATGGACAGTGAGCTGGGTCTTGACTGGTCGCATGATACCTACGATGCGGGCTTGCACCTCAACGTGTACGGCGCGGAAAAGTGGACAGATTACGTCGGTCAACTGTTGCAGACCGCGCATAGCGTACCCGACAGACGCGGCGATGAAAAGCTTGATGTGCTTTGGGGGCAGAGAATAGACAAATATCAATCTGAAAAAACGGAAGGGGAGAGTATTAAGTGAAAAGAATCAGCATCGTTTTGGCAGCATCTTTGCTGTTGATGCTTTGCCTTGTCGCGTGCGATCAGGGAAAAGGCATTGAATATACCTTTGCGCATAACGGTCAAACGATTCGCATTGGGGACGACGGCAAAACAGTTGCAGCCGCGCTGGGCGCATATACCGATTATTTTGAAGAGGACAGCTGCGGCGGTGAGGGACCCGATAAGACCTTCGTGTATCCCGGTTTCCGCTACGATACCGTGATGCAAAACGGGGTAGACGTGATTGTCAAGATCGTGTTGACCGACGATAGTGTGGCAACTCCGCAGGGCATCAAGATCGGTGACACTAAGAGCGCGACCATTTCCGCGTATGGCGACAGCTATACCGAGACTGCCGACGGTGGACTGGTCTATACTGACGGTAAGGCCAAGCTGATGTTTGGTTTTTCCGATGGCGTAGTCACGGCAATTCATTATATCCGGAAATAAATACACAGAGCCCAGCACGTAAAGCGCCGGGCTCTGTCTTTTATGTTTGTGTTGGGATGACCAAGTTACATTTCAAATCGGTAGGGGGCGGCTCCCACAGCCCCTGTTCAGGCACTTGAACGTATTTGTGACTTTGACGGAAAGATTGGGCAGGGAAAAACTGATACTATCCGTGCAATATGTCAAAAAAGTTGTGAAAATTGTCAAAACAGGGCTTGACAATTTAGTAAATGTGTAGTATAATAAGAGCACAACAGGAAATATGACCCGTTTGAGTTATGTCAATTTGTGCAACTTTTTGTCGGAGGTGTATATATGCCCCGTTTTTTTGTGTCCGCAGAGCAGATCTCGGAAAACGTCGTGACCCTGACGGGCGAGGATGCGCACCATATCGCAAGGTCCTTACGTATGGTAGTAGGGGACCCCATCACCGTTTGCGACCAATATTCCGTAGAATATGAATGTGAGCTGCTTTCTTTTGAGCAAGACAAACGCGTCAAGGCAAGGATCGTGAGCAGTAAGTCCGCACAAAGCGAGTTACCGTACAGTGTGTATTTGTTTCAGGCATTGCCGAAGGGTGAAAAGTTTGATTCCATTATTCAAAAGGCAGTGGAGTGCGGTGTGTATGAGGTCGTTCCGTTTCAGAGCAGCCGCTGTATTGCCAAAGTCAAAGCGGACAGCGAGGCAGAAAAGACGCGGCGTCGTTGCCGTATTGCGCAAGAAGCGGCAAAGCAAAGCGGACGCGGAAGATTGCCTTTGGTAAGACCTACTATTTCCTTCCAAGAAATGCTCGGGCAGGCAGGAGAGTGTGATATTTGCCTGTTCTGCTATGAGGGTGAGGGTACACAAACACTTGCGAAAATTCTGGAAAGTGAGTGTGTGGTGCAACGCCTTGCTGGGAACGACCCGCGAAAAATTGCAGTAGTGGTCGGCAGCGAGGGGGGCTTCTCCCCCGAGGAAGCAGCCCAAGCAGAGGCTGCCGGTATGTTTATGACAGGACTTGGCAAGCGTATTTTGCGTACCGAGACCGTAGCACCCTTTGTGTTAGGGTGCCTTGTATACAGGTTTGAAATGTGAGTGTGTGTCAGAGGGAACAAAACCTGCACAAAAAATCCACTCATTTTTTATAAAAATATGCAAAACCCTATTGAAAAATCACAAAAAAGGGTGTATAATATAGGTAAGTATTCACAACACCCCGAAAATCAAAAAAGAGGAGTTAAAAGTTATGTCTAACAGACTGTTTCAAAGTGTCATTCACCAGATGAAGGATGCGATCGACCGCGTGATCGGCGTTATTGATGAAAACGGTGTCATCATTGCATGCTCCGAGCTTGTCAAGATTGGCGAGATCAAGCAGGGTATTCGAGATGAGCTTGCCTACACCTCCGACGTGGTGACCTCCTCCGGGTATACCTACCGTCCCGTAAGCGGCGGCGTCAAGGCAGAGTATATCGTGTTCGTTGAGGGCGAGGATAAGATGGCAGAGAAGATGTCCAAGCTGTTGGCAATCTCTCTGGGCAACATCAAGAATCTGTATGACGAAAAATACGACAAGGGCTCGTTCATCAAGAACATTATCTTGGATAATATTCTGCCCAGTGATATCTATATCAAGTCCAAGGAGCTTCACTTCAATACCGAAGAGAGCAGAATCGTATTCCTGATTAAGTTCTACGGTAAGACCGATATGATGCCCTTTGAAATGCTGCAAAATATGTTCCCCGATAAGTCCAAGGATTATGTGATCTCTGTCGGTGAGCACGATATCGTGCTGGTTAAGGATGTCAAGCCCGGCACCGAAACCAAGGACGTAGAAAAGATCGCCACCAACATTGCAGACACCCTGTCTGCCGAGTTTTACACCAAGGTCGCCATCGGTATCTCCACCACGGTAGAGAATATCAAGGATCTGGCAAGAGCTTATAAGGAAGCTCAGGTTGCCCTTGAGGTCGGCAAGGTGTTTGAAACGGAAAAGAACATTATCAGCTATGAGAACTTGGGTATCGGCAGATTGATCTATCAGCTGCCCACCACACTTTGCGAAATGTTTTTGCAGGAAGTTTTCAAGAAGGGCAGCCTGGAAGCGCTTGATCGTGAAACGCTTATGACCATCCAGTGCTTCTTTGAAAACAACCTCAACGTTTCCGAAACCTCCAGAAAGCTGTTCGTGCATAGAAACACTTTGGTTTACAGATTGGAAAAAATCAGAAAGTTGACAGGCCTTGATCTGCGTGAATTTGAGCACGCTATCACCTTCAAGGTCGCACTTATGGTCAGAAAGTATCTCAACTCCAAGCCTGCTAAGTATTGATCAACTTATACATAGACATTTTTAAGTTAAGCGAAACGCCGCAACCCGGCGTTTCGCTTAATTGACGGAATGGCAATGTTTGTTGATATTTTGAAAACAAAGCAATAACGGAGAGAAAAGAAATTATGAAGAAATTGGTATATACCGTACAGGGCTTTGATAGTGCCGAGCAACAAGAACTGCTATGCACGCTTTTGCCCGATGTGTTGCGCGCATACGGTAGTGACGGCAAGGTCTTGGCGGATATGCTCTGCTCATCCGTGACCTTCAGCGTGCCGCGCAATACCTCCGGTGAGGAGTTGGAGCAAAGCCTCAATGCCGTGCTTTCGGCTCACGGTATGCAACTGCTGCCCCCTCCGGGTGTACGCTATTATGTATACACGGGCGCTAAGAAAAACAAGAAAGGCATTTCGACAAGTACCTTTGTTGCAACTCTGATCGCAGCCGTATCGCTGACACTGGTGGTCACCATGCTGCTCACAGCACTGGTCAGCAGCGTGTATTGGAATACCCGAGGCAACGGTGGCATTTTGGGCAACAATTCTGCCGAGCCTATCGTTGACGACAAGACGCTTGCTTTGGTTGATCAGCTGATCAAGGATTATTCGTACGACGGCGTGGATGGGGAAGCAATGATGGAGTCGGTGATCAAGGCTTATGTCGCGGCTACCGGGGACATCTATGCCGAATACTACACCAAAGAGGAATTTGAGGCTTTGACCAGCGAAAGCCAGGGGAAAATGGAAGGCATTGGCGTCAGTGTAATCAATTCAACTTGGGGAAGCTACAGTGCGATCAAGATCATTATGGTCTATCCCGGATCCCCTGCGGAAGCGGCAGGGCTCAAGCCGGACGACACGGTGGTTGCGATCAAGGTTGATGGGGAATACCGGTCAGTGGATGAACTCGGCGGATACACCGTTGCGGTCAACCATCTGCGCGGTCCTGCGGGCACGCAAGCCGAATTTCGTGTTATGCGTACCGAAGGCGACGATGATGTTGAAATTGATTTTGCCATCACCAGAGAAGCATTTGAGGCTGTGTCGGTCACGGGAGATGTCAGCGAGACTGTTTCGTCGGTCGGTATCGTGAGGATCCTGCAATTTGATCTGCCCACGCCCGAGCAATTCGAAGCTGAGGTGGATAAACTGCTTGCCAAAGGATGCACCAAGTTTGTTTTTGATGTGCGTAACAATCCGGGGGGAGATCTGGAATCGATCAAGGCTGTATTGAGCTATTTCCTTGCAAAAGGAGACCTGATAGTCAGCACTAAGGACAAAAACGGCAATGAGGAAAAAGACGTAGTCGGGGTTGTGGCACACAGGCAGGAAGCATACAAGGTGTGCGATGTGACCGAGGATGAGATCGGAAAATACAAAGATCTGACCTTTTGTGTGCTTACCAACGGTAACACTGCAAGTGCAGCCGAGCTCTTTACTGCTACCATGCGCGATTATGAGCTTGGTACCATTGTGGGAGAAACCACTTTCGGCAAGGGTTGTATGCAGTCGATTTTCGATCTTAGTTCGGCAGGTCCGTATTATAGGCTTTACGGTATTGAAGGCGGACTTAAGCTGACAACCAAGATGTATTTTCCCGCCGGCGGTGAAAGTTATCACGGCATCGGAATCGTTCCCCACGTCGAGGTGGAGCTGAGCGAGGAGGCACAAAAGGAAAGCTTGTTCCTTTTGGAGGAGGACGAGGATGCGCAGCTTTTGGCAGCTATTGACCAAATGAAATAAATTTTGATATATAAGGAGAAACAGACATGGCAGCAAAGGAAAAAACCCTGTATACACAGGAAGGCTACAACGAACTGGAGAAGGAGCTTAAGTATCTTCGTACGACGCGCAGAGAAGAGATCAAGGAAGCAATTGCCGTAGCACGTGGCTTTGGCGACCTTTCCGAGAACTCCGAATACGATGAGGCAAGAAACGAGCAGGCAAAAGTCGAGGCTCGCATCAAGGAGCTGGAGTCGCTCCTCGAGAATGCTGAGATCATTGACGAGGCAAGCATGGACGCAGGCGTGGTCAGCCTGGGCTCTACCGTCAAGGTATATGACGTGGAATGGGATGAGGAGTTGACCTACGAGATCGTAGGCTCTAACGAGGCAGATGCACTCAACCGCCGTATTTCGGATCAGTCTCCCATCGGCAGCGCACTCATGGGCAAGCACGCTGGTGACGACGTTGAAGTACAGGCACCTAACGGCACGCTGCATTTCAAGGTCCTGCACGTAGAGAGAACTAAGTAAAAAAGAAACGTAAAAACGGATCTGTCATATCGGCAGATCCGTTTTACATAGGAGATATCATGAGTGAAAAGGACAACAAATACGACAGTACGGAGATCGTGACCGAGAACCGTACTTACAATAAGCTGCAGAATTTCTGGTATCACAACAAGTGGACGGTGATCGTGGTGGCATTTTTCGTATGCGTGGCATTGGTGTGCACCATGCAAATGTTCTCTAAGGAAAAATACGATATCACCGTATTGAGTGGTACGACTGCGTACATGGATGCAGAGCAAAGAACAGCATTTTTGTCAGTATTGGGGAGTATGATGCCCGAGGATTACGACAAGGATGGAACTGTTGCCGTTGGCATGGTTGATTACCGAATCTTTTCCGAGGAAGAACGATTTGTGGAAATCGAGACCGAGATAGACGGAGTAGAGACAACGTTAACCCAGGAACAGGTTGCGGCGCATTGGAATAACGATCAGCTATCAAGCTTTTTATCTGCCGTACAGACGGGCGAATACTCCCTGTGTTTTGCAAGTCCTTACGTGTATGGGCTGTTAACCAAGGATAAAAATGTGGTCAGTCAGGCGATTTGCCTTGGTGATACCGATTTCTATCGTTACAATGAGGCAATCCGGGTGTTACCCAAGGATACCATGGTCTGTTTATTGATACAGTTTCCGATGGGTGCGAGCGGCAAGAGTGATATTTACGCACGATCCGCCGCACTGTATGATGCCATCGTTGCTTACGACGTGGCTGATTGATGCGGACTGCATAATTGAGAATGAAGCCCCTTGTTCATTGGACAAGGGGCTTCATTCAATAATGAGGAAAAGTCATTTTTGCTTCATAAAAAACGCTTCAGGTCAAACATTATTCATACTATCTTCATATTATGCAATATCATACTTGCTATAATGTAAGAAAGTGTATGTAGAATTCTGTCGAAGGAGGGGACTATGAAAAAACTGATCAAGCTGTATACCGGAAGATTTGTCTGGATCAGTCTTGCCATTTTGTTGCAGGTAGGCTGGACGTTTCTGATCCTGTATTTTCTGAGTACCCATTACGCTCCCGTCTCTGCGATTTTGACGCTGATTTCGCTTTTGATGCTGATTCCCATCCTGGAACGTCCCGCCACACCCGAGGTCAAAATGGCATGGGCTATTCCGATTCTGATCTTTCCGATCTTTGGAGGCATTTTGTACCTGATGTCCGGTGCATCAAGACCACGCCGCAGAATGCGTCGTGCCTTGATGGAGCAGCAGAAAAGGGCGAGAGTCTTTCAGCCGGACGGTAAGGAAGCCGTTGCACATATCAAACGCATCTGTCCCTTGGACGCCGGTCAGTTTACCTACCTGACAGAACAGGGATATCCCTGCTACCATGGCAAAAGCACGCGCTTTTATAACAGCGGAGAGGCTGCCTTTCCCGATATGCTGGCGGCGTTGGAAACTGCTGAGAAATACATATTCATTGAATATTTTATCATCAATCGCGGCGAGATGTGGAACGCCGTGCTGGGGGTGTTGGAGCGCAAAGTGTCACAAGGAGTCGAGGTCAAAATCATTTACGACGACGTTGGCAGTATGCGCGGTCTGCCGCACGCCTATGACAAAATGCTGGAACAAAAGGGGATCGGCTGTATTCGCTTTAACCCCTACCGCCCAATATACTCCATGATCATGAACAACCGCGACCATCGCAAATACATGATCATAGACGGTAAGGTGGGCTTTACGGGCGGCATCAATCTTGCAGACGAATATATCAACCGCGAGCAACGCTTTGGATACTGGAAGGATAATGCTGTCAGAATAGAGGGAGATGCAGTACGAGGCATGGTGCTTTCATTTTTGCAGCTATGGAATTCCTGCTGTAAAAAGGGAAAGGCGGTAGATCCGGGAGATTATCTCGTTCCCATGACCGAGCAGGATCTGGGACAGGGCTATGTTGTGCCTTATGCTGACGCCCCGGTTGACAGCGAGTATCTTGCAGAGAATGTATATCTCAACATCATTCATAGCACAACCGATTACCTGTATATTGCAACACCGTATCTGATTATAGACTCGGCTATGCAATCGGCGCTGACTTTGGCAGCCAAGCGCGGAGTGGATGTCAGAATCGTGCTGCCTGCTATTCCTGATAAAAAGGTGGTCAACCAGGTTACCAAGTCACATTATGCAGTGTTGCTGGAGAGTGGTATCTCCATTTATGAATATACTCCGGGCTTTATTCATGAGAAAGTCTTGGTCTGTGATGGAAAGATCGCTACGGTTGGCACAGTCAACCTGGATTATCGCAGCCTGTATCTGCACTATGAGAACGGTTGCGTCTTTTATGAGGGCGACATCATAGGTCAAGTGTACAACAACATGAAGCAAAATTTTGAGGTTAGTAAACGCATTACGCAGGTTAATAAACGGCAAGGGTTATTGATTTCCCGCATCTATTATGCCATCATCCGTCTGCTTGCGCCCGTGATGTGATCAAAATACCGTTTCCACCACCTTGCTTGCTCCTGCAGGCGAATACCGCCAATATGACAGGTGGGGTGTGCGTTCTGGATCAATAAAATACCGAAGCCCTGTGTTTGCAGCTTCACCGCGATAAGCGTCTATGAGCACCAGCTTGACTTTCATGCGGTCAGGCTGGATGCTCTTAATGTAAACGCCCGTATATCGCCCGATACAAGCTTGCAAACGCGTGATCGTGTCTGCGTCTGCATCCGGACGCAGCTCGGCAAGACCCGCGAGATTGGGTGTCAGCTCCACGAATATACCATACCTCTCCACACTGCGGATAATGCCCGCCGCCGTTTGTCCTGCACAAAACAAGGCTGCATTCTGCTCCCACGTGCCAAGCAGCTCACGCAGGGAAAGTGTGATCCTGCCACTGTGCGGGTCAATGGCACGCACCGCGCACCATAGCATCATGCCCGGCTGCAAGCGGTCGGAGGGGTGTGCGATGCGAGAGACTGAAATACAGTCCAAGGGCAAGAGAGCACAAATGCCGCAGCCCACGTCGGCAAACGCGCCAAACCGTTCCAGATGCGTTACACGAACGGGCATGATGTCTCCGGGGGTCAACTGTGACAGCCTATGTAAGACGCACCCGCGTTGCGCATTTTTGCGCGAGAGAAGCGCTATGGGATTTCCGGCGCGTGAGCGCGTAATTTGCTCCACTGTAAAGCAGACAGGCTTTCCTACGCGTGAGATGATTGCAATATCTTTGATCTCCGCACCGTCCTGCGCATAAACCGCTTCTGCACGGGGAATGATGCCCTCCATACAGCCAAGATCTACGTGCAAATTCAGCTCGCGGTCACAAAGAATGGCGTTGGCTTCAAGAATAGTGCCGCATTCTGCGGCTTTTTCTATGCCTTGTGGGGTCGCCAGAGCCTCCTTGTTGGCAAATTGTGAGATACGGCAGCCCTCGGGTAAATACAAATTTTCCATGATTGTGCTTCCTTTCCTTTATAAGCTACTTTTATCATATGCAATAAGAAAAAACAAGATACCGCCAAAGTGTGCGAGCCGTGTCGAAAAGCGCAAGCCGTGCAAGAGAGAAGTGCGCAAAAAACGCCAAAAACGAGAGAAATCGAGAGCATTGTATGTGCTAAATTAAAATTTTCAAACTTTTTTTCAAAAAGGTATTGACAAGTGCGAAAGTGCATGATATAATATGCCGGTAATGAAAACTATCACTATGTTTTGAAAGGAAATTTAACATGTCCACATTCATGCAGAAGAAAGAATCTGTAGTTCGTAAGTGGTATGTCATCGATGCTGCAGGTAAGCCTCTCGGCAGAACCGCTGTAGCTGCTGCTGATCTGCTCCGCGGCAAGAATGACCCCACTTTCACTCCCCACGTAGACTGCGGTCACTTCGTTGTGATCATTAACGCAGATAAGGCAGTTCTGACCGGCAGAAAGCTGGAGCAGAAATATCACTACCATCACTCCGGTTACGTCGGCGGTATGAAGTCCATCCAGTACAAGGAACTGATGGCTAAGCGCCCCGAGATGGCTATGGAGCTGGCAGTAAAGGGTATGCTTCCCCACAACACACTCGGCCGCACCGCAATCACCAGACTCAAGGTGTATGCAGGTGAAGCACACAAGCACCAGGCTCAGAAGCCCGAAGCTTACGAGTTTTAATCGAGAGAAAGGAAGGAGATAACCAATGTA
>JAZNBB010000059.1:0-23203 GCA_045586845.1 Eubacteriales bacterium
CCCACGGGACCCATTTATGGGTAGTAAGTAACAGTTGCATGGCTGGCAGGCCAATTGAAGGCGCACTTGTGCGCAGCCAGTATTATTAGGGCTATGCCCGAAACTGAAATACCCCCCGTTTTACGGGGGGATATTTATTTACAGCTAAATATTTCTGTGCGGATGTGATAAAAATATATTGAAATATTGTAACGAAAGGCGTAAAAAACGGATATATATGCAGAAAGGCGAAAGGAGGGTGTTTGCGGTGCGAGCAAATGTGCATGATATGGAACGCTTGTATGCTGAATATGCGCAAGCCATATATAAATACCTTGTTTCGTTGGGCTGTGATATACATACTGCCGAGGATTTGGTTCAGGACACGTTTTATCAAGCGATTCGTTCGATAAATCGATATGATGGCACGTGTAAAATATCGGTTTGGCTTTGTCAGATTGCAAAGCATTTGTGGTACAGAGAGCTTGAACGTCGGAATAAATACCCGGTCGTTGCATTGTCAGAGCATATTCGGGATGAAAATGATATGATAGGAGATGCTTGGGAGCGTGAAACAAAAACGCAGCTGGAAACTTTCATAGCGGAATTCCCGGAAAAACCCAGGCAGGTCGTTCAATATCGAATATACGGCAATATGAGCTTTAGAGAAATCGGTTTCGTTTTAGGCGAAACAGAAAATTGGGCAAGGGTGACTTTTTATCGTTGTAAAAACAAAATCATAGAAAGGTGGCGAGAAAAATATGAACATTGATTGCAATATTATTCGGGATTTGTTTCCAAGCTATGTTGACAAGCTGACAAGTGACGAATCAAATGCAGCTATTGAGGAGCACATCAATGGTTGTCCTGAGTGTAAAGAAATTTTGGCAGATATGCAAGCTGCTGCGAATCATGTAAAAACACAGAATATGGAAATTGATTTTCTAAAAAAAAATAAGCGCAAAGCACAGAAGAATATTGTTGTGACCGCAACAATTCTTATTGCTCTTTTTGCAATTATTTTGGTTGAGCTCGTTGTTCATTTGCTTCCGCTGAGTGGTGTTACCAAGTCGGATTTACAGGATTACAGCCGTTATCCCGTGACGGAGATATCGGCAGAACAACTACGAGAAACCGCAGATATCAGCGATAATAAGCTTGTGTATCGTATTGTGTGGGATGGAGATAATTTGATGCAGAAAGCTATTGTGGAAGTTGTGCGTGAAACAGGTAGCGGGGAAGACCAATTTGCAACGGAACAAATCAATGTAAATTGCACCGGTTTGTTTTTCAGACAAGCAGGCAGCTCGGTAAATACCCAAGAGGGTATTATCTATGTTCGCATAACAGGGTATAGAAAAACTCTGTTTTATACAGGCAAGGCTGAGGAGTTTGGTTTTGCGATAAAAATCGTTGAGTAAAATTGAAAACTATATTGTTGATTTTTACATAGCGGAAAGGAAGATTGTGATTAAGGTTCTTCCGGTCAGAGAATTGGCTGAAAACACTGTCACACAAAGCCATTAGACTTGATGGAATAAAACCTACACAAGAGAACGTTGAACATAAAAAAGCCTTCTCCCACCGGAGAAGGCTTTTTGTAATCCGCTCTTCTGTCTGTAAAAATAAAGTTCCCACAAACCGTTTGATTGGTCTGTGGGAAATTTACGTTATGGTGATTTCTCCGATGAGAGCATCATGCCAATCGGGTGCAGACTTTGCGTTTTTTCTTATCTGTTATTGATCATCTCGGTCAGTGCGGTGGGCTCGACAATGGTGTCGCCCTTGTAAACGCGCATATTGCCGGATGCGATCTCGTCGATGAGCACGACCTCACCGTTGTGGTAGCCAAACTCAAACTTGATATCCCACAGGTCAAGACCGATGGACTTCAGATCATCGGCAACGATCTTGGTGATCGCCAGCGTCTGTGCCTTGAGGGATTCAAACATCTCGGCAGTCATAATGCCAAGCGCAACCAAGCCCTCGCCGGTAACCAGCGGGTCGCCCTTTTCGTCGTTCTTGAAGGTGCACTCAACGTAGCCGCCGGGCAGGGGAGTGCCGTTCTTGATATATTCGCCGTATCTGCGTACAAAGCTGCCGGTTGCAACCAGACGACAGATAACCTCCAGTCCACCGCCGCCCTGAGGCTTGCCGAAGCATTCCGCGGGGAGCACTTCCATGGTTGCGTTTTCCACGTCTGCGCTGACGTAGTGGGTCTTGATGCCTGCTGCCTTGCAGAGCTCGAAATAGTGGATAGAGGAGATCAGATTTGCCTTGCCGATACCCTCAATGGTCAGACCTACGCTGTTTTCACCCGGATCAAACACGCCGTCCTTGCCGGTGCAGTCGTCCTTGAACTTGAGCATCACGTTACCGTTGTCCAGTGCGTATACGTCCTTTGTTTTGCCCTTATAAACCAGTTTCATAAAGAAAAGCTCCTTTGCGGAATATTTTTACATGATAATTGTACCACGATTTTTGCGTTTTGTATAGAGTTTTTTTGAATAAATATCAAAAAAACACGAAAAATTTATTGTTTATTTTGATCAGCCGAGCCAGTCGGCAAGCACTTGATTGTGTGCTACGGTAACACCGTTTGCGTTCAGAGTGAACAGTGTGACCATGGGTTCGTGCTCATTGCCGGAGGTGTAGGAGATCAGTCCCTTATCGCTGACGATCTTGTTGATGCCGTCGTAACCAAACAGCGTCTCATGCTCGCTGGTGCCTGCGGCGATCTCTGCCACGAAATTGTTGTAATATTCTTGTGTAACCTCGTCCATCCCATGCCTGTCGCGTTTGTTGACAAAGAAGGACATCTGGAAATTTGCACCGCCATGTCCCACAATGACCGTGTGTCTGCCGTTGCGCGCATCACCCTCCAAGCGGCTTCCCATCGGGATCAGACCGTAGGATGCCTTGGTGTTGCTATAGATCAACTTAATATTCTTCCAGTTGTGAGAGGCATCGCCCGTGTTAAAGCCATGGTGCGTGACCTGCAGCATTTCCGCCTCAAACGCGGCTTTTTCATGGTTCTTCCATGTCAACGCTGCAGCTGTTTCACCTGCGTCGCCCATATAGAGCGTACCCGTGCCACTGCACTCGGCGATCATGATCAGGCTGGTGTCGTTGTAGTATCCGATGGTCTGATCGGGTGCGTACAGCATTTCGGGAGCATACAGTACCTTGATAGTTAGGTTATCAAAATGGTATGAAAGCCCTGCGTGAGCCACAACGTGCTGCGCGCCCGGGTAATTCTCTGCCATCTTGGTTTCAAAATTGGCCAGATCGAAGGTGGAGGTGGTCAATGTGCCCGGGCTGACGGGGAAGTTATACAGCACATAAGCAACCTCAACCAGTCCGCCGTGGTTTTTGCCAAAGCCGGTAAAGGCAGCCCTGTGGTCCTTGTGACCGTGAGAAAAGATCCAAGCGGTGATACGGTATTTGCCATCTTCGGTTTTGGCAATATTCAGTTTGTCAAGCGTATTCAGAATGTTATTGCGGCAATCCTTGTTGTTAAAGCCGCCGTCAATGATCACTGCACTGCCGTCCGAGAGCTTGTAGATATAGCACATACCGTTGAGCGGGTTATCCTCTTCCTCCATACGCGCAATGCCGATCTGCGCCAACGTGACCTCGCCCGTACCTGTTTTTTCATTGGGGGTAAGCAGAGACAGGGCAGAGGCGTTATAGGGCTCCCAGATCGCGTATGCGCCATCCTGCGTTTTTTGCAAGGTGACAGTCTTGTTGCTGCCGTACATTACGACGGTTTCCAACTTGGTGTTGTCCGGCTGCGTGATTTCTACAGGAGCATAACCTGCCGCAGTGAATACACTTTTTATCTCGGTCCAGTCATTGTCATACAGAAGCACTTGCCTTGTGGAGGTGCCGATCTCCATGATTGCGGCGTCGGCATCAAGTCCCTGTATCACCTGTTCGGGAGGAACTGCTTGCTCGGGCGGAATGGTGGGGATAGCTTCGTCGGTTTGCGCTGTGTCAGCGGGAGAGGGCGGAATGGTGGGGATAGCTTCATCGGTTTGCGCTGTGTCAGCGGGAGAGGGCGGAGTTGAGGTGTTGCAAGCTGTTAAGGCGCTTGCAATCATGATCAAACTCAATAATGCAAACAATGCCTTCTTCATATCATATCCTCCGTTTGCCTGAAATTTGACTTCATTATAGCATGATTTTCTGTAACGGTCAAGAAAGTATTGACAAAACGTGAATTTTTGAGTATAATTACTTTAAAGTGATTTTACCCATGCGTGGGTACGGGAGGATAACATGAAAAAAATATTGGTATGTTTTTTGGCTGTGCTGATGGTGCTGCCGGTTTTGTTGGTTTCTTGTGCAGAGGGAGATCCCGGAAAAGAATCTCAAAGCACAGCTGCCAACAGTGACCTGCTTGAAACCAGCAATGACCGCGACGATTTGGGTGAGGTCGATCTGGGCGGCAGAGATATCACTGTGGTTTCGCGTGTAGAAGCTGTCAATCAAAGCGAGGTCTATGTTGAGGAGTTGGATTCGGACCCCATTAATGATGCTGTGTACAACAGAAACTTGGTGCTTGAGGAACGCTTAAAGTGTAATATCGAGGTCGTACAGTATTTGCCTGAGGCCGGTAGCGTGGCAGGCGAGGCGGTTGACGCAGTCTCTAACATGGTTATCGCGGGCGGTGACGATTATAACATTGTTGCTAACTGCTCTTATACCTCTATGACGCTTGCGCTGAATGGACGTATGACCGATCTGCGCACTACTTCTTACATTGATTTTGACAAAAACTATTGGTCCCAGGGTTTTAACGATGCACTTTCCTATAAGGATTCGCAATTCTTTGTGACCGGCCCTATGTCGTTATCCTATTACCGTTATATGTTTGTTACCATGTTCAATAAACGTCTGTTGGAGGACGAGGGCATGGACAATGAGCTTTATGAGGTTGTGGAAAACGGTGAATGGACCATTGACTACATGACCGGTATCGCGGAGAGATTTTATCGAGATCTCAATGGTGACAGCAGCAAAGACGGTGCCGACCTGTATGGCTTTTGTGCACGCATCGGTCCTACCAGTTCCATGATGGACGCTTACTGGGAAGGTTCGGATATCTGTATACTGAAAAAGGACGAAGACAATATGTACAGCTATGAGGTCGATCAGGAGCGTTTGTCCGATTCTCTGGACTCCGTTCTTGCTCTGCTTAACAGCTCGGGTTCGTTTACCGCTACGACCAATGCAGGCGATGGCGACGTGCTGACCAAATTTTCAGAGGATCAGTCTGTCATGATCAACTATCGTTTGATTGCGGTAGAGGATCCCGTCATCCGTAATATGCCCAATGATTACGGCATTCTGCCTGTCCCCAAGCTGACCAAATCACAAGATTACAAGACCCATGTACAGGTTGAGGTCATTCTGTACGGTGTGCCCTCTACCAGCTACAAAGAGATCGACGAATTGGGGATTTTCCTGGAAGCTTATGCATCCGAGAGCTATAATCGTGTCAAGCCGGCATACTATGAGGTTGCGTTGACCAGCAAGTATGTCAAGGATCCTCAATCCGTTGATATGCTTGACCGTGTGGTCAGCAGCGTTGCGATCGATCCTGTCAACCTGTTCAGCTTGTCCTTTACCTTTGGCAGTGCAAATATCCGCGCTGTGCACGAGTCCGGCAATAACACAGTTGGCTCTATGATCAGCAGGAATGAAAAAACACTTAAAAAGAATGTAGATACTCTCAACAAAACCCTGGAAAAGGTGCTTGAGCAGATCAGTTGACCATTAGCCGTGCGGCTAACCCGTCCGTTACAAAAGTGTAACGGGCGGGTTAGGTCTTTTGTACGGCAAAACTTTCGGGATTTTATATTTTGTTTGGGTGCCTTGACAAATTCTTAAAAATATGCTATACTGTACACAAGGAAGGAAAAATCCCCATATAATATGAGGTATAGGCCTGCAATAGGGGCAGGCGTTTCTACAGACCACCGATAATGGTTGACTACCGGGCAAAACCGACAGTCAGCCTTTTTTGCTTGTAAAGGGGAATTTATATTGGCATCAAGGGTGATGTTAGAATTTTTCGGGTATATCGGCACCACGCCGGGCATAGTATCTATGATGATGAGCTCATTCAAATGGCTGAGGATTTTCAACATGAGCAGGGTGCCGATCAACACGATATACGCATTGTGCGTACAGGCTTGACCTGAGATGTTGCTCAACGCAACTCTGTTTGTGATCAACCAAGTCAAGCTGATGACCGATAAGAAAGGAGAAAGAACATGAAACTGAACATAGACGGCAGAGAGATACAGGCAAAGGCGGGACAATCACTGCTTGAGATCATTACCGAAATGGGTCTGGATACGGGCAGACTTTCCGATCGCCCCTTGGTTGCCAAGATTGCGGGAGAGGTTTTCACGCTCAACTATGTGCCTCTGAGAGAGAAGGACGTGTTGCCCGACAGAGAGTCCAAGAGACGCGCGATGGCTGCATCGGGCGGAAAAATCAGGCTTCTGCGCTATACCGACGCGCAGGGCAGAGCAGCGTACACACGTACAGCGCAGTTCGTGCTGTTCCTTGCGCTGCATGAGCTTTGGCCCGGGGCACGCGCTACCATGCGCTGCACGTTGGGGTCGGGACTTTACATCAAGGTCACGAGTGTCGAGGATTTTTCGGTTGAGCGGCTGCGCGAGCGCGTGACGGACATTGTGGCGCGGGATATCGTGCTGCGGTTTCGACGTATTCCCACTGCAGAGGCGATCGAGCTGTATGTGCAGCGCGGGCAGACCGATAAGGCGCGACTGCTTTCTTACCGTACCCATCCCACGCTGGACGTATACGAATACGGTGACTTTGCCGACTACTATTACGGCGAGATGATGCCGAGCACGGGATGCTTGCAAAATTGGGATATTGCGCCAACCACGGACGGCTTTGTGTTCGTGTATCCCGATCCCGCAAACCCCGATCGCACAGCTCCTTACCGCGAGATGGACAATTACTACAGCGTATACAGCGAGGGAATTGCGTGGGGCAATCTGATGGGTTGCCGCACGGTGGCGGATCTGAACGAAATGGTGGAGTCGGATCGCATCCGTGAGCTGATCCGCGTCAACGAGGCGTTGCACGAAAAGCGGTTTTCACAGGTGGCGGATATGATCTGTGAGCGCGGTGCGCATGCGGTCATGTTGGCGGGTCCCAGCTCGTCGGGGAAGACCACTTCTGCCAACCGCCTTGCCACGCAGCTGCGCGTGCATGGTAAAAGACCCGTCCTTATGAGTTTGGACGATTACTATGTCGACCGCGACAAAATCGCGCCCGGACCGGACGGCAAGGTAGACCTTGAGCATATCAACACCATTGATACCGCTTTGTTTGGGGCACATTTGCGTGCGCTGTTGGCGGGTGAGCGAGTCGAGCTGCCCTCGTTCAATTTCAAGGCAGGGAAGCGGGAGTGGAATGGGCACTCGCTGCAGTTAGATGAGGATTCTGTAGTTATCGTGGAAGGCTTGCACGCGCTAAATCCCGTCATACTGCCTGAAGGGCTTGCGCCCGATGCAGTGTTCAAGCTGTTTGTTTGTCCTCTGCTGCCACTCAATCTGGACCTGCATAACCGTATTCCGTCAAGTTATCTCCGACTGTTACGCCGTATTGTGCGCGACTATGAATTCCGCGGTGCGTCTGTCAGCGATACGTTATCCATGTGGAACTCTGTCCGCGCGGGTGAGGCACGCTGGATCTTCCCGTTCCAGGAGCAGGCGGACGTCATTTTCAACAGTTCCACCTTATATGAGCTTGCTGTGCTCAAGACGCACATTTTCCCGTTGCTTGTCGAGGTCGAGCCGGACGATGAGTATTATGAGGAGGTGCGCGCCATCGTCAAGGTGCTCAATTTTGTGCACTCTGCCAACGTGGACGACGAGATCCCGCCCACCAGTCTTGTACGCGAGTTTATCGGAGGGAACAGCTTTTACAGAAAATAAAAAAGTACGGTGGGCTGTCAGTCCACCGTATTTTTGACGGTGCTGTCAAAAATATCCACTTGCAGCATTGGATAAAATTCGTGAATTCTTCTAATAATATCTTTGGAAATCACCAAATCAGTGAAATTTTGATGTATGGAAAGGTTTATATATATGAAAGCAACCGGTATTGTGAGAAGAATTGACGACCTTGGACGCGTCGTCATCCCCAAAGAGATCAGACGCACCATGCGCATCCGTGAGGGGGACCCTCTGGAAATATTCACGGACCGCGAGGGTGAGGTCATTTTCAAAAAATATTCGCCGATTGGCGAGCTGGCATCGTTTGCCGGTCAGTATGCAGAGACCCTGCATAAGATATGCGGGCTTGGTGTGGTCATCTGCGATCGTGATGCGGTCATTGCGTCTGCAGGTGTGCCTCGAAAGGAGTATGCGGACAAGTCGCTTTCCGAGGAGTTGGAGAGTGTGATCGAAGGCAGGGGGCTGTATTTGTGGCGTGAAGGCGAGGATAAATATCCTGTTATCTCACACGAAACTGCGCATTTTGTCAGCTGCGCCATGCCCATTATCAGCGAAGGTGATATCGTGGGCTGTGTGGTATCTGTGGCGGACAAATCTCAGGAGCGCACAGGCGAGGTGCACAGCGATGTGGAATGTAAGCTGGTGCAGACGGCTGCAAGCTTTCTTGGCAGACAGCTGGAGGGGTAAGCGTATGCAAGCGGACGGATCATGCGATCCGTCCGTGCTTTTTTGTATGGATATTGTATGAAATTGTCGCCAAAGTCCTTGATTTTTATCGCGTGTTTTGGTATAATATAAAATGAATGATTATATCTTGGGGGAGTGTAGCCGTGGCAAACCCGGGACGATCCCCAAAAGGAGTTACATATGGAAAGAGTATCCAAGCACAATTATTATTTGGACATCGCGCAAACGGTTGCCGAGAGAAGCACCTGCCTACGCAAGAAATACGGTTCGATCATTGTCAAGAATGACGTCATTGTGTCTACGGGCTATAACGGCTCGCCCAGAGGCAGAAAAAACTGCTCTGATATCTCGTATTGCATGAGAGAGCACTTGCAGATCCCTCGCGGTGAGCGATATGAACTTTGCCGTTCGGTGCACGGAGAGGCGAATGCCATCATTGCGGCTTCGCGCGAGCAGATGCTGGGTGCGGATCTGTATATGGCTTGCGTTGACCCAAAAGACGGCTCGATCGTAAGCGGCACCTGCTCCTGCATGATGTGCAAACGCATGGTCATTAATGCGGGGATCGCACGCGTCATTATTCGGGATACCAAGGATGACTATCGCATCATCGAGGTCAGCGAGTGGATCGACAACGACGACAGCTTGAGCGGACAGTTTGGATATTGATAAGGGGATACCTATGAACTTCAAAAGAATTGTAATTGCCTTGGCCACGCTGACCCTGGCGCTGAGTCTTTGCTCCTGCGGTGGAGCAAAAATCAAATATAACGGCGAGGACGGCAGCTATACCGACAAAAAGGGAAACGCCTACCTGCGTGCTCCCGCTGCCTATGAGCCTGTTTCTTATATGTCCGAAAAGTCTTACGGTACGCTGACTGCAGGTATTGGCGAATTTGAGCTGTATCAGATTGCAAACACACCGGAGGGGGAGTGGCTGACCACGGATGACGGCGACGTGTTGTACCGTGATGGCATCAAGCTGCCCACGTTGGCGGAATTCGGCACCGATTATATTTATATCTGCCGCGAGGGTGAGAAAATTCACGCCTTTGCCAAGATCGAAAAGAGCGATGAGGTGGCAGCACTGTTGGATGCCTATTTGGAAGGGGAGAGCATTCCCTATCCCAGCCGTGTGGCGACCGAGAGTCTTCGTCTGCGCTTTGTGTCGGACGATTATCCTTTCCTGTACTACCGCCTGACCTATCTGGAATATTCGAGTGACGTGATCGTATACAGCACGGATGCGTACGGAAACGAACTCGAGACCAACTACGGTAAGTATTTTATTTACAACAGAGATGACGGCAGATGCGTACCTGTAGGGGATGCGGTGCACACGTACGTAGAGTGATGGAACAGAACAAAAAGAGAAAAAGACTGTATACGCAGCCCATGACGGTTGCACATATCCCCGAGGTGGCAGAGTTGGAAAAGCTGTGCTTTTCCGCGCCCTGGAGCGCGCAGAGCCTTGAGCTTTTGACGCGCGAGGGTATCGGTACGGGGGTGGTTTATGTCGAGGACGGCAAGGTGGTCGCCTACGGCGGCATGCTTTGCGTAGTGGATCAGGGACAGATCACCAATATTGCCGTGCATCCCGACTACCGCCGCCGCGGTATCGGCCGCGCGATCGTGGGAGCGTTGCTCAAGTATGCGATGGACGAGCGGTTTGAAGAGGTTACCTTAGAGGTGCGCAAATCAAACGAGGCGGCACAGGCCCTGTACCGTTCCATGGGCTTTCGCGCCATTGCTACGCGTCCCGGGTTTTATTCCTCGCCCCGTGAGGACGGCGTGATCATGACAGCGTATCTTTAAGACACGAGAAATTTTTGGAGACAATATGTACATTTTTGGAATGGAAAGCTCCTGCGATGAAACTTCTGCTGCCATTGTGCATGCGGATGGGGCAGGAAATTTAACGATCAAGGCAAACATTGTGGCATCCCAAGTGGATGTGCACCGCTTGTACGGCGGTGTGGTGCCCGAGATCGCAAGCCGCGCACACGTGGAGGCGGTCTCGCGCATTACCAAAGAGGCACTTGACACCGCAGGCATTACGGTGGAGGACTTGGATTGTGTGGCGGTTACGGCAAATCCCGGGCTGATCGGTGCACTTCTGGTGGGCGTTAATTTTGCCAAATCCTTTGCGTTTGCAAACAAGATCCCGCTGGTGGCGGTCAACCATATCCACGCGCACGTGGGCGCGGCATATCTGGCGCACCCGGGGCTCAAGGCTCCTTTTGTCGCTTTGGTGGTATCGGGCGGTCACACGCAATTTTACAGGGTGGATACCGACACCGAATACACCGAGATCGGCGGCACGCGTGACGATGCTGCGGGCGAATCGTTTGATAAGGTGGGTAGAGTGATCGGTATGCCGTATCCCGGCGGTGCCGCGCTGGACAAGCTTGCCTACGAGGGAGACCCTAAGGCGTTTGCGCTGCCTTCTCCTGCATTGACGGGAGACAGCCCTGATTTTTCGTTTTCGGGCATTAAGACGGCTGCACTCAATCTGATCAACGCAGCCAAGCAGCGCGGTGAGGAGATCAATGCTGCCGATATGGCGGCAAGCTATACCGATGCGATCGTCAAAGGCATTGTCAAGCAGACCGAAAAGGTGCTGACCGGGACGGGCACACCCGTGCTGGTACTGGCAGGCGGTGTGGCGGCAAATTCGCACCTTCGACGTGCGCTTCAAGAGCTGTGTGATGCGCATAAGGTCACGCTTGCCGTACCCCCCGTCTCACTTTGCGGAGATAACGGCGCTATGGTGGCGGCTGCCGGTTACTTTGCTTTCAAGAACGGCGAGAGATCGGGAACGGACCTCAATGCGAGCGCGTATGACTAAGTATAATGCGGCATATTTGTCAACCCCTTTTTTGAAAATAAATCATTTTCGTCAAAAGGACGAATTTGTGTGCATCTTTGAACAAAAATAGCTCTGCAAGGTTTTCCCCACAAGTTTTCAACAGGGTGTGGAAAACATAGTGGAAAACTGAATTATACATGATTTTATGCATGGAAAAACACGGAAAAATCCCGAAAAATGTCGATGTGGCAAGTGAAACTGTGGATAAGCCTGTGGAAACTGTGGAAAACTTTATGCAGTTTCTTGGCTGTCGAAAACTTTTTTCTGCGGCATCGGGAGTCGAAACTTCAAAAATTCAGCGGGAGATTTTACCGTCGTTTTTCACAAAAAGACTGCTTTGGAGGTAGGTATTTTGGCATACGAAGAACTGGAAAAGCAACAACTTGAGTGCTCGGAATCTCACAAAGAGCACGGCACAAAGCCCAATATTTCGCCCGCCGTCGTGCGCAGATTGCCGCGTTATTATCGCTATCTGCGTGAGCTTTTAACACAAGGGATTACCCGCATCAGCTCAAGCGAGCTGTCTGCGCGTATGAACGTGACCGCCTCACAGATTCGTCAGGACCTCAATTGCTTTGGCGGCTTTGGTCAGCAGGGCTATGGCTACAATGTGCATTATCTGTTCACCTGCATCAGTGAAATTCTGGGTGTGGGTGCGGGTTTTCATGCCATCATCATAGGCGCGGGCGATTTGGGCCGTGCTTTGGTGCACCTTTCCATGTTTGAAAAGCGCGGGGTGGATATTCTTGGTATGTTCGATGCCGATCCCGGCATGGTGGGCATTGAGGTTGCGGGGGTGACCATTTATTCGCTGGATACGTTGGAGCAATTCTGTGCGCAGAATCAAGTGGATATTGCGGTGCTGACTTTGCCTAAGGAGGATGTGCCCGCTGTGGCAGAAAGACTGGTCAAATGCGGTGTTAAGGGGCTTTGGAATTATATGGGTGTGGAGTTGGATTACAGCAGAGATGATATTGTGATCGAAAACGTGCACCTTGGCGACTCCTTGATGATTCTCAACTACGAGATCTGCCGTAATATGGAAAAAAAGCAAAAGGCAGCCGGGAGGCAGCTGAGCGATGAGGTTGAATGATGGCTATTGAAATACAGTATGGCAACGGTGTGGTGGTACTGCCCGCAAAGGTGGTAGGTGCCTGGCAGAGTGCTGAAAAAAGCGATATTTCGGTGTTACTGACGCTGTTGTCCGATACTGCGCTTTGTGCGCGGTACGGGCAAGAGGGCAGTGTGGAAACGGTTGCGCAGATTGCGGGCTGTACTGAGGACGAGGTGCGTGCCGCTGTGGCTTTTTGGCGCGGTGCGGGCGTAATCAGTGTGAGTGCCGAGAAAAAGCAGGCAAAGCTGCAAAAGAAGCAGACAGGCACACAGGCACAGCCCAAGGAGCACGTGGCTGCAGAGCAACCCAAGGCTGAGACGTCCGCTGCCGACGGCGCGGCACTGCTCAAAAAGAGCGATGATCTGCCCAAATATACCACCGCCGAGCTTGGCAATCTGCTTGAGCAGCGTCCCGAAACGGCGGGCTTGTTGACCGAGTGCCAAAATCTGTTCGGCAAGCTGTTCTCCACGCATGAGATCAATACTGTGCTTGGGCTGACCGACTATCTGGGATTGGAATGTGAGTACGTGCTGATCTTAGTGACACATTACTGCACCTATTGCAAGCAGCTTGATAAGCGTCCCTCGGTCAGAGGACTTGAAAAGTTGGCGATCTCGCTTTACGATCGTGGTGTCACCGACATGAACGCGCTCCAGGAGGAGCTTTTGCGTCAGGAAGAGTTGCAAAAGACCGAGAGCAGATTGCGCAGTCTGTTCGGCATCGGCGCACGTGCGCTGACTGCCAAGGAGAAAAAAGCGTTTTCCACTTGGTTGCATACATATGCTTTTGATATGGAAATGATCACTCTGGCATTTGAGACCGGTGCGGACGCAACCACCGATATCAGCGTGGCATACGTCAATTCTATCCTCGATCGCTGGAACGCCGAGGGTATTCGCACGCCTGATGCCGTGAAGGCGGATAAGGATGCACGTGATGCCAAGAGGAGTGGTAAAGGCAAGGCAGAGCAATCCGCGGGCAGCTTTGATACCGACGATTTCTTTGATGCCGCCATGCGCCGCAGCCTTGGCGACAATTATGATAAGATCATGAATGACAAGGAGTAAGCGCATGGGTTACAATCAGGAAAATTTCCGCAGGATCCGCGAAGAATACAGCCGCAAATACTTAGAGGTACAGGAAGCGGCAACCAAGAGAAGAGAAGAGATCCACGCCATTCTCCCCGAGGTGAAAGAGATCGACGCGCAGCTTTCCAATATGGGGCTTCGCATCATGCAGGCAGCGCTGAAAAACGACGATTATGAGGCAGCCGTGGCACAAATAGAGATTGAGACACATGAGTTGGAGCAGAGAAGGGCGGCGGTGCTTACCCGAAACGGTTTTTCCGCTGACTATACTGCGCCGCATTATGAGTGCAAGGCGTGTGGTGATACAGGCTACGTAGATTATAAAATGTGCGATTGTATGCGCAAAAAGTTGATTGTGGCGGGTTATGCCTCCAGTGGTATCGGCACGTTGATGCAGACGCAGTGCTTTGCCAATTTCTCGTTGGATTACTATCAAAGCGATCGCATGACGCATCTTTTGATGCAGAGCAATTTAGAGCGTGCCAAGCAGTATGCCGCCACCTTCCACCCTGCAAAAAGCGATAATCTTGCCATGTTCGGCGGTACGGGACTTGGCAAAACACATCTTTCCACTGCCATTGCCCGCGAGGTCATTGAGGGCGGTTGGGACGTGGTGTACGTCAGCTGTGTGGATATGTTTGCCGACTATGAGGCGCAGCGTTTTGGCAACAGTGCGGGAACACCTACCGGCGCGGATTTGTCTCGATACACTGAGTGTGACTTGCTGATCATCGATGACCTCGGTACTGAGCTGACCAATCAGTTTACTACCTCTTGCCTGTACGGGTTGCTCAATACGCGTCTGAACAGACATCTGCCCGTGATCTTGAGCACAAATTTAGAAACCGACGAGTTCCGCAAGCGATATTGGGATCGTATCACCAGCCGCGTGCTGGGTAATTTTACTATCATGCCCTTTAAAGGAACTGATGTGAGAAGACAAAAGCTTGCAAAGTGAGTACGAGTAAAGCGCGTAGGGGGCAATGATTTCGGCAAAGCCGAAATTCGGTCGCCCATACGTTCATAGAAAAAACGACCTGCCCGCGGGCAGTTCGTTTTTATGTTTATTGTTTGGTTGCCTTCTTTTCCGCGCGTTTGGCGTAAGCTTTTTTGAAGAAGACCCTGCGGAAGAGAATGACCGAGTAGACTACCCATGCCGCTGCCAGGACGCCGAGCACCAACAGGCAATGCTGGATGGTGTCGCAGATGTTGAACAAAAGCAGCAACACGCCGCCAAAGGCGATGGCGGGAATTCCTTGAAGTACCAGATTGTTGGCTGCGGGAGTCTCAAATTTGGGGTCGATTTCGCGCAGCAGGATCATGCCGTTACTTGCCGTACCTGTCAACATACCGAACATTGAGAAGAACGCCTCGTTCTTATAACCGGGATACAGATGGTTGCAGGCAAAACGCAGATAAACAAAGGTTGCAATCGTACCGAGTGCGCAAACGATCAGCAATTGCCACCACATTCCCGAAAGCTGCGAGAGATCAATGGCTGCCACGCCTGCAATGATCATCAGATCAAACATAAAGCCGCTGATACGGTCGAGCAGATAGTTATTGGTCAACTCTCTGTGCATCAGCTTGCCTTTCTTGAGCAGCTTGATTACCCAACGCACCAGTGCTGCCAAAATTGTACCAAGCAGGAAGTTAAAGCCCCAGATCAGGTTAATGTTCACCAGACGCATAATGAGGTACGCAATGGCATAAACCAGGAATACTAAGCAGAAGTTGATGGTGAACTTATCTACCGATTCGGTTACGGGGATCTCACCCTCGCTGACGTAGTCCTCCAAGGTGTCCTTGAGACCCTCTTCACTGCGCAGCCTGAGCTTGCCCTTTTTGCGCAGAATGTTCATGTATGCAACGCCAACCACACTTGCCACGATAAAGCCGACCGTTGCAATGGTCAAGCCCCAGGTCGTACCGCCCTTGAAACCGAAATCGGTTTCGTACATTTTGCCGTAGTTGAGTGCCTGGCCCGTGCCCTGACCAAAGCCGAGCGCGAGAATGACGCCGCCGCCGGGGAAGAATTGACCATCGGGAAACAGTTGAGGATTGGGGAACGCTCCGGAAATATAGAACAGCACGACGGTCACAGCAAGACCTACAAGACCCTGAATGACGTAGGTCGCAGCGGTCAGAATACCGGTTTCCATGACCTTACCCGTGCTGGTTTTTTGCGAATCCTTGGCTTGCTTTAAACCAAGTGCAATAAAGCCGATGCCGAGTGCGTGGTATGTAATGATCTCCATGGTAGCTTGATTGACTACATTATCATAGAAAGGAAGCAATTTGATCAGCAGAATCAGCAGACCGCCCAAAAGCGAAGTGGGGATCAGACTTCTGCGGATAAAGGGGATCTTTCTGCGCAGAATGTTACCGACCAGCAATGCCGCAATCAGAATAAAGATCTGAACCAGAAACGACCAGACGCTTTCGTCGCCAAACGACGCGATGGAGGCAATATCCTCTGTGATCTCTTCGGCAGTATCTTCGGGAACAGTCTCGTCCGTTTGCGCAGAGGTTGTTGTTTCTGGTGCTTGCTCTGCATAAGCAAGCACACTGCCCACACAGGCAAAAAGCATGAAGGCCAATATGGCGGTGATGAACAGGGCAAGAGATTTCTTTGACATAGCGTACCCCTTTCTTCGGTAAGTGGTGTTACAATTATAACAGATTTTTGTGAATTTGTCAAGAAAAACCTGTTCTGATCCATGCGTGAGTGGGAGGGAAAGCATCAAGTGTGCGCATCCGGAGTCTTGTTTCAAAACATTTATAATAAAAATCTCATCTTGAATCGTATGATTGCACCATAAAACCGCGCAGATTACAATGCAATTTGGACAAGTTTGCCAAGCGCAGAGCGTTCTTGCGCAATTTTTATGAAAAGATGCGGAATTTTATAAAAATTTTCCGTAATCCTATTGCAATTTGAAACGAAGTGTGATATAATACCATGGTATGACGGTCGAAAGACCCGGGATATTCCCACATCGCAGGATGATTTGAAACGGAGGATATATACAGATGAAAGATTTTTTGGTAGCTATCAGCGGTTGGAAGACGGCAAACCCCGCAAGTGCAGAGATTGTTGGCGGCGTTGTTTTTGCGTTGTCCATCGTTCTGATCCTGCTGTCCATCGGGCTGGTTGTTGCAGTTTTGATGCAGTCTTCGAAGGATCATAGGCTGTCCGGTGCTATTGCCGGCGGTGCTGACACCTTCTTTGGAAAGACCAAAGGCAATACCCTGGATAAGCTGTTCTCTAAGCTGACTATTATCGGTTCCATTCTGCTCGTTGTGATCGTTGTCGCAATGTACGTGCTGATCAACTGGTACACCTTGGCTTAAAGACAAACCAAGAAAGAAAAACTCCGCGAACAGTAAGCGGAGTTTTCTTTTTTATACCGTATTCTTGACAATATATATGCTTTATGATATAATACGTATAAGAATCGTTATTATGTGAGGACGTATATGAATCAACGTAATCCACAGAATAAAACGCCCAACTCAAGACCCGAGATGCGGCAGTTGACCTTTCTTGCCGTTATTTTGGCAGTCCTGCTGGTGTTGGTGCTTGGCAGCTTTTTTGTGTTCCAGCTGGTCATCGAACCGATGCTGAACCAAAACGATACGCCGCCTATTGGGGATTCCCCCGGCAATAATTGGAGCGAAACGGTGTCGGGACAGCCCTCTGATACACCCGAGGATAAGCCCGGCTTTTTTGAAAGCATCTGGGCAGGTATTCTCAGCCTGTTTTCCCCTGTACAGCAGCCGGATGATCCTGCAGGTAATTTCCCCGGCATCGATCCGGATGCTACATATCCCTTTGCAGGCAATGCATCTACTATTCCCGCCCTGCCTGTGGGCGATGGCGCAGCCGTAGCGGACAGTTTTACCAATTCCAAATACAGCATTGTTGTAAATGCGGCGACCGGGCAGGTAACTGCTTCTGAGCTGGCGGATGAGCGTATGTATCCTGCTTCCATGACTAAGGTCATGACTCTGCTTGTTGCCGTGGAGCATCTGCAGCACGAGCACAGCCTGCAGGATAATGTGACGGTTTCCGAGCAGGTGCAGCAGATCATGGCGGCACAGGGTTCATCCGGTGTTTTGGTATCCAAGGACTCGGTTGGTGACGTACTGACCGTGGAAGGCATGCTGTATGCGATCATTTTGGCTTCTGACGGTGTTGCCTGTACCGAAATTGCCAACTATATAGCAGGCTCCGAGGAGGCGTTTGTTGAACTGATGAATCAAAAGGCGGCTGAATTGGGGCTGACCAACACGCATTTTTCCAACACAACGGGCTTGCACAACGACGATCACTACACGACCTGCCGTGAGATGGCAGCGATCATGACTTATACAATGCAGAACGAGCTGTGCGCCAAGATCATGTCGACCGAATATTTCAATGCACCGTTCTATTGGCCCGCAGGAAATAAAACATTGACGTATTACCTCAAGCATGGCTATCTTGTCGAGAGAGTTGAGCAGTATTACGGAAACGGTAAGACCAAGCCTGATCGCCTGACCATCACCGCAGCCAAGACCGGCTTGACTGATGAAGCCAAGAGCTGTCTGGTTTCGTATGCCGTTGGAGCAGACGGAGAAGCTTATGTTTGCGTGACGGGTTATGCGGGGAACAGCGTGCAGTATATTGATGATCACGTCAGTTTGTATAATAAGTACGCAAAATAATACATGAATTACGGACTGCCGCATACGTCAAAAGGCAGTCCGTGTCCTTTTTCTTCAGCCTTTCATAGTATAGCAAGGAAGAGGAGGGATATTATGTTACTTTATAAGCCTTATGATCGCACGCGTGCGGTCGAGTATGCGCGCCGTTGGGCGCGTTCACGCAATCCGTTGTTTATTAATTTCACGGGGTACGGAGGGGATTGCACCAGCTTTGTTTCGCAAAGCGTGTTGGCAGGCAGCTGTGAGATGAACTTTACGCCTACGTTTGGGTGGTATTACGTGTCTCCCACTGACCGCGCCCCCGCATGGAGCAGCGTAGAGTCGTTTTACGACTTTATCACAGGAGCACCCGCGTTCGCCATGGAGAACGGCGGTGTGGGACCTTACGGCAGGGAAGTCGGCAGAGCAGAGGTACAACCGGGCGATGTGGTGCAGCTTGCGGATGCCGAGGGGGATTTTTACCACACCCTGATCATTACCGAGATCCGTGGTGGTGAGATTTTGGTCGCAGCGCACTCGGACGATGCGTTGGACAGACGGCTCTCTACCTATGTCAACGCCGCGTCACAGCGATTTATCCGCATTGAGGGCGTGCGCGTTGAGGTCGAGGAGGACAGCTGTTATTTCGACCTGCTTGACGGCATAGCGCTTTCGGGCAGAGGAGTCACTTCTCCCGCCGATCGTGCGGGCGATCAATGATCGCCCGAAAAACAGCAGCAAAAAAAATTATAATTATTTTTTCAAAAAAGTGAAACCAAGCGAGAAAAATCCTGTCTTGATAGGTGAAGCACAAAAGAGGTGAGATTATGGAGGACAAACTGATCGTCGATCTGTACTGGGCGAGGAATGAGGAGGCTATCACACAGACCTCGGTCAAATATGGCGGCATGATGCACGCAACGTCTAAATCGATCTTAGGATCGCATGAGGATGCCGAGGAATGTGTCAATGACGCCTACCTTGCTGCATGGAATTCCATGCCCGAAAACCGTCCTACCTATCTGGGAGGGTATATGGCAAAGATCATCCGCAACATTTCGCTGGGCCGCTACGACCGCAATCATGCCGCAAAGCGGCATGGCGTGCAGGTGGTGTTCGAGGAGCTTGAGGGATGCCTTTCCGATTGGGAAACGCCCGAGGAGCAATACGAGCAGGGGTGCTTGCGCGAAGTGCTCAATGATTTTTTGGAGGGCCTTGATGAGCAAAAGCGCGTGATCTTTCTGCGCAGGTATTTTTACACCGATTCGATTGCGCAGATCGCACAGCGTATGCAGTTCAGCGAAGGTAAGGTAAAAAGCATTTTATTCCGCTTGCGCGGACAGCTTGCCGAGGTCTTAAAGGAGGCGGGAGTATGAACGGACGCAGACTTTACGAGGAGATCGGCGGTGTGGACGAGAGGTATCTGCAAGAGGCGGCGTATTACCACGTAAGAAAGAAATCGTCTTCGTGGCGTGTGTTGCTCGTTGCGGCAGTGCTGATGCTTGCGGGTGCATTGGTGATCGGCACGATCGGAGCAAGCGTTGCGATCGGCATCATCGGCAATCTCATTTGGGGAGATTCAAACGATATTGAGCCCCCGAACGAGAATGTTGAGGATGAACTGTCAGCCCTGGCACAGATGGAAATGACCATGCAAGCCAAGCAGGACGAGCAAAATCCGATCTCGGCAGACGAGCTTGTATTCTTTGACAACACCCCCACGCTGATCTGGAGTCAGCAGGGCAGTCACGATTATTACAGTGTCACGCTTTCCGATCATCAATGTGAGGAGCTGGTATACCTGATGCAGACACACAGACGCACTTACACAGAGCAAAGCGAAGCTCCCAAGTATCAAATCTGGCTCTCCTTTGGTGATGGATTGGTGGTCTCTCCTTATCTCAAAAACACGGCAGGCAATGCAGGACATGGTATGGTGTTTGACTATGACCCC
The DNA here is from genome assembly GCA_045586845.1 of Eubacteriales bacterium. Taxonomy (GTDB): domain Bacteria; phylum Bacillota; class Clostridia; order Oscillospirales; family CAG-272; genus SVQP01. The sequence goes on from JAZNBB010000059.1 coordinate 20,387, forward strand.
GAGCTTGAGCTGAGCGATGACCTTGCCAAGCTGATTGCCCACTATATCGAAACATAATTGTGTGTCAACCTCTTTTGTCCACACATCATAACGATTATGGAGGTTATTATGAAACGCTTTGTAACTAAACTGACAGGACTTTTACTGATACTTGCCATGAGCGCGGCTGTATTCGCTGCTTGCTCTGCAGACGCCCCGATGGACGGTTATTATCCCAATAATATGATGGATGCTTATTATCCCGAAGAGGAGGGCATTATCTCGCCTGACTCGCAGAGCGGCATTGTGGAAACGCCCTTTGTCAATACGCAGGAGCAGGCGATCTCCACCTTTTCCGCAGATGTGGATACCGCATCCTACACGCTGTTCCGCAAGCACGTGCAGACCGGCTATACCTGGCAGCAGATGACGCAGGACTATATCGGTGGAAACATCCGCACCGAGGAGATGCTCAACTATTTTGACTACGATTATGCAGAACCCGCCGAGGGGGATCTCTTTGGCGTGGGTGTGCAGATCGTGCCTTGCCCTTGGAATGCGGACAATCGCCTTTTGATGCTGGGGATGAAGGCAACAGACGCAGCAGCCCCCACAGGCAATAATTTGGTATTTCTGATTGACGTTTCGGGCTCGATGAATTCCGAGGATAAGTTGCCGCTTTTGCAAAAGACCTTTTCTTACCTGGTGGATAATCTCGGTGAGAATGACCGTGTGTCCATTGTGACTTATTCGGGTGCCGAAAAAGTTGTGCTGGAGGCTTGCCCCGGCAATATGTATACCGAAATCATGTACGCTATCAATCACCTGAACGCTGGTGGCTCTACCAACGGGCAGGCAGGCTTGCAGAAGGCTTACGAGATCGCGCGCTCTTGCTATATCGAGGGCGGCAACAACCGCATCATCATGGCGTCGGACGGCGACCTCAACGTGGGCATTTCCAATCCCGATCAGCTCAAAGCGTTTGTGGAAGAAAAGCGCAACGGCGGCATTTATCTGTCGGTGCTGGGCTTTGGCAGCGGCAATTTCCGCGATGACAACATGGAGACCTTAGCCGACCATGGCAATGGGGTGTACTACTATATCGACGGCGAAGTCGAGGCGGAAAAGATCTTTGGCAGTGAGCTGACCTCTACCTTGACCACCGTGGCAAATGACGTTAAGCTGCAGGTAACGTTTGATCCCGAGCAGGTAGGAAAATACCGCCTGATCGGTTATGAAAACCGCAGACTTAACACCGAGGACTTTGAGGACGACACCAAGGATGCAGGCGAAGTCGGTGCAGGGCACACTGTGACCGTGTGCTATGAGATCGAGCTTTTGGATACCGAGTACGACATCGACCGTGATCTTGCAACGCTTGCCGTGCGCTGGAAAGCCCCCCGCGAAAGTGAAAGTCAGCTGCGAGAGTACGGCATCGGCAGCGAGAGCATCAAGGACACGCTCAATGATGACGCGCTGTTTGCCGCAGCCATTATCGAAACTGCAATGCTGCTGCACAACAGCCGCTATAAGGGTACCTCCTCGCTGGATAACGTGCTTGCCTTGCTTGGCGAGATGAGCCAAAAGGATTTCTATCAAGCTGAATTTGAGCACATGATCAAGCAACTCGCGCAAGGAAAATGAGTATGAAGCATAGGAGTTTATTGCTGTGTACGCTTTTGCTGTTTGCAGCAATATGCCTGAGTGCTTGCGTGCAAGCGCCCGGCTATGTGCCAACGGGTGAGTTTTATATGAAAACTCCTCCGTCCCGAGGAGACACCGGTGTGGAAGATGTCATCAGTATGGAAGCTGACCATATCACCTATCAAGGCAAAGGGGATATCACGGTAGCAATGACCGTCGGTTTGGGACATTTGCCCGGCGCTCTCGGGTACGGAGATGAGGTACAGGACACCTTTTACGTGGTATACAAGGTGATAGAGGCACCGTGGCAGGCAGATAGGCAGGCTGTATGGGAAGAGAAAGTGGAGTATTCGGATTCCTGGTACGATTCCAAATACGATTCTACAGAGCAGAAAAATCCACCTTCCCTGATCTTTGCTCGCTACGGTGAATTTTACCCATTGTACAAGGAAAGTGTAGAGTTGGTGTTCCCGGCAAGCGTTGAAAAGGGCTATTTGCAGATTGAGGTGTATGCAGTCATTGAGGGAAGAGAGGATTATCAACTTACCGGCACTCGGTTTTACTTTGAACGAGTTGACGGTGTGTTGACACTGCATCCGGAGAACTGATATTGAAAAAACACACCCAATTTGGCAGAAAAGAGGTGTAAATATGCAGAAACAAGTCACAGCCCCCGAAACACCCGTGCGTGTACAAAAAAAGCATATTGTTCTGTTTTTGATTTCGTGCGTGATACTGGTGGTAAGCGTTTCAGGATTGATTCTATCGATTTCGTGGTTACAGAACACTGTAACGTCGCCGCCAGAGCCGAGTGAGCCATTGCTTCCGGGTGAAGCTATCCTGACAGCATTGATCGCAGCCTTGGCTTACGTTATGGCAGCCGTGGCTGTGTTGATAATCTGTACGTTTGCTTGGGGCATTGGCATGATCTTAGCCGCATCGCTTGCATTTAAAAAGCAAGACAAGCCGAAATGGCTGTGGATCTGCTCCTGCATTTTGACCGCCGTTTTCACCGTATTGGTTATTGGCGCACTTGGACTGATCGCGTATGTGCTGTTGACCTTGTTTGTGCTTTAACTTGAAATAAAAAACCCGACAGGTTGGCGTGATACTCTTAACGGAAGTCGGAGGCCAAGCGGTCTTAGGAAGACAACATATTAGGACAACTCCTTGGCTCACAGAACGACATGGCTA
>JAZNBB010000060.1:0-12858 GCA_045586845.1 Eubacteriales bacterium
ACCAGGGCCTCCATAAAGCGTTTGATAAAGGTGGATTTTCCCGTACGTACGGGGCCAACGACCCCGATATAGACGTCGCCGCCCGTACGCTCGGCGATATCTTGATAAATGGAATGTTCAGGCATGATTTATGCGTCCTCCCCTGTTTTGTTTCGCTATAATTTATGAGGGAGAGGACAGAGTTAGAACAAGGAACGGAAAATTGCTTGACTTTTGCGGCGCGGACAAGTTTTCGCTGATGAAAGTTTTGACCACCGCCACCCAAACGGACCCCCCCCACAGGATGAAAGTTTTTGATCGACCTTTTTACAAAAAGGTCGCGGGGGCTTGGGGCAGAGCCCCGAATTATGCCGTTTTTTGGTTCTTTTTTGCGGCTGCTCCGTCAAAAAAGAACGGAGAGAGTTTGCTCAATGTCAGGCGTCCTGATTTATTTCCCGCTTTCTTCTTTGACACCGCAGGCGCAAAGAAGAAAGCTTGGCAAAGAAGAAACGCAGAAAAAGTTTCGCGCCTGCGGGCGCGATCAAGGGCTACGCGCCCTTGGATGGGCGGGCGCTTTTTTCAAAAAGCGACGCAAAAACTCTAAAAATGGTCGTCCGTATGGGAAACTTATCCTTTGATCTTCTTCCAATACTCCGCTGCCGCTTGCTCGGTCTTGTTCTCGGCAGGTACGTAATACTTTTTATCCTTGATATCGTTGGGCAAATACTGTTGCTTTACATAATGGTTCGGGAAATCGTGCGGGTACTTATATCCCTTATTGAGCGGACTCTGCAAATGCTCGGGAATATCATTTCCCTTGCCCGCCCTGACATCCTCCAACGCCATGTCCAGCGCAATGTGCGTGGCATTCGACTTGGGCGAGGTAGCCAGTATGATCGCCGCATTTCCAAGAGGAATTCTTGCCTCGGGCATGCCCAATTCCTTTGCTGACTCGCAACAAGCCCTTGTAATCGCCGCTGCCATGGGGTAAGCCGCGCCGATATCCTCGTTTGCAATGACCTGCAATCGCCTGCAGACCGAGATCAGCTCGCCCGCCTCCAGCAATTTCGCCGTGTAAAACGCTGCGGCATCCGGATCAGACCCTCTGATCGACTTTTGCAAGCAGGACAGCAGATCATAATGCGCGTCGTCACCGTAATTGCCGATACCGCTCTTGAACGCATCCGCATGCTCACGTAAGATCTCGCCGTCTGCCGAGAAAAATGCGTTTTCAAACAGCCCGATCGCGCGTCTGACATCACCGCCTGCCGCCTTTGCAATATAGCAAAGCAGCTCGTCCGATGCGGTCTTGCTCGTTCCGTGCTCCTCGTTGAGGTAATCCAGGGCCCTTTTCAGCATTTTTGCACCGCACTCGGGTGGGACGGGCTTGAATTCAAACAGCGAAGAGCGCGAGATAATCGCGTTATACACGTAAAAATGAGGATTTTCTGTGGTGGATGCGATCAGTGTGATGCGCCCATCCTCCATATATTCCAGCAGCGTTTGCTGCTGTTTTCTGTTAAAGTACTGGATCTCGTCCAGATACAAAAGAATTCCGCCCGAACCGAACACGTTGTTTGTTTCTGCAATGATATCCTTGATATCCTGCGTGGACGCGTGCGTGGCGTTGAGCTTGCGAAACTGCATACCCGACGCTGCAGCAATAACGGACGCCGCCGTGGTCTTTCCGGTGCCGGGAGGACCGAAAAAGATCATATTCGTGATCCTGCCGCCTGCCAGCATACGCCGTATCACGCCGCGTTCTCCGAATAAATGCTGCTGTCCGACGATATCATCCAGCGTTTTGGGGCGTAGAATGTCCGCCAGTTGCATATTTCTCATGATGATTGACCCCGCGCGGCGTCTGCAAACGCCGAGAAAACCTTTTGCATGGCAGGAGAGCTTTTGCGATAGATCTCAGGATGCCATTGCACGGCAAATAAAAACGTATGCCCCGGCATATGCGCCGCCTCGATATACCCATCCTCGCTCTCGGCATCAGCACACAAGGAGGGCGCAAGATCTTTGATATTCTGGTGATGGAAGCTGTTGACCATGATTTCGCCCTCTCCGATCAGATCATACAGCATGCTTCCCTGCTTGACAAGAACCTTTTGCTCGGTGACAGTTCCGGGCTCTGTCTGCCTGTGCCCCTCGATATGCTGATAAAGCGTGCCACCCTCGGCTACGTTGAGTACCTGAATACCGCGGCAAATGCCAAGGATGGGCTTTCCGGTCTGCTTGACATACTTGTACAAGCCAAGCTCAAAACGGTCACGGTCAGCGTCGATCTCTACGTTTTCAAACATTTTTTGTTCGCCGTAAAGTGTGGGATCCATATCATCGCCGCCTGCAAACAGAAAACCATCAAATACCTGCGCATATTCTGCAAGCTTCTCTTCATCCTGTGTGTATGCCAAAAAGACGCCGATAGCTCCCGCTTCCCAGATGGAATTGAGATAATTCTGGCTCATGGCGATCTTCCCTTCGGCTGTTTTTGAGCTTGTGATGCCAATGATGGGTCTTTGCATATATTTCTCCTTTGACATTAGTGGTAATTTGCCTCGGGACGCAAGATCCCGACAAAGTTGTCCAACAATTGCAGCACATCGGGCAGGATGAAAATGATAAACAGTGCCAAAAGCAGCGCAATGCCCAAAGCGATGATCACTGTGACGATGCCCGAACCTTTCTTGTCGTAGCGTATGTCGGCAGCATAGGAAGATTCCTTGGGAATAAAAAACGTGTCAGTCTCGTAATTGATCCTATAGGGTGTACTCTTGAATTTGGGGCTGTCCTTGGTGGCATATTGCTCATATGCTGCCTTTTTTTGTGCGATTTGCTCGTCATACGCCTGTTTTTGCGTACAAATCACCACTTTGGAGAGTGATCCGCTTCGTAAAGAGCTGCGAACAGCAGCATTTTTGCGAAAACCGAGCTGCGCCAGCGTCATGGCTGTTTCGGGTGTATAGCAATCCTCATAAAGCAGCTTGCGCACAAATTCGCCAAGACCGCGCTTTTCATAAACGCTCAGAATAGCTGCCAGCACGATGCCAAGACAAAGTGCCACGATCGCCCAGGATAAATTGATGACGCCGCTGCCTCCGATCGTGAGATCAAGATTGTCGTATTGCGAGATATCCAGGGTGAGATACTTATCTGTCAGGTATTCCCACAGCTCCTCGATCAGCGTGGGCTGCTTGGAGGCGTCATTGCTCAGATTGTAAAATATACCGAATAATCCGGACACTGAAGTCCTCCTTTCCTAAAACAGAACAAATGTTCTTATATAGAACGGGCGTTCTGTGAATTTGGCTGTATTTCCGTGAAATTTACTTAATTACATCCAAACCGATGTACTTACGCAGGCAATCGGGCACGTTGACAGAGCCGTCAGCATTCTGGTTTTGCTCGACCAGTGCGGGGAAAATACGGCTGGTAGCCAGACCCGAGCCATTAAGCGTATGTACGTACTCGATCTTGCCGTCGGCACGTCTGACGCGCATCATGCCCCTGCGTGCCTGATAGTCACGTGCGTTGGAGACCGAAGAAACCTCCTTGTAGCCGTTCATGGAAGGAATGTTGATCTCAATATCGTAGGTTCTTGCCATGGATGCGGAGCAGTCCTCTGCGGCTAACTTGACCGTTCTGAAGTGGAAGCCAAGACCTTTGACCAGGTTCTCTGCGTTGGCAACCAACTCGTCAAACGCTTCATCGCTCTTTTCGGGCAGTGTATACTGTACCATTTCCACTTTGTTAAACTGGTGGCCGCGCACCATGCCACGCTCGTCGGCACGATACGAGCCCGCCTCACGACGGAAGCAAGGGGTATAGGAGATGTATTTGCGGGGCAGATCTGCCTCGGTAAGGATCTCGTCGCGGTGCAAAGAAACCAAAGCTGTCTCTGCGGTGGGCAGCATAAAGCGGCGACGCTCGTCATCATCCTGCTGTTCCAGCCAGTATACCTCGTCCTTGAATTTGGGGAACTGACCTGCAGTCTGACCGCACTCATAGCCAAGCATATGGGGTACCAGCATCAGCTCGTAGCCGTTTCCGAGATGGAAATCAATAAAATAGTTGAGCAACGCCCATTCCAGACGTGCGCCAACGCCGGAATAGATCCAAAAACCGGCGCCGGACAGTTTGGTGCCGCGCTTATAATCGATCAGCCCCAGGTCGGTGCAAAGATCTACGTGGTTTTTGGGCTCAAAATCAAACTTTCTGGGCTCACCGTAGTAGCGCAGAGGCTGATTGTTCTCTTTGCCGCCGGGCAGCAGGTCTTCATCGGGCAGGTTGGGCAGGCAGAGAAGCAAACCTTGGTACTGAACCTCGATCTCCTTTTTCTTTTCGTCGATCTCCTTGACGCGTGCACCCATTTCCTTCATTTGCGCAAAGATAGGGGCAACGTCCACGCCTTGCTTCTTGAGCTGAGGGATCTGTTTGTTGATCTTATTTTGCTCTGCCTTGAGGGCTTCTCCTTCAACGATCAGAGCGCGTCTTTCCGTATCAAGGCTCAGGATCTGTTCGATCTCCTGCTTTGCATCTTTGCCTTTCTTTGCAAGTCTTGCAATAACTTCTTCCGGGTTGTTTTTGATATAATTGATATCGATCATGATGTTTTTCTCCGTATTTTATTCTGAATTATTTGAAAATTGCTTAAATTTCAGCAAAAAAGTCGTCGCCGCACAGCTTTTTGATGATTTCTTCCAGATCCTGATCATCCTCGTAGGACAGTTCAACGATCTTTTTCTTGGCAACTCGCGCAATACGAACCTTTCTGCCGAGTGTTCTCATGACGCGACGCTCCAGATCCTTCATATAGACCTTGCGCTGGGCATCAGATTCGTCGAGCTCCTCGGGTTGTTCGTCAGCCTCCGCTTTTGCTTTGAAAAGACGCACGATACGCTCGGTCTCGCGTACGGAGTAGTCCTTTTCAACGATCTTTTGCGCCAGATCCACGATCTGTACCTCATCATCAAGGCCCAAAAGAGCTCTTGCATGACCGCCGGAAATATCGCCCTTCTTGAGCAGCTCCAGAGCACCCTCGGGAAGGTCAAGCAAGCGCAGCATATTGGTGACGGTAGAACGGTTTTTTCCTACCTTTTGCGCCACTTCCTCCTGCGTCAGACCGAATCTTTCGATCAGTGCCTGATATGCGAATGCCTCCTCTACGGGGTTGAGGTCCTGTCTTTGCACGTTTTCGATCAGCGCGATCTCGCTGGTCTTCATATCGTCGCTGTCCATAATGACAACGGGAACCTCGGAAATACCTGCCATTTTGGCTGCTCTCCAACGTCTCTCGCCGGCAATGATCTCATAAGTGCTGGGCGAAACGGGGTTTTCGCGTACAATCAGCGGCACAAGCACGCCGTAATCGCGTACCGAGTCAGCTAAAGCCTGCAAAGGCTCAAGGTCAAAATCCTTTCTGGGCTGGTCGCGTCTGGGTTCGATGTCTGCTACACGAAGCTTGGTAACAGAGTCTTTTTTGGTTTCAAGCAGGTTATCGTCCAGAATTTCATAGAAATTTCTGCCAAGTCCGCCTTGTTTTCTTGCCATGATTCGGTTCCTCCTTAAATTCTGGATGCGAGATCCTTGGCGCACTCCAAGTATTCAGCTGCGCCTTTGTTTCTCTTGTCGTGATAATATACGGGCATACCGAAGCCGGGTGCTTCGGATACCTTAACACTTCTCGAAATGGGCGGGGTGAGCAGCTTGTCCGCATAATGGCGGCGCAATTCACTCATTACCTGCTGAGAAAGCAGCAATCTCTGATTATACATGGTGATCAGGATGCCTGTGACGGTCAAGGTGCTGTTATAGTGAGACTTGATGCGCCCGACTGTGATCATAAGCTGAGAAAGACCTTCAAGCGCATAGAATTCGCACTGCATGGGAATGACAACGCCGTCACTTGCTGCCATTGCGTTAACGGTCAGCATACCAAGCGAAGGCGGACAGTCAATAATGATGTAGTCATAGTCGCTTTGAATGGGGGAAAGCGCCTCTTTGAGCGTATATTCACTGTTCTCGTGTTGAAACAACTCAAATTCAGCACCGGCAAGCGCGATGTTGGTGGGGACAAGATGCAAATTATCGAATTCTGTATCGATAATGACATCCTTGATCGGAACGTCCGCTGTCAGCACGTCATTGATGGTCAGTTTTAGTGTCTTCTTTGGAATACCTGCGCCGCTTGTTGCGTTTCCCTGGGGGTCAAGGTCTATCATGAGCACCTTGTAGCCGAGGATACCGAGCGAGGCTGCAATATTGACGGCTGAGGTGGTTTTGCCAACGCCGCCCTTTTGGTTGCAAAAAGATATGATTTTTGCCATGTTGTTTATGTACCTCCAAATAATAATCCGACCATATTATATCACGAAACACACGGAAATGCAATAGTCTTGTGCACATTTTTGCGCAAAATAGAAAAAATTATGAGTTATGTTTCACGTGAAACAATATCGGACGCGTTATCGATGTTCCACGTGAAACATAGCGAACAGAACAGGTAACGTTTCACGTGAAACATTACGCCTCGATTTGCGATGTTTCACGTGAAACATTACTCTACAATGGTTACCGTAATCCTGCACCAACCCTCGCCTGACTCTGTCAAACAAGTTGTTTTATATCCTACGGATCGCAATTTGTCAGCATAATTTTGCGTTTGCAATAAAAAATGGTCAGCGTTGACATGGGCAGGCATACAGCCGGATTGCACGGCGGGGGGCAGGTTCGTTACTGTATATTTTTCGACAAGCTCCTCTGTCTGCTGTACCGTCAAGTGCATATTTCCAACAGTTGCGATCAATTTTTCTCTTTTTGGCGGTTGTGCACGCAATAACACGCGCGCATGACGTTCGGTTAATCCAAATTCGAGTATTTGCGCCTGTTCGTGCGCTGAAAATTGCAATAAACGAATCTTGTTGCCAACGCAGGATTGGCTGATGCCAAGCCTTTTGGCGAGCGATGCTTGCGTGTAATGAAAATTTTTGCAAAGCAACTGCATTGCGATCGCTTGCTCGAAAATATTTCCTTCGCGTTTTTCTAAATGACATATCAGTGATTGCCGGTCAAGTGTGTCGATCATTTTGAGTTTGTACTCCTTATCATATCTGATAGCATATTGTAACACGGCAACTTAGAGGAATTTGTAGATGCGTGAAGCGTCGTGCGCGTGTATATTGTGGCTAAATGGTGCGACTATGGCAGCGTTTGGTCGTGATTTGTGCGCAGAGTAAAGAAAAAACCGCTGAATTACAGCGGTTTTTTGAGTATCTGCGCATATTGTCGCGGAAAATTATTGGGTGTGTGCGAAATCTTGCATATCTCAATGATGCAGCGCTCCTCCTCGTTGCCATCGGCATCTTTGAGCGTAAATTTGTGTACCTTGTCAAGACGCCCGCCGAGTTTTGCGATCGCATTTTGGGCATCCGCAAGCTCTTTGTCGCCGGAAGCCCCCTTCATAGCAAGCAATGCGCCGCCAACCTTTACAAATGGCAAAGTGATCTCGCAAAGGATGCGAAGTTCGGAGACGGCGCGCGCGGTGACAACGTCAAAGTGCTCTCGCATAGCAGCTGTCTGCGCAAGTTCTTCGGCACGCCCCGTTAATGCATTTACGTGTTCGAGACCGAACAGATGTGCTGTGTTTTGCACGTGTGTAATCTTCTTTGCGGTGCTGTCAATGGCGGTGATGTGTAAATCGTGTCTGGCAATCGCAAGAGGCAGCGTGGGAAAACCGCCGCCTGTGCCTACATCTAAGACGTTTGCGCCTTGTGGAATATAGGCTGCAACAGTCAAACTGTCTGCAAAATGCTTGGTGATCACACCGGGCACGTCGCGGATAGCAGTCAGATTATGTACTTTGTTGACTTCAAGAATGTGAGTGCAGAGTTGTTCAAATGTGGCTGTATTGTGCGCGTTTACATGCATTTCCAAGCCGTTTTTGATCAAAATCTGCTCAAAAAGCGTATCAAATCGTTCCATAAAGTCTCCTTATTTGATGCCGAGCCAGATCAGCAAGACCGAAATGTCGGCAGGATTGACGCCACTGATGCGTGAGGCTTGCCCGATGGTCAACGGCTTGATGACGTTCAGCTTTTGAGCAGCCTCCAGGCGCAAGCCGCGGATCTGCGTATAGTCAATGTCGGGCGAGAGGTGCTTGCCCTCCAATTTCTGCTGTTTTTGCGCCTCTGCGAAGGCGCGTTTGATATAGCCCTCGTATTTCACGTCGATCTCAACTGTTTCAAGCACACGGCGGGGCAGCTCTGCGCGAGCGTCGTCAACGGGAGCGAGGTCTGCGTATGTCAGCTCGGGACGGCGTAACAGGTCAGCCAGCGAGCATCCTGATTTGATGGGGGGCAGATTGTGGTTTGCGAGAAAATCGTTGGCTTTTTGCATGGAAAGATGCGTATTTTCCAAACGATTCTTCTCATTTTTCACCGATTCTATCTTATTTTGCAGCATTTGATAACGTTTTTCTGTGATCAGACCGCACTCGTAGCCAATGGGGGTCAGACGCTGATCTGCGTTGTCCTGGCGTAAAAGTAAGCGATATTCCGAGCGCGAGGTCATCATACGGTAAGGTTCTTGTGTGCCCTTGGTGACCAAATCGTCGATCAGCGTACCGATATAGCTCTCGGAGCGCGAGAGAATGACAGGATCTTGTCCCTTGATGCGGCGTGCGGCGTTGATGCCTGCCACCAAACCCTGCGCGGCGGCTTCCTCGTAGCCGGAGGTGCCGTTGAACTGACCCGCACCGAAAAGACCGGATATTTCTTTAAACTCAAGTGTGGGGAGTAATTGCAGGGGGTCAGCGCAGTCGTATTCAATGGCATAGGCGTAACGCATGATCTCGGCGTGGGCAAATCCGTCCAAGGTGCGCAGCATTTGGTATTGCACGTCGGGGGGCAGAGAGGTAGAAAAGCCTTGAATGTACATTTCTTCATTATCCTCACCCATGGGCTCTACAAACAGCTGATGGCGCGGCTTGTCGGCAAATCGAACCAATTTGTCTTCAATCGAGGGGCAGTAACGCGGACCTGTGCCATGAATTTGTCCCGAATATAGAGCTGAACGCTTGATATTGGACAGAATGACCTCGTGGGTCTTTTCGTTTGTATACACGATATGACATGGCGTTTGAGTCTTATCGTAGAACAAATGTTCCATATTGTCATGGCTGTAGGGCAGGGGATAGTTCTCACCGGGTTGCAGTTCGAGTACCGAAAAATCGATTGAGGAACGTTTCACGCGCGCGGGCGTGCCTGTCTTAAAGCGCATCATTTTGACCCCTAAGGAAAGAAGGGAATTGGTCAGAGCGTTTGCGGGAAGCATACCGTCGGGGCCTGCGGCGTAGTTGACGTCACCCACGAAAATTCTGCCGCCGAGGTGCGTGCCGGTGGCGACAATGACGGCAGAGCAGCCCCAGATCTCGCCAAGATGGGTGCGGACACCTACGATTTGCGGATGCACGGAGGCGTTATCGGTCAGAATCTCCACGATCTCAGCTTGAATCAGATGCAAGTTGGGCGTCAGTTCCAACGTGTGTTTCATAATATTCTGATATTTGCGGCGGTCTGCCTGAATACGCTTGGAATATACGGCGGCGCCCTTACCGAGATTGAGCGTACGGGATTGCAGCGTCACACGGTCGGCAGCGCGACCCATCTCACCGCCGAGGGCGTCTATTTCGTAGACAAGATGTCCCTTGGCGGTTCCGCCGATTGAGGGATTGCAGGGCATATTGGCAACGGCATCGAGCGAGAGCGTAAAGATGACGGTGTCCACACCCATACGCGCGGCGGCAAGAGCAGCCTCAACGCCTGCGTGACCTGCACCGATGACGGCAACTTTGGTTGAAAGCTTCATAAAAATCTATCCTTTTTTGAAAGATTGCATAATATTTCATGATAATTATAGCAGAAAAATATCGAACCGTCAAGGGGATACTCTCATCATACGGCTAACCCACTCACGAAAGTTTTTTCGTCGCTTTTTTTAAAAAGCGACCGGGGGACTTGGGGCAGCGCCCCGAGTCGCGCCCGCAGGCGCGAAACCTCTCCAACGCCGTTTAATTTCGCGGAGCGAAATAAGTTCTTCTTTGCGGCTACTTGCTCAAAAAAGAACGGAGAGAGGTGGCTCAATGTAAAAAACGAACAAAACCACCCGTGAAAGAGCGTCCGTGTGATGAACCTCATCCACCGCAACCGCTTTTCTCGTTTTGGCTCGTGCCTCGCCAAACTCGCTCCGCTGCGGTCCCCCTTCCCCAGCGGGGAAGGCTTTTTATGAGTTGCGACCGGAAAGGTTATACCCGAGCGCGGATGGCGATCGGCGGTGCCAAAAAGAACGCAGAGGGGTTGTTCGACGTAAAATCCCCGCAGATGTAGGGTGCGACGTCCGCGACGCACCGGCAGACACAAAGCAATTTCATACAACCCAAAAAGTTAGTTTACTCAGGACGGGCTGTCGAGGACATCAGCCCATACGGTTGTCAGGATATAGGTGCATTATTGGTTTTGCATGGGTTTCCAAACAAGAAGGACACCCGAAAGTGTCCTTTCCGTATGTGTGTATCAATCTTTGATCGGCAGCCCTTCATCAATGAGATTCCAAGCGGTTCTGTATTCTTCAAAAAACTTGGCTTTTCCTTGTTCGCTGAAGTCCGTAATGCTTTTGCCTTCGATCCGCAAATATCTTTCTCCGGTTTTATGGTTTGAGTAACTGATGGGAACGGAAACAACTTCAATATAAGGGCGTTTTCTTACGGGGTAGGTGCTGTATTCTTGATAAATTGCGTACGCCTGTGCCCAAGCAGCTTCCAAATCTTGGTCGGTCAGCTCACGCTTTTCAATATTGGGTGCGTCAACACTCAAACGTCGTTCCAATCATATTTTTCTGTCATATCCGCATATTGCATTTGCCAATCAGGCTGTCTTTCGGAGAGTATTTTTTCCAAAACAAGATAATCATAGTCTGTATCGATGACGTAATATTGCTTGGCAAATTCACCACCGAGAAAACCGGTGTTCCAAACGAAATCGCCTACGCTGGATACGTGACATTCAACCCCGTTTATGACGGCGTCCCATTCGCGAAAATCTCGGTTCAGATCATCAATTTTGGTTTCGGTATAAGTCTCGGACACAGTCGCATTGGGGTCAATGGACTTTGCAAAGGCAACGATTTCATCGCGCGTGTGATGTTTTTCGGTATATCCCTGGGGCGGATTATATGTGCAAGAGGCGGCAGATACCAAAAACAGCGCGGCAAGCAGGATCAGTATGGCGTATTTGGTCAGTCTTTTCATAGTCTTTCTCCTTTATGGATTTTGGTCGCTCCCTGTGTTTTTATCATAGCATGAAAGGGGCGCAAAAGCAATACAGGTCAGGGAATCTTAATGAAAATTAAGGTTTTCGGGGCTATCTTATAAGACGCAATTTTAGCGGGGGAAGTCTTGAAGAATAGGATAAGTTTACAGAAAGTTCACGAACCTGCGGTGGTTCGTTTGTGGGGTGCGGGCGGATATGGAATCCGCCTCTACAAGCGTCATTTTTAACACTGAAGTAATTCTTTCCGTACTTTCTTTGAGCAAGTAGCCGCAAAGAAAGTATCAAAGAAACGGCGAAAGAGATTTTCGCTCGTTGCGATGAGCAACGAGGGCTTCGCGCCCTCGACCCGCGCAAACTTTTGAAAAAGTTTGATCAAAACTTTTCGTGAGTTTGATTGAAACTCTCAAATGAGGAGCATCCGAGCGGTGAAAAGCGTCGTTTTTGCGCAAAAGATGTACCAAAATGCAGAATTCAGCACTTTTTCCAAGATAAAAGTTCGTAAATCCTCTTTACAACGCGGCAAAGTTGTGCTATTATATAAGGTGAGAAATTTTGCGGAGCAATTTTGCAAATTTTTCACACTTTTCGTTTTTAATAAAATTTTAATAAACGCAGGAGGAAAAAACAACATGGCTATCCCGAGAAAAAAGCTTTCTATGGACGGCAACCAGGCTGCTGCGCACGTGTCTTACGCGTTCACCGAAGTAGCAGGTATTTACCCCATTACCCCTTCCAGCCCCATGGCTGACTACACTGACCAGTGGGCAGCACAGGGTCTGAAGAACATCTTTGGCACCACCGTTAAGGTCACCGAGATGGAATCCGAGGCAGGCGCAGCAGGTACTGTGCACGGCTCTTTGGCAGCAGGTGCGTTGACCACCACCTACACCGCTTCCCAGGGTCTGCTTCTGATGATCCCCAATATGTACAAGATCGCAGGCGAATTGCTGCCTTGCGTATTCCATGTTTCCGCACGTACGGTTGCAACCCATGCGCTCAACATTTTCGGTGATCACTCCGACGTTTACGCATGCCGTCAGACCGGTTTTGCTATGTTGGCTGAGACCAACCCCCAGGAGATCATGGACCTGGGCGCAGTTGCTCACCTTGCTTCCATTAAGGGTCGCGTTCCCTTCATCAGCTTCTTTGACGGCTTCCGTACCTCCCACGAGATCCAGAAGATTGAGGCTTGGGACTATGAGGATCTGGCTGAGCTGACCGATATGGATGCTGTCAAGGCATTCCGCGCTCGTTCTCTCAATCCCGAGCATCCCGTTCTTCGCGGCTCGGCAGAAAACGGCGATATTTTCTTCCAGCACAGAGAGGCTTGCAACAAGTACTACGATGCACTCCCCGCAATCGTTGAGGAGTACATGGACAAGATCAACGCAAAGATCGGTACCGATTACAAGCTGTTCAACTACTACGGTGCTCCCGATGCTGAGAGAGTGATCATCGCTATGGGCTCTATCTGTGACGTTGCAGAAGAGGTTATTGACTACTTGAACGCTAACGGCGAAAAGGTTGGTCTGGTTAAGGTAAGACTGTA
>JAZNBB010000061.1:0-2467 GCA_045586845.1 Eubacteriales bacterium
AATAAAAGCAACTCCAATACACGGTAAGTTTTGATCAAACTTTTTTAAAAGTTTGCGCGGTCGAGGGCGCGCAGCCCTCGTCGCGCCCGCAGGCGCGAAACACCTTACACGCCGTTTTTGGTTCTTTTTGCGGCAATTTTGCCAAAAAGAACGGAATCAATTTCCTCACACAATATCCCAACATACATGAAGAACCGAGGCTTGCGCCTCGGTTCTTCTCTGTTTTTATAAACTCAATTCTTATGTAACCGGTTCTTTTCCCAATAACGTGGGACGATCACCCACGCGGCAAAGGAAAACGCCATAATCGGCAGCGAAACGGTCAGCACGGACAAGATTGACAGAGGGAAGGTTTCGTACAGCTCCGCCCCCAAAAAGAGTCGGTTGATCGCTCCAAACGCCTTGGGAATGATGATAGCCCAAATGGCAAATCCTGCGCTGCACAACCAAAAATCCACGTTTTTGAGCGTATAGAGTACAGTTTCCTTCAAACTGCTTTCCCTGCCCTCCATATAGGCAAAATATCCTGCTTTGTCCGAAGAACGGGCAACAGTCTTAAATACGACAGCGGTTACCATCATAAACACGTACATCACAAGGGCTTTCCAAAGGTTTTCGCCCGTGCTCTCCGCCTTGATAAATGTGCGCATGACGATTTGCAACACACCGATACACAAAAGCGAGCTAAGGAAATAACCGCCGAACTGTATCACCGAATTAAGCAAAAATGTACCGATTTTTTTCATGACAGTCTTTCTCCTATAAGAACATGTATGCTCTTGATCAACATATATCACTATGCAGTCTTCAATCACATGATGATTCCCCATGCAACGCCTTGCGTTCTTTTTCTCTCTTTTTACGAGCAGACAAGCAACCCAAAAGCACCCCGAGCGACGGGATCGCGGTGACGATCAACGACGCAACCAGTACCGACCAAACGGATTGCTCAGTAATATCGCGAGCACCGGGAGAAATCAAGCGCGCAAGCGCATAGCCCTCGCTCAAGAAAATGTACACGTATTTGCTCCAGCACAGCAATACACATAATGCAAGGTGTGCTGCGGTCGGGATACAAATCATAGATAGCATTCCCTTTTTATCCAGCTTTGCAGCCTCATCGTTGCCTCTATATACAAAAAACAGAATTACAACCGATGTGGCAAGCAGTACAAGGAGCGTCACGAGGTTTTCGACAGTTTCCTTAACAGAGGAATCCACATACATACCGCGAACGATATAAAGTGGAAGCATCGACACAAGGAATCCACCCCATAATGCGCCAATTCGGAATAATGTTGCGGCAATATATTGGGATATTTTGTGTTTCATTCAACGGCTCCCTTCACACGTACTGTATAAGTTCAGTCGTCTTGGACTATAAGATCGTGCATACTCTTGATCAACGTATGTCCGCAGGAATGGCACTCGGTCAGCGTGGCGCGGTTATCGTCGCCGCAGACCGGACACTCCACGTGGTCGCCCGCCATCTCGGGCAGCACCACGGTATGCTTGGCACCGTACAGGTGAAAGACGGTGTCACCGGGCTTATATTCTTCCATAAAGCCACCGCCCTGCGCTGCCTTATACTGCTTCTCCTTGCCGTCCGGCAGTTCAACAGTCAGATACACAAAGGTAGCAAGCGTTCTGGACATAGCCCGTGGAGAGCCCTCAAGTCCCTTTACTGCTACGTATTCATTTTGCACCTTCACCTTTTTGACCGTCCCCGTAAAGGTTCGATCAAACAGGCAAAACGGCACGCGGGTAATGGCAAACGGCAACAGCATGGCAAGCACGTATGCGCCGATGCGCACGGCGGGCGGTACCAGCTCGAAGATACGATCTCCGAACAGATACAACACCGCGCCGAATACAATCAAAAGCAGCACACACGGTGCTATTTTTTTGAACACCGCCATGCGCACGTGACCTTGAAGGTCACGTGGCAAGCGGAGCTTTTGTTTTGCCATACGGATTAGTCGTCGTCGTGCTCTGCAGCAGCCTTACCGCCAACAAAGCCTGCGAGCATGCTCTTCAGGTCAATGCCGACAGACTCCTCAAGGCTCTCGGTGATCTGGCTTGCACTGGTCATAACGTCCTTAACAAGCTTTGCGGAGTTGCCCTCGCCGTACATCACGATCTTGTCGGTCTGAGCCAAGGGAGCGGCAGCGTTCTTGACCACCTCGGGAAGTGCGGTCAGGTACATATCGAGTACCGAAGCCTCGCCCATCTTCTTCTGTGCCTCTGCCTTCTTTTCAATAGCTTCTGCCTCTGCAAGACCTACGGCACGGATACCTTCTGCTTCCTTCTGCTTGGAGTAAGCCAGAGCATCTGCAGTTGCCTTCTGAGCCAGAGCCTGCTGCTCCTGCTCAAACTTTTCTGCCTCTGCCATCTTCATCTTAGCAAGAGCTGCCTGCTCTTCCTCGAATCTGCGAGCCTCTGCTTCTCTCTGACGCTTGATCAGCTC
>JAZNBB010000062.1:0-19275 GCA_045586845.1 Eubacteriales bacterium
GTTGTCCTAATATGTTGTCTTCCTAAGACCGCTTGGCCTCCGACTTAACACACAAAGGTACTTAAATCATGGAAGCAATCGCGTTGCTCGAGGTACAGGCGATGGTGACTGCCATCGTAGGTCTTGACGCAATGGTCAAGGCTGCCAACGTAAAACTGATTCATGTCGAGATACGCTTGGGTGGCAGACTTGTCACGGTTGTGGTCGAAGGCTCGGTATCCGCTGTCACTGCGGCAGCGGAAGCCGGCGCCAAGGCTGCTGCAGAGGTTGGAAACGTCAAGCTCTGCGAGGTCATTGCCCGCCCTCATCCCGACATCATGAAATTTTTGAAGACCGATTCCCTGTAAGATACGGGAAAGGCACCCACACAAGTTTATAAAAAATAAAAAATAATTTTTACACATTTTAGGAGGATTTTAAAATGGAAGCTCTTGGTATGGTTGAAACCAGAGGTCTTGTTGCTGCTATCGAGGCAGCTGATGCAATGGTAAAGGCTGCAAACGTTGTTCTGATCGGTTCCGAGAAGATCGGTTCCGGTTTGGTAAGCGTCATGGTCCGTGGCGACGTCGGTGCTGTTAAGGCTGCTGTAGAAGCAGGCGGCGCTGCTGCTTGCCGTCTTGGCGAGGTTGTTGCAACCCACGTTATTCCCAGACCCCACGCTGACGTTGAAAAGCTGCTGCCCAAGATCGGCTAATTCAAAATTAGTTCCGTTTAAGGCAGTCCTCGGAAGGGCGAGTATATCGCCCTTCCGAGACCCCAACATATTTGCGCATATGAGTGCATTTGCAAAAGTGTGCCGATATGAGTAAATATGTGTACCGTCCCCCGGGGCGGAATTTCAGATAAGAAAGAGGAACGAAAATGGCAATCAACACAAACGACATCGCTGCAATCGTAAAAAAGGTGATCTCCGAAATGGATGCAACCGCTTCGCAGGATTCGGGCATTCCCGTAGGTATTTCCAACAGACATATTCACCTTTGCAAGCAGGATCTTGAAACCCTGTTCGGCGCAGGATATGAGCTGACTCCCATCAAGGATCTCTCCCAGCCCGGTCAGTACGCTTGTAAGGAGACTCTGACCCTGATCGGTCCCTCCATGCGCCCCATCGAGAACGTAAGAGTTCTTGGTCCTCTGCGCAAGGCAAGCCAGGTGGAGATCTCGCTGACCGATTCCTTTGTGCTCAAGGTAAAGCCCCCCGTACGTGAATCGGGCGACATTGTCGGCTCTGCCCCCATTACCATCGTTGGTCCTAAGGGCATTGTCACGCTCAAGGAAGGGTGCATCATCGCAAACCGCCACATTCATATGCATACAAGCGATGCCGTTAGGTACGGCGTCAAGGACGGCGACTACATTGACGTGGATGCTCTCCAGGGCACAAGAAAAACCAGATGGTACGGCGTACAGGTGCGCGTACGCGATGATTTCGCGCTCGAGATGCACGTGGATACCGACGACGCAAACGCAGTCGGCTACAAGAACGGCTACACGGTTACCGTAGTCAAGAACTGATTTTGGGAGGCTATTATGGTAAAAGGTAAAGTGGTTGGAACCATCGTTTCCACCAACAAGTTTGACTCTCTGCGCGGCTTCAAGTTTTTGGAGGTGCAGATCATTGAAAAGGAAACGCTGACAGATAAGTACATGGTAGCGGTGGACAAGACCATCAGCGCAGGCATTGGCGAGGAGGTACTGGTCGTGACCGGCAGCAGCGCACGTGTTGCAGCAGGCAGCGAATACGCTCCCGTAGACGCCGTGATCGTTGGTGTCATCGACAAGCCTGCCGACTGATTTTTCTCACACGTCGGCATAACTCTACTATTAAGGAATTAAGACTATGCCCGAATTAAAATTAAAATCTATTCTTCAAAAATGCGGCGTTGTCGGCGCAGGCGGTGCGGGCTTTCCCTCTTATGCAAAGCTGACCGAGGGTGCTGGCCTGCTGGTCATCAACTGCATCGAGTGTGAGCCGCTGATGTATACAGACTACGAGCTGGTGCGTGAAAAGCTGCCGGAAATTGTGCAGGGCGCGCAGCTGGTCATGGAGCACACCAATATCAAGCGCGCGGTGCTTGCTATCAAAGCTTACCGTGCCATGACACTGGGGCTTGCAGACAGCCAGGAATTAGCCCCCGGCATCTGTGTCAAGACAGTGCCCAATATTTATCCCATGGGCGACGAAATCAATCTGATCTACCAGGTCACCGGCAGACTGATCAAGCCCGGTAACCTGCCTATCACCCAGGGGGTCATCGTTTACAACGCCGAAACGGTATTTAATATCCGCAATGCAGTACACGAAAATACACCTGTCATTACCAAATGGCTGACCATCGGCGGTGATATCCCCGAGGCTTACACGGTCAAGGTTCCCGTCGGCATGCGTATTTCTGACGTACTTAAGGCAATTAATGTCACCGTTCCCCAAAATTACGTCATGTTTGACGGCGGTCCTTCGATGGGCATCATCAAAAACCCTGCGTCCGATGTCGTGGTTAAGACCACCAAGGCACTCATCATCGTGCCCGATAACATTCCCGCCGTGGTGCAAAAGCAGCGCACACTGGAGCAAAATCTGCGTCTGGCAGCGTCCACCTGCTGCTCCTGCACACGCTGCACCGATCTTTGCCCCAGACACCTGTTGGGCTATCCTCTGGAACCGCACAAGCTGATCAGAGCAGGCCTGTATCCCGCCCAGGAAACACCCGAACTGATCCGTTCTGCCAGCCTATGCTGCAGCTGTGACATTTGCGGCACATTCTCCTGTTGCCAGGGTATCTCGCCCATGATGGTCATCAAAGAGTACAAAAAGATCCTTGCCGAAAAGGGCATGAAATACGTAGCCGCTCCGGGGCAGGAATTTACTCCCGCTGAAAACCGCGACAGCTGTATGTTGGTCTCTCAAAAGTGGAAAGAAGTGCTGGGCGTTGCCAAGTTTGACAAGCATCCCACCTATGTTCCCAAGGATCTGACCGCTGATAAGGTTGAGATCCGTATGCGACAGCATATCGGTGTTCCTTCGGTTCCCTGCGTAGCGGTCGGTGATAAGGTCACGATAGGCGACATGATCGCAACCGCAGGTCCCGGACTGTCCGTTCCCCAGTACGCATCGATCACCGGCTCGGTCACATTCGTGGACGAGAGCAGGATCATCATTGAAGCATGAATCAAAAATAAGTAGGTATAGATATGTATCAAGCAATTGGAATTATTGAACTGAAAAGTATTGCACAGGGTGTTGAAGCGACCGACGCCGCGCTCAAGAGCGCGGGCGTACAGCTGATCTCCGCACACGCAGCCTGCCCCGGCAAATTTGAGATCATTCTCACGGGTGCGATTGCTGACGTAACTGCAGCAGTGGAACACGTGAGCGGCAGATTTGACCAAAAGCTGATCGATTCCAGCATCATGGGTCGTATCGATCCCGCAGTCGTGTCCGCTATGTTCGGTACCCAGGCGGCTCCCAAAACGGGTAGTCTTGGCGTCATCGAGACTTTCTCAGCCGCAAGTGCCATCAAAGCAGCAGATATTGCTGTCAAGACCGCAAAGGTCGAGATCTACGAGCTACGCACCTCTCGCGGTATGGGCGGTAAGGGTATCGTGCTGATCGTTGGTGACGTGGGTGATGTAACCGCCGCTGTCGAAGCAGGCGCAAGATATGCAAAGGATCAGAGCATGCTGGCATACACCGCTGTTATCGCTGCTCCCCATAAGGAACTTTGGGACCAAATCTAAAGAAAGAGATAACGTATCATGGCAGAAATTAAATTTCAGATCGCAAAAAGCGACCGTATTCCCCGCTTGGTTGAGCATCTTTATGCAAAACTACCCGAGATCGAGCCTTACCGCGCTGAGTTGGTAACAGAGAGCTACAAGAATACGGAGAATCTCCCCATTGTAAAAAGAAGAAGTGCCGCACTGCGTCACATTCTTGAAAATATCCCGATCGTGATCCGTCCCGACGAGCTGATCGTTGGTGCTAACTCGGTATCTCCCCGCGGCTGCCAGACCTATCCCGAATATTCGTTTGAGTGGCTGCGTCCCGAATACGAGACGGTTGCGACCCGTGAGGCTGACCCCTTCTACATCTCGCCTGAAACCGTGGCAAGACTGGAAAAAGTGCACCCCTATTGGTACGGCAAGACGGTCAGCGACTTAGCTGCTGCCAACATGGACCCCGAGTGCCTGGATATCTTCATGAACCACGGTGTCTTTACGGTGGGTAACTATTTCTACAACGGCATCGGTCACGTTTGTGTCGATTATGAAAAGGTTATCACTCTCGGTATGGAAGGCATTATCGGGCAGGCACAGCAGGAAATGGCTAAGCTTGACATGGGTCAGGGCGATTACTTGTCCCGCAAGCACTTCCTGGAGGCTGTGATTGAGAGCGCACAGGCTGTGACCGCATATGGTCACAGATATGCCGAGCTGGCTTACAACATGGCTGCCGAGACCACCGGTGTTCGCAAGCAGGAGCTGCTCCGCATTGCCGAGGCTTGCTCGCAGGTACCCGGTAAGCCTGCAAGAAGCTTTTACGAGGCTTGTCAGGCTTTCTGGTTCGTGCAGCAGATTTTGCAGCTGGAATCCAGCGGACACTCGATCTCCCCCGGTACCTTTGATCGCTATATGTATCCCTGGTTCAAGCACGATATTGATAAAGGCATTGAGACTCTAGAGTCGGCACAGGAGCTGTTGGACTGCATATGGGTCAAGTTCAATGACCTCAACAAATGCCGTGATGCTGCTTCCGCAGAGGGCTTTGCAGGCTACGGTATGTTCCAAAATCTGATCGTTGGCGGACAGGACGAAAACGGAAATGACATTACCAACGAGCTTTCATTTATGTGCATGGAGGCGCAGTGCCATGTGCGCCTGCCCCAGCCTTCGCTTTCTATCCGCGTATGGAACAAATCCCCGCACGATCTGATGATCAAGGCGGCTGCCGTTACCCGTGAGGGTATGGGCGTTCCTGCCTTCTACAACGACGAGGTCATTATCCCCGCCATGATGGATCGCGGTATTTCCTTAAAGGAAGCTCGCCGCTACTGCATCATCGGCTGCGTGGAGCCCTGCGTTCCTCATTATACCGACGGATGGCATGACGCTGCATTCTTTAATATGTGCCGTCCTATGGAAATGGTGTTCTCGAACGGCATGGACAAAGGCGTGCAGATCGGTCCCAAGACGGGCGACGTATGCAAAATGGGCAGCTTTGAGGACTTTTTCAACGCATACAAGACTCAGCAGGAATTCTTCGTAAAGATGATGGTGCAGGCTGACAATGCGGTAGACTATGCGCACAGCGTCCGTTGCCCCCTGCCCTTCCAGGCATCCCTGATCGATGACTGCATGGCACGCGGCAAATCCAACCAGGAGGGCGGCGCAAGATTCAACTTCACCGGTCCTCAGGGCTTTGGCATAGCAAACAACACAGACGGTCTTTTAGCTGTCAAGACGCTGGTCTTTGATACTAAGCAAGTCACCATGCAAGAATATAAGGAAGCCATTGAAAACAACTTCGGTGAAGGCTTTATCCCCAAAAAGGCAGAGGAGCTGACCGTAGAGACTGTCAAGCAGCTGATGCTGGCAGGCGCAAACGTCACCGAGTCACAGATCAGTGAGATCTATCACAGCTTCCTGACTGCATCCTTTATCCCCGCAGACAAGAAAGCACGTTATCAGCAGATCCGCGAGATGATCCTGGCGCTCCCCAAGTACGGTAATGACCTTGAGGACGTGGACGCCTTCGCACGCGAGGTCGGCGAAACCTATACCGATATCCTGCCGCAGTATACCAACTGCCGCGGCGGTATTTTCCAGGCAGGTCTGTACCCCGTGTCCGCAAACGTGCCGCTTGGCTACCAGACAGGCGCGACCCCCGATGGCAGACTTTCCAACACCCCCATCGCTGACGGTGTCGGTCCTGCATCGGGCAGAGACATTCTCGGTCCGACCGCAACGGCAAACTCGGTATCCCGTCTCAATCACGCAGCAGCCTCCAACGGCACGCTGTTCAACCAGAAGTTCCACCCCTCTGCCCTCTCCGGTATGCAGGGACTGGAAAAATTCGTGGCTTATCTGCGCACCTTCTTTGATCAAAAGGGTATGCACGTACAGTACAACGTAGTTTCCAAGGACACGCTGTTGGATGCGCAGGCACATCCCGAGAATTACAAGACGCTGGTCGTCCGCGTGGCGGGCTACAGCGCACTCTTCACAACCCTGTCACGCTCGCTGCAGGATGACATCATCAACAGAACCGAGCAGGGTTGGTAAGGCAATGCCGTCTATGACGACATTGCAGTGATATATTCCGCCCATGGCGGAATGTGAAGGTGAAAATTTGCCTATACAAATTTCATTCTTGATGGTTGGGGCGATCCTAATCGCCCCAACCGCAGAAAATTCTCTCGAAAGGATTTGTCATGGAACAATATTACGACAGAGTCGGTCGTATCTTTGATATTCAGCGTTATTCGGTCCATGACGGACCCGGTATCCGCACCATCGTATTCTTAAAGGGCTGCTTTTTGCGCTGCAAATGGTGCTGCAACCCCGAATCCCAGGAATTCAAGATCCAGCAAATGGTGCAGGGCGGCAAGGAAAAGACGGTCGGCTATGATATCTCGGTCAAAGAGTTGATGGAGGAGCTTGCCAAGGATCGTATGTACTTTGCTCGCTCGGGCGGCGGTATTACACTGTCCGGCGGTGAGTGCCTTGCACAGCCCGAATTTACAGAGGCTTTGCTGCGCGCCTGCCACGATTATGGCTTCACCACCGCGATCGAAACTACCGGCTTTGCCAAGCGCGAGATCATTGAGCGCATTATCCCACACGTGGACTACGTGCTCATGGACATCAAGCACATGGACAGCGCAAAGCATGAGGCATTTACGGGCAGACCCAATGAGTTGATCCTTGAGAATGCCAAGTGGATCGCCAAAAACGCACACAGCATGACCGTACGCGTGCCTACCGTTCCCACCTTTAACGCGACCTCTGCGGAGATCCGCGATATCGCAAAATTTGCAAACACGTTGCCCGGTGTCAAGGAACTGCATCTTCTTCCCTACCACCGCCTGGGCACAGATAAATATACGGGTATCGGCAGAACCTATACCCTACCCGACATTCTCCCTCCCGATAAAGGAACCATGGAAGTGCTGGTTGCCGCCGCCAAGAGCGTGTGCGACCTGCACGTACAAATTGGAGGATAGCGCGAAATATCAGTCGTGCAAACCGCAAGGTAGCCGTTCGCGCACAAATTCGACTCACGAGGGCGCGCCTACGCCGGTCGAATTTCAAAACACTGATGGAGGTTACTATGACAAATCTTCCAAAAGACTTGGAAATGAAAGATAAAATGCGTATTGTCCAGGAATTGGTACCCGGGCGGCAGATCACCATTGCGCATATTATTGCAAATCCCGATCCCATTCTCTATCAAAAAATGGGTCTTGACCCCAAGCTGGACTACACCCACGCTGCCATCGGCGTGCTGACCGTCAGCCCCGCAGAAACCGCCGTTATCACGGCTGATATCGCACTCAAGAACGCAGGTGTGGATCTGGGTTTTGTAGACCGCTTCTCGGGCACGCTGATCATCACGGGAAAGGTTGCCGAGGTGGAGTCCGCATTCAATGCGATTGCCGACTATTTCCGCGACAAGCTGCATTTTGCGGTCTGTGATGTGACCAAGACCTGATACAATGAAAAAGCTGATCTTAGTCGGCAGAGTCGCGGCTGGGAAGACCACCCTGACACAAGCGCTCAAGGGCGAACAGCTGCACTACTGTAAGACACAGTACATCAATTATTTCGATACCATTATTGACACACCCGGCGAGTATACCGAAGTCAAGCAATTGGGCGCGGCTCTCGCACTCTACGCTTACGAGGCAGACATCGTCGGTATTGTCATAAGTGCCAACGAACCGTTTTGCGTGTTTCCTCCCGCTATCACCTGCATGGTCAACCGTGAGGTGATCGGCATTGTGACGGGCGTGGACAAGCCTGACGGCAACGTAGAGCAGGTCAGACGATGGCTGACGCTTTGCGGCTGCGAGAAGATCTTTGAGGTCAGCTCGTTCTCAGGTCAAGGGCTGACTGAAATTATCGAATACCTGCGCGAACCGGGTGACGCACCCCATGCAAGACCCGTATAAAGATTCCCATATATCAAACCGAAAGGAAATTTCAAACATGAGCATGACAAAGGTAATTTGCTTTGCCAACAACAAGGGCGGAAGCGGAAAATCCACCACCTGCTCCAACGTGGGCTACGCTATGTCCGCCATGGGCAAGCGCGTGCTGCTGATCGACGGCGATATGCAGATGAACCTTACCCTCTCGTTCTTCGATGAGGAAAAGGCGTTGGAATACGCCAAAAACGGCAAAAATCTCTACACCGCCATGCGTGAGCAGAAGGATCTGTACGATTTCATCGTACCCACCGAGTACGAAAATTTGGACATTATCCCCTCCTCCACGCTCATGAGCAGCATTGAGTTCGAGCTGTTCACCAAGTGGCAGCGTGAGTTTATCCTGCGCCAGGGACTTACCAAGATCATGGCTCTGAACAAATACGACTACATTCTGATCGACTCGCCCCCCACCTTAGGCTGCTGGGTCATGAACATCATGTGCGCGTCCGACTATCTCATCGTGCCCGTTGAGGCGTCTCCCTGGGGTCTGTTCGGTCTTGCCAATATGTTTGAGTTTTACGAGCAGGTCCGCGGGATCGCGCCCAAGTTAGAGCTGATGGGCATTGCCGTCACCAAGGCAAGTGAGCGTAAAAATTACTTCAAACAGACCATGGAAACACTGGCAGAGCTTGAAAACGTCAGACTGTTTGAAAACTACATCCGCGTAGACAGCACCGTAGAGTGGGCGCAGGATAACTCCAAGCCCGTGTGTGCTTACAAAAAGTCCAGCCGCGCGGCAGGCGAATACATCAAACTGACAGAGGAGGTTCTCAAGTATGCCCATCGGTAAACAGAGCATCAACAGAGTGGCTAAAAAAGTCGATACAGCAGAGATCAAGCACGTAGTAGAAGAACAGCCCGCAAAAGCAAAAAAGCCCTCTACGGCAAAAAAAAGCGCCTCCGGCGCGCCCCGTACCAAAACGGTCAAGTTGACCCCTCCCGAGGTTGATCCCAAGCAGGAAGCGCCCGTTGTCGCCGAGCCCGAAATCCCGGCTGTCACCGAACACGTCATTGCCAACATCGACCCCGAGGTCATCGAAAAGGTAGTCGGCAAGCAAGAACCAGCCCCCAAGGACGGCAAGGTCAAGCTGACCGATCCCATGCCGAGTTATTTGTTGTAATATGGATAAGTAAAACCGCCAAGACCTGATGGTCTTGGCGGTTTTGTTTTGTCCCGTGCGCACGGCCAATACAAAACATCCTGCGCATCGTGTAATTTAACAATCACGTATTTTTCATTACTTCAAGGTGGGGAATTTCCCTGCATTGACATCCAGATCCGAGAAATCCCACTCCTCTTCGGACCAGCCCAGCGTTTCCGTGTAGAATTCCTTGCTGTTAAGCTTTTCAGCCGTGGCTTGGTTGGTCGGATAATCGGTCAGTGAATAGCTGTTTACCAGTTGTTCCGGCTTATCCATTACGAATACGAGCGGACATTCGGAATCAACCACGTTCAAGCAATTTTGAACATACCCGTCACAAAACTGTGCGTTACGGCAGATCGTAGCGCCCCAAATAGAATGAGAAACAGAATCATAAGCCTCTATCTGACCGAGATTCAAGCAATTTCGCACCGTGACACTACCAGCGATGTAATCCACAATACCGCCGCAAGAAAAGGGATACCGATCCGTACTTGTGATTGTGCCGTAATTGATACAATTTTCGATTACAAAAGTCCCACCGCATGCAATCCCGCCTACTATTGTAGTGCCATTATAACCGATTGTGCCAACATTGATGTCGGCACCGTTTGAACAATGCGAGATGGTTCCTGTAGACATTTCCCAAATCAAACCGCCCACGCTTGACGTGGAGTTGGTGACGTTGTCTATGCTGGAATTTTGATCAACGTGACAGTTATACAGCTGCAGATTAACTCCTCTTACTACGATACTTCCAACCCTGGAATTTCCGGTGGCAAGGATCACACAGTCATGCAGCTGCAGATTTTCAATAGCGCCGGTCGCATATATAAACAAGCCAAGATCCGTGTCTGTTCCGACACAAGTCAAATTTTTGATCGCGTATCCATTACCGTCAAAAACGCCGTAAAGGTCTACTCCGAGCCAATTCTCTGAGGCAAGATCAATGTCGTTGATCAGTTGGTAATAATAGCCGTCCTGCATGTTACGCAAATCCTCCTTGGTAGAGACCGCCTTGATCCCCTTTGCCAAGAAGCACAAGCCCACTAACCTGTCATCACCGAACGTGCCAGAAACAAGCTCGTTGCTGTATCCGATCGGATCAAAGCTGCATGTATTGACTCCCTCCTCCAGCGTCACCTCTTGATAGTAGCGCTGATCGTCCAGCTTGATCCATCCCTCTTCCAGCGCATATCCCGTCGGATTATGGATCTTGATCATTTTGTAAACTGTCTGTTCGGGCAGTGCCCAATTGATCTTTTGGTAATTTTCATCGGCATAGTAAATCGAAACAGGCTCTATTTTCCCGTGGATAAACACCGTGGCACAAGCAGCATCTTGGATCAGAACCGTTCGGTTGTTCACTCTCACGCTCTCAATCCAAATATCTGTTTCACCACCTGCAAACTGATCATCCAGCTCGATCTCGAATATGAGTGTCTCGGAAGACGGTGAGATCTGATATTCTACACCTTTCACGGTGACGGCATCAATCTTCACCCCATGCGGATTATCCAGCTTTGCCCGCAGATAGATCTTATCTCCCACAGTGATAAAAGATTGTGTATTGATCGCACTACATTCGGTCACGGCGATATAAGGATGTGTCGTTCTGGTGGTTCGCTTCTCGCCATTCTGCACTCCCTTGCCGTCACCCCTGTCATAGGTATACGACAGCACTAAGGTATATTCCGTATAATCCTCCAGTCCGGAGAAATCAACCGTCAGGGAGTCGCCTTGCGCAATCAGCGTCTCCCCCTGATACAGGCTGACAACGGCTGAGATAAAGGTACCGTCCGGATCGGTCCGCTTATATTCTCCCGCAATCGAATCCATCGTAGCACTGATAAACCTGTCCAAAAAAGTAGGCGCTTTTTTACTCAGGGTCGATACGTTGATCTTAGCGGTCTCGGTATGCACACCCTGCCCATCCCGCAGGTCATAGGTGTAGGTCACGCGCACGGTATATTGATTGTCGCTTAACAGATCAGCAAACGCTCTGACCTCGGGATTCTCTGCCGTTGCAACAACTTCACCATTCAGTAAAAGCTCGATCAGCGTCAGTTCGCAGAGCCCATCCGGGTCGTTGATCTCCACGTCAAAGCTCACATTGGCTTGTGTGCTCTCACCTTTTGTCAGCTTGACAGACGGTACCGCCTTGCCTTGGGTCGTGAAGGTACAGCTGATCTGTTCCTCTGCCCCTTGATTGATATAGGTGGCAACCAGCGTGTAGGTCCTGCCGGATAAAAGCCCCTCTATTACAGTAATATCGGAAGACAGCGTGCCGATCAAGGCATCATCCAGATACAGCGACATAGAGGTAATCGTTTGATTATCAAACTCCTCATCCCATAGGACATCAAAGGTCGCGCTGTCATATGACACGTTTTTCAGCTCAATTCGCGCGATCTCCTCGGTTTGCAGATCGCAGCGGTACAGCTCATACAAGCCTTTTCCGCTGCCGTCCAGGCTATCATATTCAGCCTCCACCGTCAGAATGTAGTCCTGATGCGTGATCAGACCGTCAAAGAGGATAGACACTGTGCTGCCGTCGCAAGACAGCTGTCGGCGAGCAACCTCGGTCTCCCCTGCGTACAAAACCGCATACGCAGCCCCATCACTTTCTCCAATCAGCGCAAGCTCATCGGCAATGCTGACATCCAACGAGATCTCGTTATACGTGATCACAGGCTCACTGACCGTTGCCACAGGTTGCTTTTCAGTATAAACACCCACGCGTACGGTGCGATCACCGTCCAGCACCACGTCCTTGGTCTGGGTGCCGTCAATATACTTGATCGCGTCGATCGTATATTCCTGTACGCCCTCCACGTCTCCTACGTTATATTTCAGGATCAGATGCTCCATATCCGACCCATCCTCGAACATATACGAGGAGTATTTTTTGCCGTTGAGCGTAAAGGACAGGATCTCGAAATTGTCGGGATTGTGTACATGCACTGTAATATAGATATCCTGCATAGGTTTTGCATAATACATCTCGGCAAAGGTGGGGATCAAGTCTGTTGACTGACCTGTTGTTTCTGCATCAGAGTCTTCGATCGTCTGATCAGTCGTCTGCTCCATACTACCCAGCAACGGTGTATGCATACTAAGTATCTGATACTGCGCTGCAAGTGCATTATTTGCGCGAGGAGCTACGGTCGAAACACTCATTCCCTGGTAGATCGGCACCTGCTTATTATTGAACAGCATCGGCAGCACCGCCAGCATCATCGCCACGATCAGTACGGCTGCAACGCCAATAATCACAAATTTGGGGAAGTTTTTGCGCTTTTTAGGTTGTCTGGTGCATAGTTCGTAACGCTTGCACGAAACAGTCTCAAGAATATCATCGTCAATATTAGAAATCACTCTCATCTTGATCTCATCCTTCCTACGCACGGAAATAACCCTCCTTCTCCAAAATTTGACGCAGATTCCGCCTCATGTCGGCAAGCTCGCGATATACCGTGTTCTCGCTGACAGATAACATTTTTGCTATACCGGCAATAGAGTCGGCATAATAATACCTGCACACAAAAATAAACTGTGCACGCTCATTCAGCGCGCGAAGAAAACTGTTGAGCAAGCGCGCGATCTCCATTTGCTCCTGCTCCTGCTCCACTGTGCATTCATAGCTGATGCATTCATCCAGTTCTTCCAAAGAAACCATCATTTCCGAGGAAATCCGTTTTGCTGCTGAATTGGCACGGAAGCGATCAATGGCAACACCTCGCATGATCTTGGCAAGAAACATCTGAAATACGCCCGGTCTTGCAGGCGGAATCGCATTCCATGTGCCAAGGTATGTATCGTTGACACACTCCTCACTGTCCAGCTTATCGTGTACGATGTTGTAGGCAATGGTAAAGAGGTATTTCCCGTACTTTTTGTCTGTTTCCGATATTGCGCGCTCCTGCCTTTGCCAATATAGCTCGATGATATCAACGTCAGGCATCACGCTTCCGTTATTTTTTTCTTGATTTTGTGACATGATCTACTCCTTTTCTTGTTCGATTTGTCCTTCATCAATATAAGTCGAAATTTTTTGGAAAACCTCTCATGTCTTCAAGATATATTTTATCATATATGCAATAATTGTCAATAAAAAGTCAAAAAAATAAAAGCCCGTCATAATTTGACAGGCATGGATAAAACAGCCACCGCCAAAAGTGTCCTATCGGTCACTTTCGGCGGTTTCTTTTATTACTTATTATACTTTTTGATCATCGCCCAGCCGCGGTCCACGTACTGCTTAAATCTGTCCTCGCCTCTCACAAGATCAAACCAAGCCCAACCTCTGGGAGTAGTAATGGCGTAGGTCAGATTATGCTCATTGAATGCCATCCAGTAATCGTTGTCTGCAATCGGCTCACGTGTTCCATCAGGCAACTCGATCATCCCACGGGCGAACACGTACTTGACACCGCCGGTCACGTGGGGGTTACCGGTGTCGAGCAGATCTCCGCCCTGATGCACACGCGATTTCTCACAGTACTCAAAGGCAACGTCAAGCATCCGGTATCCTTCCTCGTTCATACCCGCGCCAAAGCACGCAGCCGCGCGGATGGTAGCCATCCAGCCGTATCTGCCCACCCACGCAGGCGGTACCTCACCGTCGCCAAGCTGCTCCAGCATTTGCATATAGAATCCCATCAGCGCCACTGATCTTGGCGAATCGTACACGTTATGAGAGGGTCTTGACAGCATATGCATAATCAAGTGGAAGTTGTTAGAGCCGTACTTGGCGTGCCCCTCCTGCCATTTGCCCTGATCCCACAGCGCGTTCTCGATCACCTCACCCTGAATCGCACCGTACTGCGTAATAGGCGAAGGGATCTCTCGAATACCCGTGCGGTCGGCAAAAATCACGATATCCCCATCCTCATCGGCTACGTAGGTATAAACAGCAGAGCCCACAAATCCGTCGGTCAGATCCAGCGCGTCATATCTGCGCATAAGTCCGTCCGCCATGGGCATATAGCCTTCACCTGTTCCCTCGTAGGCACTCAGCTCGTATACAGCCGTTCTCGCGCCGCCGCAGTATTCGTTCTCGGTGCGCACGATACCGATGCCGGGAGCGAAATAATACGTTTTGTTGCCACCGCGGTACGACCAGCCGTCGGTCATGCCGCCAATCTCCAAACGCACCTTGAGACAATTTTCAAACGTGCCCGCCTTGGTTGTAATAGATCCTGCATCCGTGCAGGTGATCTGTGTTCTGACCTCGTGCGAGAATCTGGTGTACTCCACCACGGGCGAAGCACCCACGCGCCACTCGTCCGACCACAGGCAATTCGTCGCGTCCTCTAAGATGCCGTACAAGTCGTTATAGAGAATGGGATCCTCGGCAGGTCCCATCGCTCCCACGCATTTCCACTCAAACGACCAACGGTAGTTATGCGTCAGCTGCAAGCAGTCCTTTTTGCGTTGTACAACGTTGCGCGAAAAGAAGTTCCAATGCCCCGTAGCCTTACAATCGGGGTTGAATACGGGATCGGTTGTCAAAATTCTGCGTGCCACCGAAGCAGCCGCCTTGGTGTGTGCCTTTTGCATGGGCGTCACCGCCAACTGCTCCGCACGCTCGATTGCAGGCGTTACGTCGCAAAGCACGCTTTCGCCCTTTTCATTATCATAATAATAATCACAGCGGATCTGCCCGATCATATCAAGCCAATCGTTCTCATTGTACTTGACGCGCAGCTTTTGCTCCCACGAGGACAGCATGACCTTTTCCTCGTTTGCAAAGTCCACGGTAAATACCAGCTCCGAGGCAATGGACTCGGGATCATATTCATAAGAATACTCCCATGTGTTCCCCTTAACAAACGGCAGCAAGCCTGTACCGCCTTTGATGTCATAAGCCTTCAGCGAATACGCATCGGTCACGCCGTCGTGCGTCGCCTCGTGTCTGACAATACCGATACCGTCCTTGTAATAGCTCTTAAAAATTTGCTTACCATTGTCGTTCCAAAGCCTGGTCACCCACAATTGACAGCCCTCAAAGCGACCTGCGGGCGCATCCACGCTCTCGCAGTCGGATGCAAACGTCAGCGTGCGACCGTCCGACGCAACGTAGGTTTCTCCGGGTGCAATATCCGCAAAGAAACGGCTGTCGCAGCGCGAGCTGTTGCGGTAAATATCCGCAGCATTGTCATTGACCGAGTTGAGATACCCCTCGCCAAAGCAGTTATCCTCCCAGCGGTAAAGCTCACCGTTCAGATAGCGATATTCGCAAGAAGTGCCGCAAATGCGATAACGGTTCTCGGTCTGCCCCTTGTACTCGTTCGCAAGCACGTCTTCCATTTTTCTTGCGTAAGGCACAAGGATGCGGTATCTGTCATCCTCTTGCAAAATCTGCTCCACCTTGTCGTAGGCGGCATTTCCCTCGTCTGCTCTGCCCTCGCGGAACAGATAGTAGCCAAGCCAGAACCATTCGCGCGCCAAAGCCTTGACAAAGCCTGCCTTCTCCAAGAGCGGAATCTGCTTGTCGCGGATAAACTCGATTTTAGCCCCGCCGTACACCTGCGAATCCTGGCGCGTGACGATAAAGGTCATGACCTCCTCGTTTTTGCCTTCCATGGCGGCATCTGCAATTCTCTCAAACAGCGCATCGTTCTTTTTGCCCGGCAGCCACCACCAGCCGCGCATCAGCACGTCGGCAAGCGCGTGCTGCTTTTCTCTGCATTCGGGCAGCTCCTCGACCTCGGCAAGCACTTCCTTGTATACCTTTTCAAAGCCGCTTTTGTCGTTCTTAACCTGCCAGAGCTTGAGCTCTTCCACCTTTTTCATGACGCGCTGAACCAGCGTGTCGCTATACTTTTCATTCATTGCGCAAAGCTCCTTTCTGAGTCGTTTTCTGCCGTCGTGGAGCTGCCATTTGACAGTCCCCTCGGGCATACGCATACGATCGGCGATCTCTGCAATCGAAAGATCCTCAAAGTAGTGCAGATAAATGATCTGACGTATCTTCTCGGGCAGCCTTTCCATGCCCTTGCCGATCTCGTCCTTTTGCTCGGTGCGCACGTACGTCAGGGCGGGATTTTGCTCGGGATCATCGGTAAAGGCAAGATTGTCCACTGCGTCCAGGGGCATAAAGCCGCGATAGCGCGTGACCATGTTGATGGCGCAATTCTTGGCAATGCGGCACACCCAAGGCCCAAACTTTCCCGGCTCTTGCAGCAAATTTAGCTTCATCCACGCGGTCACAAATGCATCCTGCGCAGCGTCCTCTGCCATAAAGTGATTCTTGGTCACCGATGCCGCAGCGGCAATCACCGTCTTTTGATACCGCGTCACCAGCACCTCGTATGCATTTTGCTCACCCGCAAGCGTCAGCATGACCAAGGTCTGGTCGGTTTCGTTCTGATAGTACATACGCTTCTCCTTTCGTAGTTTTGAGATCTCTCTTAAGCGCTTGTCTTTAAGACACATAAACAAATGAAAAGGTTGGTGGTTTTGAAAAATTATAGCATATTTTTTTAAAATTGTCTACAGAAGTCAGCAAAGAAACGCGCGGGCGATCGAATTTCGGCTTTGCCGAAATATATCGCCCGCTTATCGATTTGCCGTAGGGGCGTGCATCGCACGTCCGCAAAAACCGCCGAGAGCATACAAACACTCTCGGCGGTAATATTTACTTATTCCTCAAAAACCAACACCACGGGTGGGCAGCAATAATCCACACCCTGCAGGTGCATCCCCTTTTCGTACGCCTCACGCACGATGGACATGACAAAGAAAATACTGGCTCTCGTGTACTGATACAACTTAGGCACAGACGTCAGATGCTTGGGAATGGGCGTTTTCATGGTCACAATAAACGTTCTGAATTCATCCCCGATCGCACGGTCTATCTGTGCAGTCGTTTCATGCAACAATGCCGCAAATTCGCCATATTCCGCAGCGGTCAATACGGGAATTGCCACGCGATTCACGCCATCCTCTCGTTTGATCAACCCAAGAGTTTCAAACATTGGGATATATTCGATCATCTGATTGGGAATATTCACCTGCTCGGTCATGTCACTATTGTAAATGCTCCAAAGCAGCGGCACAATATGCTTGAAATACAGGTCGTAAAGATCCCCAAAACGGTGTGGGCTGTCAAATAGCGTGGTATCAAACTCATGCAAGCAAAGGCGCTTGGTCTGCCCCTCGGGAGTATGGGAAACCGCCTCGGTCCATCTGTGTCCACCCGAGATGACATATTGGTTCTGTTCCCGGTATTCATCGGAATTAAACCCGGCCTCGATCGCGTTTCCCTGTGCGATCCATCTTCCGCCGTCCTTACGTTCCGGAAAGCGCAGCGAAGTAATCTGCCCCGTGGCTTCATATTCAAAGTCCTGCAGTACCTTCAGTACCGCATATCGCTCCAGCTTGACTTTCTCACGCTCGCCAAGCTTTTGCATGTAAGAGGTCTTGGCAATCTGATCGGTCATGTTCTGCACAATCTCCCAGATCGTATCAAAATGCTTGTGAGCAAAGGAGCGCTGTTTGTCAAAATGTCGCACTGTGTCCTGCGGCTTGTAAATGATGAAATCCGTATAAACCCGTCCACTATCCGTGCGCGCCATCAGCTCCCCATCTATCAGCTTGTCAATGATCGGCTCAATATATGCCGCAGGGATGCCGATCGCCTTGGAAAGCTCGCTGATCGTCAAGGGCTTTTCATACGCGATCATCAGCAGATTTTGTGCGATCAGATCATCCTCCACCAGCGAAACAGGCTCATGATTGGCCCCCTCTGCCCCACCGAACATTATTTCCAGTTTCCCGGGCAAATAATTCTCTCTTGTTTCCATTTCTTCAAGTCCTTTCTTGATCTGATAGCGCCCTGTGGACAGGCGATATTTGACCGTGCCTTCGGGCACACCCAGCTCTGCCGCGATCTGCGACACGCTCTGATTGCCAAAATAATGCCGGATCAGCACCTCGCGCGTCACGTATGCTAAGTGATTGAGCTCTTTTCGCAAGTTCGCAGCCTCTTGCGAATTCAAAAATGCCTCGTTTTCCTGCTCACCCAGCTGTAGCGCTTCATCCAGGCACACGGTCACAGGCGTGCGGTATTTTTTGCGCAGACGGTCGTTGTATTTGTGATACAGCGTATTTGTCAGCCAGGTCTTGGGATGCTCGATCACACCGCCACCGTGCATATAGGAAAAGGCAGCAAGCATGACGTCGCCGACAAGATCCTCCGCATCCGCGCGCAAATAGCACTTGGATGACGCAAGCCGCATCAGATCATCGTAATATTGTAAGATTTCACTGTTTTCCATGGTTTCCTGCCTTCCGGAATGCTTTTGAACGTTCACCCATATAGTCGTAAAAAATCAAATTCGGTTGGGACTTGAAGCAAGTTTTTTTCATTATAGCAAAAATTTTTTGTTTTGTCTATAGATTTACAAACGGACGATCAATGATCGCCCCTACGACTGTTTATGTTGTGATTTTGGTATTATGCCAATTTAACACTCTCTGCTGTAGGGGCGATTCACGAATCGCCCGCTTATCGATTTGCCGTAGGGGCGTGCATTGCACGTCCGCACACAAATCCGCCGAGAGTGGCACAATGTTCGGTCACTCTCGGCGGTTGTGTATCAAAAAAGCAATAAAAAAGGACGGCTCTCGCCGTACCGGAATCTTCAGTATTCTGTCATTGACAATCTCGAATAAGGTTTAAGTAGAAAATGAAACTCAAGTAATACTTAAAACTTGAACCATAGGAGGTTCAAGCCCTCGGTCTATTAGTATCAGTCGGCTGAATACATTACTGTACTTACACCTCTGACCTATCAAACTTGTAGTCTGCAAGTGACCTTACCAACTCAAAGGTTGGAGGGATATCTAATCTTGAAGCATGTTTCACGCTTAGATGCCTTCAGCGTTTATCAAAACCGCACGCGGCTACCCAGCTA
>JAZNBB010000063.1:0-28903 GCA_045586845.1 Eubacteriales bacterium
GGAGCGGTGGTCGAAGGCGTCATAATAGCGCATTCTATCGGTGAATTTGATATCGATGGGGGGATATCCGGCTTTCATCAGTTCAAGGTTGATGATGAGGCGTCCGGTTCTGCCGTTGCCGTCGATGAAGGGATGGATGGACTCAAACGCGATATGCAGGTCGGCGAGTTTTTCTACGATATTGCGCTCGTCGGTTGCGTACTGCTGCATGAGGTCGTTCATCTTGGGCTCAATCAGATAAGGCTGAACGGGATCCTGCTTTGCACCCATGATACGGACGGGCACTCTGCGGTACACGCCACGGTCGAGAGGTTTATCTGCGAGGACGAGGGAGTGGATCTGTTTGATCACCGTTTCCGACAGGGGAGTACGCTCCTTGACAAGATCGCAGATGAAGTAGAAGGCATCCTTATGACCAACCGCTTCCATATGGTCCTTCAAAGGCTTCTGATCAATGGTCAGGCCTTTGAGTACCATATCCGTCTCGCGCAAGGTCAGCGTGTTGCCCTCGATGGCGTTGGAGTTGTAGGTATATTCAATCATGAAGTCCTCGTTCAGACGCGCCACTTCACCCTCGGTGAGCGGTCTGCGGCCGTCGAGTTCGATTTTCTTTCTTTCAATCTGGGCGAGAAGGGTTTCCTTTCCGCGAATGCGTCCGTCTGCAGGCTTGGGAGCGTTATCGGGAACAAACCAGAGCTTGCCCTCGCGCCATGCGCCGTCAATCTGTCCGTTTACGCAGAGAGTGCGGACACGTCTGTCGGAGATGCCCCATTTCTCGGCGGCTTGTTTCGTTGTCATAGCCATTATTCATACCTCGTTATGTTGAGATTTCGAATTTTATAATATATCAGTATAAGTATACCACATTTTCGGCACAATGTCAATCGGTTGCGGAATAATAATTATAAATTTACGGAATAATCAAAATTCACTTAGTCCAGTGAATGGAGTGAATATTCAGCGAATAAAGCGAATTTGCTGAACGAACGAGTTTTTCGCTGATTTTTAGAATCACCATAAATCTGCCGAAGTATTACCAACTTAATTGATCCGTGTTCGTTTCCAAAGTATCAAATTGATACTTTGGAAGTTCGGTTTTGATACTTTGGAAATTCAATTTTGGCACTTTGGAATCAGATTGCTACAGATCTGTCGAATTTTTTCTCTTATCTAAACAGCGATCTCGCAACAAGGAATGCAAGAAGCCCCAATCCCAATAGCGTATCTATTGCATCCCAACTTGCTCCGTCAGCAATAAAGGATATCAACATATACGCAACAATAACAATGACAATCCAGCCGCAACCGAAACCACCGCCTTTTCCACCGCCGGAGCCGCCACCACTGGTGTTCTTAAACGCATGATAATCATTTAAGTTAGGCATATTTTTCTCCTCCGTTTCCTTTACAGCGTTGCTTCATAATCGATCTTGACAACCTTTTTGCCATTTTCGATTTTGGCATGATGGAATTTCATCGCACCAGCCCAAGTGTGGTAATCCGGGAACGAGATGGTCATGTTCTCGTTAAGCTTAACGAAGCAATTTTGAGGTGTGCCTTTTTGAATCAAATCTTTGTCCAGCGTAAACCCTTCAAGCTTTGCTAACGCAAAGAAAGCTTCTGCTACTTGTTCAGTGGATAGCTTTACGTATACGATTTTCTTGGTCGACATTAGGCTTTTGATGGTTTTTCTTTTCATTTTGGTATTTCTCCCTTTGTGTTTTTATTTCCTACAAAAAGAGCGAAAAAAGCAATCCCATCGTCACGACAGGATTGCTTAAAACCTTAGTTTTCCCATCGTTCAAGCTTTAGCACCTTGCCTGTCGGTAGGTTGCTGTGCGGCCAAAGGGCTTGTCCCTCACGCACTCTTTATAGGTTAATATATTATGTTCAATCCTTTTCTTGCTTTGACATATCAAACATGTCCAAATGACCTTTAACAATATCCTTGAAGTTGCCGTATTCACTTCCATAATTGCATCGCATCAATTCAGCCTCAATAATCATATGATCCTCTCTGTTACGATTATTTTCCGCCAATGCTTCCTTGATGGTTATGTTTTTTCGTTTTAACTTAGCTGCAATACGGTGCATAATGCCACTTATGTAAAGCTGAAAGGGCAGTATGTGGTTGTCAAGATATTCAGCACTTATCTTGCGAAGTTTATCATAATAACAGAACCTTAAAGAACTATCATCTTCAGGGTTTGCCGACTTGCGTTTTTCAACTTTGAACACGCTGTCAGGATAAAGCCCCCTCATATCGACTTTGCATATTCCGTATCTGTTTCTTCGCTCCCATATTTGCTTGCGTGAAAGCTCTACAATGTCGGCTGCAAGTTGAGGTGTTATTTTGAATTTATAAGTGTGTCCGTTGTCTTCACGCAATGTAACTGTGCTTCCGTGAACATCAGAACCACGAAGATTTTTGATTACGCTCATATCATCGCAGTAAATACCCTCATATACACAGCGGAAAAGTGTGCGATAATATAGGTCATTGAATTCTTCGCATAATTCTATCTCCTTGATTACTCGTTTGAAATCGGCGTGAGTAACAAACTTTTTTCGAGCAGTTGGCTTAGCTTTTTTCCAAAGCTTTTTCTTATCTAAGTTCTGAACAAGTTCAAGCAAATTCGTTCCATCTCCGAGTTTTTGCGAGTTAAGCCATTTAGCATATAAGCCTATGACATAACATATTGTTGCAATAGATTTGGGACTGTTGGGGTTTCTATCCAACACGAACTTCTCTAATTTGCGGGCTGTAAAAGTTTCGAGTTTAACATCGACACCGTCTAAAACGTGCTTGACAACTTTTGCTGTGTTTTCAACTTCAATTGAGTCTATAAATTCTTTGATTTTTGTCATTTCTTAAATTCCTAATTTTTTATATAGTTCAGCAAGTTCAGCCTCTATTTCATCAAGAGTAGCGGTATCGGGAATCTCTTCCTTAGCCATATATCTTGCAGGAGTAAGATCATAGTTCATTTCTGCGATTTCATCAATTGTGCAGATTCTTGATAAACCAATAATTTCATCTCCATTTTCAAGAATTTGAACTATTCTTTCAATTCCTTCTTCCGTGAGAACATTGATTTTTCTTTCCTTTTCAGTGAACGTTACTGTTCCGTTGTTAGAGGCATTAATAAATAATACGTTCTCAACCTTTGTTTTCGAGATAATCAGCAAATTGACACCCACGCCTGAGGAGTAGAAACAAGAAGGAAGGGCAATAACCGCTTTTAACCATTTGTTATCCAGCAACTTCTTCCGCTGCTCAATTTGCATTTTTGTCATTCCGAACAATATGCTTCCGGGTACGACCACTACAGCCACACCATTTTCTTTCAGCATGTTTGCGGTTTTTTCGACGGCAAGGTACGAGGAGCTTAAATTCTTGTCTTCAATGATCTTTTTGATATTCAACGGGGCATCAATGAACATTTTATCGGCAATCGCATAATCATTCTCGTAATTTGCAAGAGAGTTTTCGACCGTGATACTGATATCCTTATATCCTGCCATGATGTAAAGCATTGCAGCTACAGCCGCACATTCTGCATTGATTTCAGATGTTATTACTCGCGTATTTGTATCGGTTACGATGTTTAACGTGGATAATCCCGCGCCTGCAACGAAATCCGCGTATACGTCATCTTTAGCTACTCGCAATATGTTTTTTGACAGTTGTGCAATTCCTGCAGGTGTTACCGTTTCAGCTGCAGATATCACATCTCGCGCCTTAACATCCAGCACAGCATTGAGACAATCAACCAAGGTTTTTCCAAGACTCATATCGTCGGATGTTTCTTCAAGATTGAGCTGTGCAAGCGTCGCCATAATCGTTTTGTAATGATTTGACGTACTGTTCTTTTTGCCCCAGCTATCATCTGTTCCAAACAAATCCTTAGCATATTCATTTAGAGCAGAGGTGAGAATGTTGTTAAGTTTATATTCTTCATCGAGCATTTGAAGAACCGGAAATACGGCATTTTGTCCACTTTCATTATCTCTTGCAGCGAACATCTTTTGAACTCTTACGTAATTCATCATTTTCTCGCCGGTATCTGCCTTGAAACAATTGTCTGTAACATATTTAAGGAAAATCAGCCTTACCACACTGTAAGTCGTGTTCTTCGAATACATAATCGACGTGAGCTGGGACGAAATATCCCAAATCATTTTTTTGCATCTTTCGAAGTTTATGTTCTTATCCATCTTATTTTACAAGCTCCTTGAATATCAGATCGTTTTTCATAGCTTCAAGCACCAATATCCTCTTTAGAGCAACGAGCTTTTCTTGAGTTATAATATATCCTTCCCCGATTCGCTGTTGTTCCTCTTGATCGGGTAGCGGCACTTCGATATTTCCGAGTTTCCCAACAGAAAGCAAGGGCATTTGTGCTCCTGCTACCTGATTCCTTAGTTGGTTCTTGCAATGCGAGGTTGAAAGAAAAGCTTGTAAATACTCTCTGTTAATTCCATTGCATCGAATAATAGCGCAAAATGAAGGAATCAAACATCCGGCAGATTCTTCAGTAATGATTGCTGAATCATAAGGGGTAGAGAGCTTAATAACAATATCTCCAACGGCGGTTAGTTTATTGGAGTCTGCAACAACCTTCAGCTTTTCAGTTGGAATCTCTGCGATATCGATTGTTCCATCGCTCAAAATAGCTTTAGGGGTAATAACGCGTCTTTCCTCTGCTACGGATTCATTGTTTTCATCTTTTACTGTGATTCTTGTCATAATCTGACCGCCAACAATTGTTGCAATGGCCTTTTCTTTAAGAAGTGCTTTGTTTAACATACTGATATTTGTTCCTTTCTTGAAATATTATCCGACATATTATCGGTTATGATGTGAATTATTTTTGGTGTTCTTTGCCTTTCTGCCTATATGATAGCACATCCTTAATCGTTTGTCAAGTGCATTTTGAAAATATTTTTCAGAATTGCATGTATTATTTTTTACGTTCAATAAATTTGGTGTTCTCGTGTACATGATGCGAATTTTCGCTCAGTATTATGAAGGGCTTTTGGGCGCAAAACTATAGGATCGTCGAAAATATGCATAAAGTGAGTTTTGGACTATCCGAAAATATGCATAGAGCGGCGCGGCTCGTAATCTTTGATTTCAGCGTATCACTTTTTGATCCGTGAGAGGACTTGAAATATCCGCGTTTTTATGGTATAATGGGTACGATAAAAAATCCACCTCGGGCTGGAGCTTGCGGCTCGTGTGAGGTGGTATGGATATACGGGATTTTGGTACTGACCACAATCTTGACCATTTACAGGTCTGGACTACGTGGAAATTATGGACTTTGCGGCACGAAAAAGCACGCAAAAAGAGGCAAAAAACCGATGGCGTGCGGCTTGCGACGTCGATGCCGCAGGTTCGAATCCTGTCACTCCGACCCAAATTGGCTTCGGGAAGCAATTCTCAAAGCCTTTTTCTTTGGTTTCTGCGACTCAAAATTTGAGGGCTGACGTTGGATTGTCAGCCCTTTTGCTACACATATTGAATCAATTTCTGTGCATCGCTCAACGAGGGGAACACACAGCAGGCGGTTGCGCCGTACAAGGCGGCGCCGTACGCAGCCTCTTCCTTATGAGCGGGCAGCTTGATCTGCATGCCCAGCGAGGAGGAGAAACATTTGCACAGTGCGGGATTGCGTCGCAGGCCGTTGCCCGAGCCCACCAGATTGCAAATCGAAGCGGTTTTTTCGGGCGGGAGGGTTGCGTAACAGTCCGTCAGCTCACGGGCAATTCCTTGGATGACTCCGCGCACCAGCTTTTCGGCGCAAAGATTCTTGGTGTCAATTCCTTGAATGCTGCCGCGGATGGACGGATCTTGGCGTGTGCCGTCAAATCGGGTATCCACGAAAAGATCGGGGGCGGAGGACGGCGCGCTTTGAAGCAAAGCGTCCATATACGGATATGCAGAGGAGACGGGCTGCCCGGTTACACCAACGGCAATCTCGCGAAACAGCGTCTCTAAATACGCAAAGGCTCTGCCGCCGCAAAGCGCAGATCCGACCAGAAGATAGGTGTCCCGATCTAAGGGGCGGCATTCCATGTCACCCTTATATACGCCGCGTGTCGCCAGCGTGATCTGACTGCCCGTGCCTACGTTGACAAGCATATCGGTTTGCGTATTTGAAACGGAGCCGATAAAGCTTGCCTGATTGTCGCCGATGGCAGAGATGACCGGAATGCTCCGATATTCTCCGAGCACCGTACCGCAATTTGTGACGGCAGGGAACAGAGAATCCTGCAGGCCGGCAAGGGCAATAGCCGTCTTGTCAAACTTCTGCGCTTCAAGGTCAAATAATCCAAGGCTGGCAGCACTTGAAACGTGCATCAGTGGGGAATTTCTTCCCGCAAGCACCATGGCAACGTAATCGTATATCGTTGAGATGACTGCGGCGTTTTGCGGAACAGTTCCTTGGCAGGTGTGCACGTAATAGGTTGTGCAGCCAAATCCGCTTGCCATTGCATATCCGGTCAGGCTTGAAAGCTGCTCGGCGTAGCGAACGCCCTGTGCATTCCGTTGCTCTCCGCAGGTATCCTGCCAGGTATAGAGCGGCGAGAGCGTGTTGCCGCTTTGATCAAAATACAGAATGCCGTGCATCTGTCCCGTCACGCCTATGGATCGGATGCCTGCATGGCGACTGCAAAGCGTGTCAACCAGGTTCAGACAAATGGACAGAATCGCGTGGGGGTCCTGTCGTCTGTCGTCGGGGGATTGCATGAGAAACGTATTGTTTGGCACTGTGATGCAATCTACCGTCTCGCCGCTTTGCGCATCTATGACGAGTCCGCAAATGCTCGTTGTACCAATATCAAGTCCCAGTATGTACATAGGATACCTCTTTACATGGCGGTGGACGCAAGGTCCAAACGTTTGATGATATCGGCTTGAATTGCAGGGGAAAGGTCCAGGAAATTCACAAAGGTGCCGTGAATACGCATAATGTATACGCCACTCGGCGCATATTTTTCGGGCTCGGCCAGAACCTTACGCAGCGTATCGGGGGTTGTCACGTTCACGTACAGGTAGAAGGGCGAGGTGCCGGGGCAATCCGGATTGAAGAATAGCGGACGGATCACTCGTTTTGCAAACGCAAGTCCTTTTTCTTCCATGGTGGGGGCGTTGAAATATTTGGGATCGATGCCAAAGTGAGAGGCATATCCGCCCTTCATTTTCTCATAAGGCAATTGCATTCCCGAGAGCATGCGGAAGCCAAGTCCCATGCCGGCTT
This sequence comes from Eubacteriales bacterium, assembly GCA_045586845.1. Lineage (GTDB taxonomy): Bacteria > Bacillota > Clostridia > Oscillospirales > CAG-272 > SVQP01. The sequence goes on from JAZNBB010000063.1 coordinate 7,269, forward strand.
CTCCGTACAAGGGGTCCACGCCGTAGCCCAGCATTTCTCGTGCATGTCTGCCGTCCGGCGTAGCACCAACCCAATAGCCGTACAAAAGATGCGTCGAGGGGCTGCTCCAGTCTGCTCGGAAGGGGTTGCCGAGATAATTCTTTTGAGCGGATACGATGTCCGATACACGGGAGGCGATCTTAACAGCCTCCTTGTCAACCTCGGGGCAGTTGTTGCCGAATTTCGGGCAGGACAGAAGATATTGACGAAGGGCTTCATCCTCGGCGAAATCGTTTTGCAAAGCCTTTTGCAGGCGAGGAATGTAATCGGGATGCTCAAGCAGCAGATGGTCAATGGCGATAAAGGAGTCCGCAATGACCGAAAGGCCGTGGATCAAGCATCCGCTGCCGTTGTATTTCGTGCCTTGCTCCTCGGTATCACGCAGGTCGATGCCGCTCTGAATACCGCCCATACAAGCACTCAGGAAAGGAACGGGCAGGTGCGAGATCGCGCGCGACGCCCCGTTTGCGGCGTCGGCCATCTGAGAGGCAAAGTATTCGAGGTTTTGATAGAAGGCTGTGCGCAGGTTACGCAGAATATCCTCGAAGCTGCCATCGACCACGGTGCCGATCTGCTCTCCCGTCACGGTGGATGTTCCGCCGTTGAGCGTCAGCTCCAGGATCTTGGGCATATTCAGCCAGCTGTTGGTGGTGTTTCCGTTGTCCTTGCCCATGATCAGGGGCTCCTGACAGCCGGCTACCGAGTAATCGGGAAGATCGCAGTCCTCAACACCCGCACCGCCAAGCACCTCGAACAGCGCGTTATCGTTGAACAAGGACGGTGTCAGCATGCCGGGCGTGAAGAAGAAGCGTCCCAGGCTTTGGTACAATTGGTCGGGCGTACCCCGATGCAGCTTGACCGAAAGGATGGGCTGCGGGAGATTCATGTCATAGTAGGCGTCCAGCAAGGCGTAGGTGGTGGTATTGGTCAGGTCGCGGCCATCCAGATCCTTGCCGCCGATTAGGATATTCTGAGAGATCGCCCAGCTGCGGTCGCCCACGTTAAAGAAGGAGAGAAAATGCTTGAGCAGCGCAGATGTGGTCTCTTTGTCGGTGTTGCTCATGGCACGGTAGGGCTCAAACAGTCTGTCGGCGTTTCCTACCGAGAACGCAAAGGGGTTGGGTGCCTGCTCCAGGCACATAACCTGCCACAGCAGCAGATAGGACTGAATGGCCTCGTAAAGATCAGAGGCTCCATAGGCGGGAACCTTTCTGAGCGTTTTTGCCATATGTGCAAAGTGTGCTGCCGCATCGGTGTCGGTTGCTTCCTGCGCCCTGTCGTCTGCTATAGATGCATATCTTTCCGCCAGCAATTCCGCACCCTCCAGGGCCTTGTGCATAGCGCGCAGATTGGCGCGCTTTTTCTCGCTTGCTTCACCCTGCAGGCGTTGGTCGATCTCTGCGCGGGCGGCAACGGTACCCTTTGCCAAGAGCGGACGGAAATCGGGGATCAGGTGGCCCGTGACCTGCTCGATAAAGAACGCCACCTCTTTTGTGTAGGTCTCGTATTTCTCGTATACGGCGGACAGAGTGCGAACGTAGTCGCTGCTTTTGGCCGCTTGCAGCTGTGCTTGGATACGCTCCTTGGAAAATTCTTCGTTGACCGCAACGTCCTCATAAACTGCCGTGGGGTCGCAGTAGCCGGAAAAGGTTTCCACGGAAAATGCGGGATTGATCAAGGCGTAGGTGCGCGCAAAGGCATCGCTCTGCGTACCGGCAAACACGGCATCCTCGTCTAAGGATAAGGGGATTTGCTGCAAGATGGCGTACAGCTTTTGAGCAGCCAGGCATTCTTTATCCTGATCGGGGTACAAGAGCTCGGTTTTCGTGGCAATTTCCTGGGCAATGAACCAGCCGTCCAGGCGTTTCTTGGCGCGTTCCTTCTTAAAGCAACGCTTTGCTTTCTCGGTGATTTGTTCGGGCGTGTATATCATGTAGTTCATAAGCGCATCCTTTCTTGGATTTTATGTATAAATGAGCTGCAGCCCAAAGCTGCGCAAAATTTCTTGTGCCTGACGGTATTCCTCGTCGCTGACGTGCCCGTTTGTCATGGTATACGGCAAGCTGATCTGCTTCCATTTGTCCTTTCCGTATTCGTGATAACGCAAAAGCTCTACCGTAACCGACAGCGAATGCAACGCTGCGATCATATGGCCGATCGCCTCGATTTCGTGCAATTCGGTGTTAAAGCCGTGGATCAAGGGAATGCGCAATGCAAGCTGATCTCTTTGCGCGGCGAGCTGCAGGTTGTTTTGAAAGTGTGTAAAGCCGCCCCCGATGACCTTGGTAAATTTCTGCGCATCGGCGTGCTTGACGTCCATGATCAGAAAATCGATGAGAGGAAAAAGCTCGGGAAGCTTTGGGTGCGTTCCGTTGGTTTCGAGTGCGATATGGATGCCGTTTTCCTTAAGCTCCATCATGATCTCTTTGAGCGCATCCAATTGCAAGGTGGCTTCGCCGCCTGTAAAGGTGACCCCTCCGCCCTCAAAAAACATGGAGCGGCTTCGCAAAACCTCTGCGATCAAAGCGCCCTTGCCGATCACCGTATCGGATCGGGAGAGAACCCCCGTATGCAGATTTGCGCAAGGGCGGTCGCAATCGCGGCATTTGGCCCGATCCAAAACACCCTGCTGTATGGCTCCGTAAGGGCAAAAGGCATCCTGCAGAGGAAGGTGATCGTTACATATCAGCGTGCCGTCCGGAGAGATTCCTTCGGGATTAGAGCACCAGGGGCAGTGCAGATTACATCCCTGTAAGTGATATACCAGGCGGTTTCCCGGCCCATCTTGCGAATAATTAAAGCCTTTTCCGAATATTCGCAGCATCGCCATTGCCGCTCTCCTCCTGTTCTGTGAGCTGTATTTTCATTTTTTAGTATAACACAAGCCAAAGACCTTGTCAACTCGTTTAACAAAATTACTCAAAATTCTGTGTTGTGATGAATTTTGGTAAAATTTGCCGTGAACGGTTGCGTTTGGGCCGAGGGTGTGTTATAATAAATATCATCGAACTATTATGAGAATTAAGGAGGAAGACCCGTGGAATCCCATATCAGAAATGCGGACTATACAAAAGAATATAACCGCAAGCAGATCCTCCGTTTTTTGATCAGCACGCCGCTGTCCCGTGCGGACCTTGCACGAAAAACAGGATTGACGCGCGCCGCGATTTCGATTATTACGGACGAGCTATTGCAAAGCGGTTTGATTTATGAAATGCCCAGTGTCTCTGCACAAAAGGGAAGATCTCCCACGCCTCTGGCGTTACATAACAATGCGTATTACGCAATCGGCGTCTATATTTCCCGTGACAGATGCAGCGTTGGCCTTGTCAATATCAAGGGGGAAATATTGCGTCTTTACGAGCATACGACCGAGACGCTGCACAGCTATGAGCAGACAATGGAGCTGATCGTTTCGGACATTCTGCAAATGCAACAGCAATTTATTGTAGACAGCGATAAGATTCTGGGTGTGGGATTTAGCTGCCCCGGACCTGTTGACATTGCGTCTGCCCGCATTCTGACCCCTCCCGGATTTGAGGCGTGGCACGATAAACGCCCCGGTGATTATATTACCCAAAGAACCGGGATGCCGGTATGCGTGGAGAACAATGCATACTCCTTGGCAAATTATGAAAAGCGTTACGGCAATGCACGCAATATTGAGAATTTCGTTCTTTTGCTGATCGATACGGGCATAGGCGGCGGCATTGTGTCCAAGGGAAAGCTTTTCAAGGGCGCAAAGGGCTTTTCGGGTGAGATCGGTCACACCAGTATTCAGTTGGGCGGCAAGCCCTGCTTGTGCGGCCACGTGGGATGCCTGGAACGATATGCTTCCATTCCCGCTTTGCTGGAGGAGTATGGACTTCCGCTTTCCGCTTGGCAGGACGTGGTCAAGCGCGCACACGAGGGAGATGCGGAAGCGCTCGGGATGCTACAAACCGAGGTGGAGTATCTGAGCGCGGGCATGATCAGCACGCTGAATTTGCTCAACGCAGAGGCAGTCGTGCTGGACGGCAGCATTCTTGACGTCTTTGATCTGATCGCAGAGCCGCTGGAAAAGAAGGTGAATGGCAGAGTGATCACGAGAAACTACGAAAGAGTGCGCATCATTTCTGCAGACCGCCGCCGAGAGCATCATATGGCGGCTGCGGCAAATATTCAATTTGATAAATTTTTTGAGTAAATAAAAAAATAAGGCTGACTCTCTGTGAAAGGGTCAGCCTTTTGCTTTTATGAAAGGATGGTGATACGGTGCTCTGCTTGGTAGGTCTCTCCTGCGCCAAGCGTTTGAATGCCTTCCTTTTTTCGTATATCACCGTCAGCATCGACGGAATCCTGGACGCCCGCCCAGGGCTCAAGACAGATGTAAGGGGCGTTGGGCTTGTGCCACAAGAGAAAATAGTCGGCGTACGGAAAATCCACGCGCAGTGCCTTTCCCGTCTTGCGGTTGCGAAGCGTGGCGGATCTGGATTTCAGATCCTTGAAGACCAGCGCGTCGATCGTAAAATACTTTTCATAAAGCGGCAGCACGCAGCTGTCCTTGATGATTGGCAAGCGCTGATTTGAGCAAAGCTCGCCGTACAAGACGTTGGCGCTCAGGGTTTCGTTTTGCGGAAAAATGACGTCATAATCTTCAATGCCTTCGGGCGTATAGTAGCCCTCGTGCGCACCGATGGAGAAATACATTGTCATTCTTGAAAGATTTTTTACCTCAAATCTCACTTGCAGCGCGTTGCTCTGCACGGTATAGATGACGCGGAGCTCGTAGTCAAACGGGTAAAGCTTCAAGGTCTCTTGGTCGGATTTGTGCAGGAATACGGCGTGTGTTTGATCGGCCTGTTCCACCTCGAAAAGCGTATTGCGGACGTACCCGTGCTTGGGCAAGGAATACGTGCGGTCGTCAAACGTATAAGCTCCGTTTTTCAGCCCTCCGCAAATGGGGAACATAATGGGAGCCGAGGAATTCCACACCTCCGGATTGCTGTTCCAGAGATACTCTTTTCGATTTGCACAAAGGCTTTTCAATTCTGCACCGAGGGGGCTGATTTTTGCTGTGAGTATTTCGTTACCGATCGTGATCATAACTTCTCTGTCCTTTCATGCGCTCAGTCGCCCTGATAGCTCTTGAGAATGCGGTGAAGCTCCTTTTGGACGGTATATTCCTTGGTTCTCTTGATGGTGCTTGCCACGGAGGGAGTCTTTGCATCCAGGCAGGTCATAAACAGCACAGCACAGGGATATCCCTTGGTGAAGAAATGAGAGTATCCGAAATCGAACACGCGGTTACGGATGATGATGTCCATCATCTCGGCAGACTCTTGGTCGCGCACGTTTTTGGATTTTGCGACCTTATCGTACAGTGTGTCGGTGACCATATAATAAGAGGATGAAGCCATAGCCTCCATCATAAAGCCCGAAAATTCCAGTCTTTCATTGCCGAGGCTCTTGGGCACGACGATCACGGAGGCTGCGCCGTTGACAAAGCTCATGTAGTTTTCTTGGTCCTCATCGTATTTGGGTTGGGGCAAAATGCCGTATTCGTCCGCCATATCCTTAAAGCCATATGCCGCGTTCGCAATATTGGTGGGCGAGCAGGCGGTAAACAGGGCTCTGCCCGAAGCGAATACCTTGAAGCCCTCGCTCCAGATGTTGCTGTCGGTGATGTACAATGAGTCGTTGGTAATAAAGGTGGTATATACCTTATCGTAAATGCTCTGAATTCTTTCCTGGTCAACCTCGTATACAGGGTAGTTGTCCTCGTCCTTTGTAAAGAAGGTTGCACCCGAGCCGAAGAAGAAGCTGAAGGGGCTGTCAAGGTGCCAGCTGGTCAGACCGTAATAATCGTTTTCATAATCGATTTTACCGTCGCCGTTGAGGTCCTTGGTCTGATCCTTGGTCAGTCTGTTCAGCTCATCCAGCGTCCATGCGCCGTCTCTTGCCAGAGCATAGGGGTATTCCCATGACAAATCGTCAAACTGCGTTTTGTTGAACGCAATGCAGGCAGACTCCAACAGAGTGCGGGGCAGCTGGTCTCCCACGGCCAGAAATTGCGTTTGACCGATCATAAAGCCTTCTTTGGCATCCGAATCCCACCAAGGTTGCTCAAAATCCACGTAGTTCAAGGAGGTCAGGTCTACGAGCTGGTCATTGAGTGCCATGCCGGTTGCGGCACTGACCATGTGCTGATATACGGTGTCGTAATCACCGGTGCCGGCGCTGACGTCCACAGAAACCATGGAGTTCACTTTTTCAAAGTCGGGTTCCAGCAGCGTGTTGATCTGAATGCCGTAAGTGGATTCCAGCTTGTCGTTTCTGCGATAAATGGCATCCTCTAACGGATCCGAGGATGCCTCCTCGGTGCCCACGTCCATTGCGGCATTTGCCAAGAGATTGTACTCCGATCCCGCAAACGAATCGCCGGGAGCCAGGGAAGGACTGATCCAAAGAGTTTCTTCTTCATTTACAGAGGAGGATTCCTGTTCGTCCGGTCCTGCATTCGAGCAACCGGACAGCACGGAGAATAGCGTGAGGCTGCAAAGCAGCATTGCAAGAGCTTTTTTCATTTGATTTCTCCTTGTGAAATAAATTTTCGGGGGTGTGTCATTCTTGGTGATGTGATATTATAACACGCAGAATTTATTTTGTCAAGGCAAATAACAAAATCTGAAAAAAACCAAACGTTCAACAATCAAGACAGCGCATGAGATCGGATAACATTGGGCGATATAAACAAAAACGGGCGGTATTGTTTGTGCAGCATTATATTGTCAACTCACTTGACAATAACGTGCGATTTGTGATATAATGATAATATCAAGCATGCAAAAAAGGAGGGCTTTATGGATTTGAAGCAAAGTCGCTTGAAAAGACGAACGTTGATGGTGTTTGCGCTGTTCCTGGTAGCCTGTGTGATTACTGCTTGTCATCCCGTAAACCCCGATTTGCCCGAGCAATCCACCTCGGGAGAGGCGAACGGCAGCTTGGGTGGAGAGTCAAACGAGCCGTATGTCGGCAGCCTGCTGCCTGCTGTGGCAAAATCCACTACGCTTGGAAACGATGCGTCCGATGGCCTTTCGGGTCCTCCTGCCGATCTTGGTAAGGGAAACACATATTACGTAAGCTCCAGCGAGGGAAACGACGCCAACGACGGCCTGAGCGAGCAGACCCCCTTTCAGACGGTTGCGCCCATCAATGCATTGACGCTCAAGCCGGGGGATAACGTGCTGTTCAAGCGCGGGGACGTGTTTGAGGGCGTGCATATGCAGCTGAAGGGAGCGGGTCAGGCGCGTGATGAGTATTGGATTACTCTCGATGCCTACGGAAGCGGTGCGAATCCTTTACTGACTGCCCCTGCCAAAGCTTCTCCAGCGATTTCCCTGAACCGCTCGGTTACGACGGGCGGATATCGCATTCGCCATATTGATATTGATGGCTACGTGCAAGGGATCAGCGTAAAGCGTTCCCCCTCCGAGGAGCCGTTTCACAATCTGATCATATCGGATCTGACGATCAAGAATATCACGCTCAACAAGTTCCATGATTCCGGTGACCACAGTCTGCTGCCGGGCGGAGCTGCATTAGCCTTTGGCATGTGGCTGTACAATGTCAAGGACGTCACGGTTTCGGGTATTACGCTATATAATACCGACTGCCCGATCCAGGTGTTTGGCGGCAACGTGACCTTGCAGGATCTGGATATTTGCAAATCCAATATGCAGGGCATCATGCTCTACGGCGCGATTGGAGATCTGGACTACGAGACGGTTGCAAGCACACTTGGAAATATTGTTTTGAAGGACTCCCGCATTTTGCACACGGGTGCCAAGGTGGGCACGTGGGGCAGCACGGGCGTGCTGGTTGAGAATTTGCACGATTGCGTGATACAGAACGTTGAGATTGCTTATACGGTAAACGGATTGGCGGCATACGATGCCGTGGCCGTTGACTGGGAGCAGAGCAATATCAACTGTGTCATTGAAAATCTTTATGCGCACGACAACTTCGGCGCCATGGTGCTTGCCATGGAGCACGGTGCCAGCGAGGGAAATTCTCGCGGCAATATCATCCGCAACTGTGTGTCGGTTAACAACGGACTGCACGGCACGGTGGAAAAGGGCACTTTTATTGATATTACCAGCTATCACAATCCGGAGCAGGCCATTACCATTGAAAATTGTATTGATATCGGCAGACCCGGCTCGGCTCCGTATTCGGATGGACAAACCACCAGCGCAAAGCCGTATTCCAAGCTTAAGGTCGAGAATATGATCTCCGGAGAGCTTGCGTTGTACGAATCCTTCGATTTCCTCTTGGATGGGGAGCGCTTCTCGGTGACCGAGGGGTATGAGCTTGCGAATTCCGGATTGGTTTTGAGTAAAGATACAAAGCTGCGTACTGCGTATGCGGGATCCGAATACAGTGTTTCCTGCTATCTGCAGGGAGCGGCAGATCTGACCTTTTTGAGCCCCGATGACCAAAACGGATACATCTGGTCGTTTGAAAAGGGAAAGGTGATCATGCAAAAAAGCGTGGACGGTGCGCTTGAGGTCATAGAGGAGCTGACGGTAGCGGAGCTTAGTGTGGACGAATGGTATCGCGTGCGCATCGAAACCGAAGGAGATTTAATTGAAACCTATCTGGATGATCGGCTGATTTGCAGTGTGTACGATCAAACGTTTGATCGGGGTGCAGTTTCGCTGAGCACCAAGGATCATGCGTTGGCGGACTTGCTGATCGTGTGTGAATATGCGTCGGCAACCCGTTTTGCTTCGGATTACGAAGTGCGAAACGCTATGAGATTCGGAGCGTTGGCCATGAGCGCAAACTGGAATGAAACCGAGCAGAACTGGCAACCGACTAATATGTCCGAATGGATCTCGCGCCCCAGAGAAGCGGGATGGGGCCGCATTGAGAAAAGCGGAGCGAATATTTCCCGCGAGACATCCATGAACGTCACCGGTTATGGCAAGGTGCAGCTGGTTTTGATGAACGGTACGGACAGCGGCAAGGTCCGCTTTGAGTTCAGCACCGACCACGGCGCAACCTGGCACGGCGTGACCATTGATACCGCTTATGCAGGTGCGGATGGCTACGGAGAGTTGGCTCGTATTCCGTTCGAAGTGTACAAGGTGGATCTTGGCGACGTACCTGAGTGGACGGGGGAGATCACCAACGTGCGCATTTGCTTTGAAGGGACCTCGGGACAGGTTGCGGTAAAAACCGTGACTGTCTATAAATAAATATACTATCTTCTGATACGTAGAAAGGATGAAAACAATGAAAAAGAAAATTTCTTCCATGATAACGCTGTGCATCGCAGCACTGATGTGCCTGTCTCTGTTGCCTGCGGGTATGCTTGTGGCGAGTGCACAGCCCGCGCTTGATCCCGATTGGACGTATATCGGCACGCAAAGTGCTCCGGACGCGTCGTATTTCGGCCAGGACGCCGAAACGGGTGCACTGCGCTTCAACTCTACCACGACCGAGCAGCTGGTGCTCAACAACGGGGAGCTTTTCCCTGCAGCGACGACCAAGCAGGGCTTCAAGCTTGAGTTTGACGTAAACTTTTCGGGTTCTTACCTGGCGTTCTCCTTTGCCGGTAACAATCCCGCCAATCTGATGGATGGCTACGTCACCGTGTGCTTTATCGACTCCTGGACCTTTATTAAGACCGAGAACGTTGGCGGCTCGTCCGACATTCTGATGGGTGATAACAACAGCATGCTGCGTCCCAATATCAACGGTGCGGGAGAGAAGCACGTTGTCATTGAGCTGCAGGATGGCAAGTTGACCGTGACCGTGGGCGGAGAGGTTTATTGGGATGCATATGCGCTGCCCGAGGGCTGGATCGGTGCAGGCCACATGGGAATCTTTGTGCAGGGAAATAACCAAGGCTACGTCAAGAACCTGACCGTCACTGCGGGCGGACAGAGCAAGACGTATTTCGCAGCCCCTTCACAGTCTGAGGAAAACACTACCGAGCCCGGTGAAGGTTCGGGTGAATATGACGATCCCTCGTCGATCGACGAAATCAATTACCATAACATGGAAGGCTGGACCTTGGTGGGTAAGGGCGACCTGTCCTACAAGAAGGAAGGCAGCGATGCGCTGTATTTCGACTATATGGATATGGACTATGCGGGCCCCAGCGGAGGCATGCTGGTGATCAACTCGGATGCTCTTGGCGATAATACCGAGAATTACATGGAGTTCAATCCCGCCTATATGGCCGACTATACCATTGAATTCGATCTTTGCATTGAGGATATTGACAGAGGCTCTGTGTTCCTTGCGCTTGTCAGCGATAACAAGGATCACCTTGCCAACAACGGCGTGGGTATTACCTTTAACGACAGCTGCTCCGCGCTGAAATACGAGGTTCCCGCCGTCACCAACTACGGCACACCTGCAGGCTCAAACACCTTTGGCTGCATCTACGGAAACGGAACGTATCATATCGTGGTAAAGAAAACTTATACCGGGAATGAAACAACCATGGTAGACGTGATCATGAATGACGAGGTTGTGGTAGAAGGCTTTGAATTCCCCACGCACGTGCCGGGCGACCACGGCAACAATGATCAATGGCCGATTCCGGATACGGGATACGTAGGCTTCTGCTTCAGCGGTGTTAAGGGCTTTTTGGCAAACGTTACCGTAACAAGCTTCTATTCCAATTTCTCAAAGACCTATTTCTCCTCTGAGATTCCTTTTGAGGGTGAATTGCAGTGGGAGACCGGCTCTCCTTTGGAGATCACGGTTGAGCGCGGGCAGTACATCCACGGATATAACAACGGTGAGTATGACGCAGCAACTGCTGCAAGCGTATTCAAGAACGGCCTGGATATGAGCAATTTCTGCTTTGTATTCAGCCCTGAGCAGATTGTGACTTCTGCACAGGACGCAAATGCATACATGAGCTTTGCGCTGCTGAATGCCAAGGGCTACACCGAGGATCCCGAGGCAGCCCAGGGCTTGCTTGCGAAAATCGTTGCCAAGGATGACGGCACTGCGGAGCTGACCCTGATGAGCATGCTCAAGGGCGAAGCGCTTGGTGCACACAGCACGAGTATTACGCTGGAATCGTTTGAAGAGGGCACGGCCTACTTTGTAGTAATCAAGAAGACCTCCGAGGGAATTGCGGTGTATTTCGAGGATGAAAAGGTTGCCGTACTGGATTGGCTGAGTGCTGACGTATACGAGGGCGGCGTAGGATATTTTGCATTTGCTGCATCCAACGGCGCAGGTACGATGCAGGAATGGGCGATCCATGAGCTCAACTACGAGAGCGCCGTCAATTATTTGGGGAACGCTGACGAGGCAGGCAAGGAGACAGAGCCCGAGCAGGCCACACAGGCGCAAACCCAGCCTGAGCAAACTACGGGAGACGGTTCCGCCGAAACCGAGACCGATGATGGGGAAGAGCCGGGGAAGGGCTGCAAATCCGTGATCGGTACAAGCGCAGTTATCGGTGCGGCTCTGCTTGCAGCAGCATTCTGTAGAAAGAAAAAAGAAGACTGATCCAAATCAACATAAGAGCGCGCCGCACAAGATGGATTTTTGTGCGGCGCTGTCTCCATCAAGGGATGTGCAGCGTCCGGCTGCGCAGAAAGGACATATGAGAATGACGGAACACAACCAAGAACGCTTCCCCTTGAAAATGCAGCCTAACCGAGTGTGGCGTATTTATCTGGGCGGAAAATTATTAGATGAATTTTGCGGTGCCGAGCAAGGAAAGGATTCCTATTACCCCGAGGATTGGCTTGCTTCCTTGGTGCAGGCAAACAATTTGCCAAGGGAAGGGAAGCCTGAAAAGGAGGGCTTGAGCCGTACCGAGGACGGAGACTATTTGTGCGACGTTCTTGCAAAGGATCCCGAAGGATATTTCGGGGCACGGCATTTGGAAAGCCTGGGGCAGAATTTGGGGATTTTGGTCAAATTTCTGGATTCCGCAGAGCGGTTGCCCATACAGGTACATCCGGATAAGCAAAAGGCGCGAGAGTTTTTCTGTTCGGATTTCGGAAAAACCGAGGCTTGGTATATCCTGGGCGGCCGTGAGATTGATGGCGAGAAGCCTTATATTCTGCTCGGCTTCAAGCCGGGTATTACAAGGGAGACGTGGCAATCTTATTTTGACGCGCAGGATATTGACGCGATGGCAAACAGTCTGCACCGTATTCCGGTCAAGCCGGGCGAGATGTACCTGGTACAGGGAGGAACGCCGCATGCGATCGGCTCGGGCGTTTTGCTCTTGGAAATTCAAGAGCCCACCGATTATACAATCAGTGTGGAGCGTCAAACGCCGCAAGGCGAGGTATTGAACGAGTATATGCTGCATCAGGGCATCGGATTTGATCGCATGATGCAGTGCTTCCATTATCAAGGCATGAGCGAGAGTGAAATGCTTTCCAAATTCAAATGTGAGCCTGTTTGCTTGCAGCAAAATGATGACGTGCGCGTGGATTCTTTGATCGATTATACGCGCACCAAAGCATTTGCACTCAAAAGAATTGAGGTGTACGGCAGGTATTTGCATCAAAGCCATGAAGCACCGTCTTTGCTTGTAGCGGTGTCCGGAAGGGCAACCTGGTCCTGCGGTGCGAAAGAAGGAAGCTTGGATCGGGGCGAGGTATTGTTCTTGCCTGCCGATATGCAGGGCTTTACAGTCAGACGCGAGGGGACTGAGCCCTTGGTCATGCTGGAATGTCTGCCTCCCGAGACTGAGTTGGATAAACATGGAGATTGATATGATAAAACAGATTTCTATTCTGTCCGATCCGGACGTCGGGAATCGACCTCAAGAGCACGTGCATGCTTTGCCCGACGATTTGGGTTCGGGGAAGATCTATTACGTCAGCAACGATGGCTGTGATCTTTCGGACGGTCTGACACCTCAGACGGCATGGAGAAGCGTGGAGAGGGTCAATTCGCTTGTGCTGCAGCCGGGCGACAGCGTTCTTTTGCGCAGAGGAGACGTTTTTTACGGTGCGCATTTGGAGCTGCACGGCAGCGGAGACGCCAAAAGCGGCCGTTGGATCACGATTGACGCATACGGTGAGGGGGAAGATCCCCGTCTTTTGGGTGCGGTCAAGAACGGCCCCGCGATCTCGTTGCAGCATGCTTCGGTCAAGGGCGGATACCGTATACGCCATTTACAGATTGACGGGTATCATCTGGGAATTGCGGCCGTGCGAGGATCTGCCGCGCAAATGCTGGAGGATATTGAAATCTCCTACTGCACCATACGCAATGTTACCACGGGCAGGGAGTTTGATCCCGAACCGAATTTGCCGTGCGGCGCGCCCTTGGCGTTCGGTATGTGGCTGCACTATGTGCGCAGCTTAAGCGTCCATCACGTGACCCTGAGAAATACCGATTGCCCGTTCCAGTTTTGCGGAGGACACGCCTTATTTGACCGCCTGGACATCAGTGATTCGCATATTCAGGGCGTCATGATCTACGGTGTACGTGACGTGCACACCTATGAGGAAATTATGGCAGCCGATGGGTACGTGACGCTGCAGAATTCCCGTATTCTTTATACGGGTGACAGGGCTACCAAATTCGGCTCAACCGGTTGCCTGATAGAAAATATTCATCATTGTCGCTTGTTCAACGTAGAGGTTGGCTATACCGTCAATACACTGGGGATTTTTGATGCGTGCGCCGTGGATTGGGAGCAAAGCAACGTAGCCTGCTGCTTTGAGCAGGTGCTTGCGCATGATAACCAAGGCCCGTTTGTGCTGGCGATGGAGCATCCCGAATCTGCGGGAATTTCAAGAGAAAACGTGATCAAGGACTGCGTTTCTTATCATAACGGTGCTTTTGGTGCGGCAGCGGGGAATTCCTTTATCGATTATTCCTCCTATCGCTACGAGCATCAGCGCATTCGCATAGAGGGATGCGTGGACGTGGCACAGGACGGTGTTGCGCCGTACGTGCCAAAGGCCAAGGAGCAGGCCTTGCATGCCGACAGGGCTGACGGCGTTTTCCCTTTGGATATTGTCGGGCTTGAGACATATACCTTTGCGGTGGCGGAGTGCTTCAATTGCGCCAAAACGGAAATATTCGCCTCTATGAAGGGCGGAACGATTTATAACGGCAGCCTGGTCTTGCATGCGGGTGATTGCGTGCGGACTCGGTTTGTCGGACAGGATTACTGTACGGATCTGCAGATCTGCGGCGAAGCCTCGATCGGTGTGCGCTGCTTCGAAAACGGAGATCGGTACGAGATATGCCTGCGCGGTCATGAAGCAGAGCTTGTTAAGGTGGTGTCGGGCAAAAGCACGCTGCTGAAAAGAGAGGCGTGCAATGTTTTGGAGCCGCACGGGTGGAACCGCGTTGTCATTGAATGCCATGGCGATACCTTAACGGTGCAGATCAACCGCTTGCTGATCATGACCGCAACCGATGCGGATTTGGCCGATGGAGCGGTATGCATATTCGCGTGGAGCACTTGCAGCCTCGGTGCAATTCGAGTGACGCCGAGTGTGTCGGGCTTACGCCAAAGAGAGCAGTTCTTCGGCGGAATCAGTGCACTTGAAAACGGTTCTTTTTTGGTCAATTCCGCGCATGGCGAATACGGTTTCTTTTCTCCCGAGATCAATTGGGAGCCCTTGGGGCTTTTGTACTGGGAGTACCGCCCCTTCAGAACGGGCTGGGGAGCGATTGGCAGCCACGGAGCGGCGCTGAGTACGGGCTCGTTTGAACTGGATGCGTCCGAGGTGAAGGGGGCGAGAGTCGTAATGCTCAATGTCACGCTTGATCCGCGGGTTTACCTGGAATATACCGAGGACGGCGAGCAATGGCAAAAGATTGCGTTTCTGACCTCGTGTGCGAGCGATACAACGCTGAGCCGTTCTTTGGCATGGTATCCGCAGATGCGGGCATACGACGTGGATCTGCGCGACCGCTTGCAGGTCGGATCAAAAATTCGCGGACTGCGCTTGAGTTTTGGTGCGGGTTGTGGTATCATAGCATTACAAGGCGTTACGTTTTATACAGCAAAAGAGAAAGGATGATCCAACATGGCAGGAAAATTACTGATTCCCAAGATCATATCCGCAGATCCGTGTGAAGGAGAGTTGGTTTGCGGTACTGAGACTGTAGGAAGTATCGGAAAAATTGCTTGCGGCTTTGAGAAAAAATCTCCGCGAGTGATCTTTGATTTTGGCAGAAAGGTCACCGGATATTTACAGATCAAGATGGGTGCGCACAGCAAGGATTCGTTTGTCATCCGCTACGGTCCGGTTTCGGATTGTCTGCATCTTTCGCAGCGCATTCCCATGCCGCAGGGCGGGGAATATCTGGGAGATTACTATATTGCATGCCGTTATCTGTGTCTTTATATTGATTCGGATTCCATTCAGGCCAACGACGTTTATGCAAACGGCGTGGAGGTCTCGCTGATCTCCTCGCAGTATCCCGTCAGCTACGTGGGCAGCTTTACCTGTGAGGATGAGGCACTCAATACCGTATGGCGTCGCAGTGCCTACACCTTGGAGCTGAATATGCAAAAATACAGAGAGAGCTGCCGCTTCCGCATGAATCCGTTTGACGAGAGAATCGGAGCATTCAGTGCTGCATGGAAGGGACCTTGGGGCAACTACGTGCTCATGGACGGCCCGCGCCGTGACCGTGAGGTATGGCTGGGCGACGTGCGCGCAGAGGCCTTGGGCGTGTATACCTCTTTTGCGGCTTACGACGTTTGCAAGAGCAGCCTTGCGCTGTTTGGCGATCTGGCGGGAAACGACGGCTTGACGGTTGGCTCGGGCTCTACGTGGCAGGGTTTTACCGAATATAATTATTGGGGCATCGTTGCGGTATGGGAGTGCTATCTGTACACGGGTGACCGCAGCTTTTTGGAGCATGCGCTGCCCTTTGTGCGCAATATCCTTGCCTATACCGATTCACGTGTCGACGAGCGGGGCTTCGTTTCCAATAATGCAAGCTGGATGTGGACCATCCCGCGCGAGGGATGCAATGCAGGCACGCAGGCGATTTTGTATTTTGCGTTGGAGTGTGCTGCAAAGATTGAAAGAGTGTTCCACTTTGAAAAAGAGGCTGCACGATGGGAGACGCTCAGAGAAAAGATCAAGAAAAATCTGAATCTGACGTTTTGGAACGAGGAAAAGGGCGTATACGAAGAGGCCATCCGCCTTGTCGCGGATGAATTGCCCGTACTGCTGGATATCAACGTGTATGCCGTGCTGTTCGGCATTGCGGACAAGGAACAGTCGGGGCGCATTCTGTCGTATATCCGGGAGCATATGTGGACGCCTTACGGCTCTGCCACGATGGATAAGAAGATAACGAACGCGCACTTGGATCCCGCGCTCCGTTGCTATCCGCTGATCCGGGCCGTGCATTCCGCACCCGATCCCGTTGCGGAGCTGGAGCGCTTTATGTGGGCGCATAACCGCAAGGTATGGCCGTTTATCAATGCATACGAGGTGCAGGCAAGATTTGTTTCGGGAGATACCGAGGGAGCATTGCAGCTGATTAGAAATTGCTGGGCGCAGCCTTACTTTGACGAGACCGATACGTACTGGGAGATCGTTGACCCCGAAAATCCCGTATTTAACAGCAATACCTGTTACTATATTCCCAAGGATGACTGCTATAACAGCGCGGCGCACGGTTGGTCCGGCTGGGTTGGATACCTGATGCAAACGTACGTGCTGGGCGTTATGCCGCTGTCTGCGGGCTTTGCCAAAGCAAGGATTTCGCCTCAAACGGGAACGTTACGTAACGTTTGCGGCGAGGTACCCACGCCGCACGGTGTGATTTCGGTCAGCATTGTCAAGACTGAAACCGAGTACCGCGTGAGCGTGACCAAGCCCTGCGACGTTGAGGTGGAGGTATGCCTTCAGGAGGCAGACGTTGCGGGAAGACGTGCGATGATTGAGATATCCGACTGCTGATGAAGGAGAGGAGTGTTTTCCGTGAGAAAGTTGCATTTGGTTTGTAACGCCCATATGGACCCCGTGTGGCAATGGCGCTGGCAGGAAGGTCTGGGTGCTGCGTTATCTACTTTTCGCGTAGCAGCGGATTTTTGCGAGCAATTTGATCATTTTGTTTTTTGTCATAATGAAGCGCTGCTGTACGAATGGGTAGAGCAGCACGATCCCTTACTCTTTGACCGCATCAAGGCATTGGTGGCGGCGGGCAAGTGGAAGATCATGGGCGGCTGGTATTTACAGCCCGACTGCAATATGCCTGCAGGTGAGTCGATTGTGCGTCAGATGCAGACGGGGTACGAGTACTTTATGGAAAAGTTTGGCGTGCGCGTGCACACCGCGGTCAATCTGGATA
Source organism: Eubacteriales bacterium (assembly GCA_045586845.1). Taxonomy (GTDB): domain Bacteria; phylum Bacillota; class Clostridia; order Oscillospirales; family CAG-272; genus SVQP01. Next base: position 24,624 of record JAZNBB010000063.1, read on the forward strand.
GCTTTGGCCATTCCAAGGGCTTGGTTCAGATCTTGCAGAAGGCAGGATATGAGGGGTATATGATGATGCGCCCCGATCCCGGTATAGGTTTGCTGGATGATTTGCCGCAGCGTTTTTGCTGGAAGGGCTACAGCGGATCCAAGGTCAAGGGGTACAGACTCAATACCCCCTACAACACGCTTTACGGCACAGCCGCACGTGTGGTTGAGGATTATATCGGACAAAATGGGGATCAAGAGATCTTGATGCGCTGCTGGGGAATCGGAGATCACGGCGGCGGACCCTCCCGCGTGGATCTGACCGAAATCAATGCACTGATCGACCGAAAAGCGGGGGAGATCGAAATCATTCACTCGAACCCTGACACCTTTATGGATCTGCTGGATATTGACTCCTTGCCTGTAGTAGATTACGATCTCAATCCGATGGATGCGGGTTGCTATACTTCCATGCACAAGGTCAAGAAGCTACATCGAAGTCTTGAGGGGCAGCTGATGATGGCCGAACGCGTCAGCTCGCTGTGTCAGATGGAGGGCGTGGCACAGTACCCTGCCGAGCAGCTGCAAAAGCTGTGGAAGGATCTGATGTTTGCGCAGTTCCATGATATTTTGCCGGGCACGTGCGTGCAGCTCGCAGAGGAAGACTCGGTTCGCTTGCTGCATCATGGGTTAGAGGAAACCGATCGTTTGCTGACAGCAGGGCTGTACGCTTTGGCAAGAGATCAGCAGCCGCCTGTAGATGGCGATATTCCGCTGCTGGTGCTCAATCCGCATCCCTATCCGGTCACCGACGTGTTTGAATGTGAATTTATGCTGGCGGATCAGAACTGGACGCCCAATTTCACCTCGGGTACCGTGTATTGTGACGGGGTTGCCTTGCCCACACAGATGGAAAAGGAAGCGAGCAGCATGAACCTGGATTGGCGCAAGCGCGTTTGCTTTACGGCAACGCTGAAGCCCATGTCGGTCAATCGCTTTGATTGCCGTTTGCACGTGCTGCCCGAAAAGCCGTTCAAGATCATTGACATGACGCGGGAGCCGGAATATACGATCACAGCCGGAGAGACGATCTGCGTATTTGATACGCGCAGCGGTACGATCAAGAGTATGACGCGCGGCGGCGTGGAATACGTACGCCCCGGCTTTGGTGCTTTGGCTGTGTTTGAGGACGACTGTGACCCTTGGCTGATCAATCGTAAGAGCTTTGGGCCTCGCATCGGACAGTTTACGCTGTTGGATCGCAAGCGTGCTACGGAATATGCAGGCTGCGAGGTGGAGGACGTTTCTCCGCTTCGTGTCATCGAGGATGGCGATGCGAGAACTTGCGTTGAGGCATTGCTTGGCTATGATAAGTCCTTTGCACATGTGGTTTGGCGTTTTCCCAAGCAGGGAGGCGACGTTAGCATAGAGTGCACGGTGCATTGGAATCAGCATGATACCATGCTTCGCATGGAGCTGCCGCACGCATTTGAAAAAGCAACCTACAGCGGTCAGGATATGTTTGGCAATAAGCCGCTTTCCACGGCGCACGAAATGATTGCGCAAAGATGGGTGATGGCAAAGGACGGCGGTGCGGACCGCGCTATGGCGATCCTAAACGATTGCTGTTATGGCAGCTTGCTGACAGATACCGCGATTTGTCCCAGCATGCTGCGCGCACCGACCTATACAAGTCATCGCATTGATGACCGTCCTCGCCTGCCTCTGGAACGCTATTATGCACGCCAGGATCAGGGAGAACATCGCTTTACCTTTGGTATTTTGCTGGGCTCGGTATCCGAGATCGAGCAAACGACGGATATCAAGGCTCAGATTCACAATGAGCCTTGCATGGCGGTCTCTGCATTTTGCGGTGGCTATGAGAAGCGCAAGTATGGAGAATTCGTGGTAAAGGGCGTACGTTTGGATACCTGCAAGCCGTCCAAGGATGGTAACGGCTACGTACTGCGCCTGTTCAATTATCACGATGCTGCGGTCATGGGAAACGTGCATATTTCTGCGTTGGGACTTGATTTTTCCTTGCCGTTTGAGGGACAGGAGATTAAGACTGTGCTGGTTGAATCGGGCAGCTGGCGAGAGGTGAATTTACTGACGGAGCAGTAATTCGATGCACTTCCTGCTTTCATGGCCTGCTCGGCAGGGGATTTAAGATAATCTGTGAAGATTATGCTTTCGCAGAAAGCTACACCGAAGAGAAGCAACCGCGATGTGTTTCCGATAGCGATAACTTTACGCTGATTTTGCCGAATCTTAACTATGTTGGTGGCGAATTGAATGGCGAATTAAATCCAGATGTATCGCTGTTGAGAGAAAATGAGTTGTTAGTTTATAACGCAATCAAAAGTGATCCATCCGTTTCAAGGGCAGCCCTAATCGATAATCTTTCCATTCCGGCACGTACAATTGATAGAATTATCAAAAATCTAATTGACAATGGTTTTATTGTGCGAATTGGTGCAAAGAAAAACGGTCACTGGAAAGTTGTATGATATATTGATGCCCTCGGTAAAACGGGGGTATCGTAATCTTTGATTACAGCGTATCACTTTTTGATCTATGAAGGACTTGAAATGTCCACTGTTTTATGGTATAATGGTGATAACAAAAAATCCACCTCGGGGCGGAGATTGCGGCTCGCGCGAGGTGGGAGAAAATATGGAGTTTGGATTCCGACCACAATCTTGACCATATACGGTTCCGGACTACGTGGAAACAGTGCTTGAAAGAGCACACGAAAGCAGTGATTTCAGATTAAAAAGCATCAAAAATCACTCAAAAGCCCTTATTTTACAAGGGATTTTGCGTTTGGGACGTCGATGCCGCAGGTTCGAATCCTGTCACTCCGACCAAAATTTGTGCTTTATGCACTAAAAAATCAGTCCTTTTCATAAGATTAGGACTGATTTTTTTGTTTATTATCTCCAACTTGCTCTCGTGCCAAAAGACCACAGTTTTTAACAAAACGCTTTCTTTCGGCACAGGACACCGGTTTTGCAGATTTTTAAGCTATTTTTGAAGTGTTTTTTGAAAATCCTTTTTCTTTGCTTTCTGCGACTCAAATTTTGAGGGCTGACGATTGTTTTCGTCAGCCCTCGCTCCGTGATGGAACGAGGGCTTAAGGTATTAGAATAACTTTAGAACAGACCTCTGTTATATTTGAATTGCGCGTATAGGATAAGGGCTAATCCAAGCAGAACGCCTACACCAATTACCAACCCACTTGCCGCTATGTGTCCTAATGCTTGAACAACAGCTCCGGCAATTATAGCTACACCGACAATGACCGTTCCAAGACCGACGAACATACAATATGCCTTTTGATTCTCCTTCGTGACCTTACGGCGATTGTACCAATGGATCGTGCCGATATTTCCGCACATATTGAAGATACCAAGTATCACGCAAATTATACCTAAGCCTAACTGAACCAAGCTCTCCCTCAGAGGTTCTATAAAGATGAACCCCAAGATAAACAGACCAATAGCGCATCCTGCCGCAAACCCGATGATGACCTTTTTCTGTTGGTCGATGGTCTTGTTCTTCGACACAATGATTTCTTCGTTGCTCTTGTTAGGGATCAGTTCGTTGATTGCGATACCGAAATAATCGGCTAACAGTTTAAGCGACTCATCATTCGGCAATCCCAAGCCGTTTTCCCATTTGGCAACAGCAGATCTTGAGATATGTATATCGGCTGCGAGCTTTGCTTGAGATATGCCTTTTTCGCTCCGCAGTTCTTTTAATCTTTCGGAAAACTCCATACTCCATAGAAGCACCTCCGTTCTTTCTGACCATATTTTATCATATTTTCGGCTAAAAATCTACCCGTTGGGGTGTTACTTTGATGTGTTACATTGTTACTTTTGCAAAAACGCTACTATTCGCTTACCATCCATAGCAAAACTCTGAACGCGTTTGCTTTAAGGGTTTTCACCCTAATAGCAGGAAAACAGTACTTACCTCCACTCATGTAGCAAAAGTTTTATATATTACACTTTAATTTTTTAACGAATGTGTGAACTGATATGATAAGATGGATGCTGCTGAAGCGGCATCCAATCATACTATCAATCGCAAAATCATACAGTATCTTACAGTACTTTACAAAATGCGCATTTTGTGATATAATAAATAAAAACAAATGCGAGGTGTATAGTATGTCGGAAATCATTGATCGCTATCACTCCATGCCGGAGATATGCAAATATCTCGGCATTAGCCGAGATACCGCTCTGCGCTGGATTGCAACAAAGAATATGCCAGCTCATAAAATCGGGAAGA